>JACDNZ010000009.1 GCA_017656345.1 Thermosipho sp. (in: thermotogales) | reverse complement strand
ATTGTTCCTGTAAAGGATTGGGAGCTGTCCAGAAAACAATATTAGCCGAAAATAGAGCTACAGCAAAGAAAACAATGGATAAAACTAACAATTTTCTCATAAAATCACCTCCTTATTTTTGTAAGCGTTTACATTCATCGCAAAAAGGTTAGCATTTTTTACGCAAATTATCCAAATAATACTATCGCTTTCCAGAAAATATCACCCGAGAATATCCCGAATTAACCACAAAATTCTTTTAATTTTGTATTTTTTTGTAAGCGTTTACATATCGTGTCACAAAATATTAACTATTCATCTTTTTTCGTGTGGTAAAATAGATTGAAGGAGGTGTTTCAAATGAATGATTTTATGAAAGAATACTTAAAATGGCTTGAAAGCCCATATATAGATAATGATACAAAAAGGGAATTAGAATCAATTAAAGACAACGAAGATGAAATAAAAGAAAGATTCTTCAAAGATCTTGAATTTGGAACCGCAGGCTTAAGAGGAAAATTAGGGGCCGGCACTAATAGAATGAATAAATATATTGTCGCAAGAACAACTCAGGGACTTGCTGATTTTATTAACTCAAAAGGTCCCGAAAGAGCTAAAAAAGGTGTTGTCATTGCTTATGATGTTAGACACTTCTCAAAAGATTTTGCAAAAATTGCAGCAGAAGTTCTTTCTGGAAATGGGATAAAAGTTTATATCTTTGAAGATATAAGACCAACCCCAGAACTATCATTTGCTGTCAGATACTTAAATGCAACGGCCGGAATAGTTATAACTGCAAGTCACAATCCTCCAGAATATAATGGATACAAAGTTTACTGGGAAGAGGGTTCACAAATTTTAGACGACGTTGCGATACCCATTCAAAATAACATTCAATCAATCACAGATTTTGGAATGGTCAAAAAAATACCTTTTGATGAAGGAATTGCAAATGGATTGATAAAAATAATTGGTCAAGAAGTTGACAAAGCATATTATAAAAAAGTTTTAGAACTCACATTAAACGATGATATCGATAAAGACATAAAAATTGTATACACACCATTAAATGGCACAGGTAATATTCCTGTTAGACATATTCTAAAAGAAAGAGGATTTAAAAATGTATTTGTTGTAAAAGAACAAGAACTTCCTGACCCAAATTTTACAACAGTTGGTTATCCAAACCCTGAAGATTTAAACGCTTTTAAACTTGCACTAAAACTTGCAACCGAAAAAGATGCGGATATTGTTATTGCAACAGATCCTGATTGTGACAGACTAGCAGTTATGATTAAACATAATGGTGAATATGTAGCCCTAAATGGAAACCAAACCGGTGCTATTTTGATACAATATTTGTTAAGCCAGCGAAAAGAAAAAAATTTACTTTCGAACAAGAGTATAATAATAAAATCAATTGTAACTGGCAATCTAGGAAAGATAATTGCAAGTGAATTTAACGTTGAAACATTTGAAACCCTAACAGGTTTCAAAAACATTTGTGGACTTGAAAACAAACTCGAAAAAGAGGGATTCCAATTCGAATTTGGTTACGAAGAAAGCATAGGTTTTGTCACAGGAAATTTCGTTAGAGATAAAGATGGGGTAATTTCTGCTATGCTTCTTTCTGAAGCAGCTGGATATTATAAAAAGTTTGGAAAAACCCTTGTCGACGTTTTAAATGAGCTATACGAAAAACATGGTTACTACCTTGAAAATAACTTTTCACTAATTTATGAAGGAATAGAAGGAATGGAAAAAATCAAAAGTATTATGAGTTACTACAGAAACAACTTCCCCAAAAAGATTGGAAATCTATCTTTAACAAGCTACATTGACTATCTTGAAGGAGTAGAATATGACAAAGATGGAAACAAAATAGGAGAAGTTAACAGAGAACACATTCCTTCTTCCAACGTTCTAAGATTTTTCTTTGACGATGGTTCCTGGTATGCAATCAGACCATCTGGTACTGAACCAAAATTGAAGGTTTATATCTATTCTTTTGCAAAAACCAAAGAAGAATCAGAAGAAAAATTGAGATTATTTGAAAAAACTTTTAGAAATATCGTTGCTAAAATTTAAAAGCCACCTGCTTTGGTGGCTTTTTTGTTATATATACGCCGATAAATCAAAAAGACCGTGACCTGAAAGTGTAAAAACAATTATTTTATTTTTCTTTTCTTTTTTTGCCTTTAGAGCTTCCTCTATTGCCCCAGCTATTGCATGAGCAGATTCAGGAGCAGGTATTATTCCCTCAAGTTTCGCAAAAATTTTTGCGGCTTTGAAAGTCTCACTTTGCTTAAAAGAAGCTGCTTCTACTAATCTCTTTTTTGCCAGAATTGAAATAATCGGTGCAGCACCATGATACCTTAAACCACCTGCGTGTATTTCAGGTGGAATAAAATCTTTTCCAAGTGTATACATTTTTAAAAGAGGTGTAAACCCCACACTATCTCCAAAATCATATCTATATTCACCTTTTGTCAGAGTTGGACAACTTTCAGGTTCACAAGCTAAAAATTTTATATCTTTTCCAGACAACTTTTCAGTAACAAAAGGAAGTATAGTCCCACCAAAATTGGAACCACCACCATGACAACCTATGATTATATCGGGGCTTAAACCTAATTTTTCTAATTGCTTTTTTGTCTCAAGCCCTATTATTGTCTGATGTAAAAGTACATGATTTAATACACTTCCAAGGGCATACTTTGCTTCTTCATTTTCTATAACTTTTTCCATTGCTTCACTTATGGCAATTCCAAGACTTCCAGGATGATTCTTATTATACCTTTTTCCAGATACTGTTAAATCACTTGGTGAAGGAACAACTTCACCTTCGAAGAAATTCATTAACTGTTTTCTTGCAGGTTTTTGCTTATAACTCGTTCTAACCATAAATACTTTTACTTTCAAACCAAATTTCAACCCAGCATATGAAAGAGCACTACCCCATTGTCCCGCTCCAGTTTCGGTATAAAGAACCTTTGTCCCGGAAATTTTATTATAATACGCCTGTGCAAGTGCTGTATTTGTTTTGTGGCTTCCGGTAGGACTTATTCCCTCGTATTTATAGTATATTTTTGCAGGAGTTTCTAGATATCTTTCTAAAAAACTTGCTCGTATCAATAGCGTTGGTCTATAAACCGCATATTCCTCAAGTATATCTTCAGGTATTTTAATAAACCGTTTATTTGACATTTCTTGTTCTAATAGTGGCTGCGGAAATAATCTCAATAATTTTTCTAACGAAATTGGTTTATTAGTTTCAGGATCAAGCGGTGGATCAAGTTCAAAAGGTAAGTCCGCAAGTATGTTATACCAATACTTAGGCATCTCTTCAAAATTTAAATTTACATATTCTCTCATATTCCCCCTCCTTTTCTACTATTAAAAAAATGCCGGGCATATTTGCCCGGCAATTGTCCATTCAAAAGATTTACCACAACAAAGGTGGCGGACAATTGCCGCTATTCCACCACCAAACAAATTGTTTACTTTGATTTAATCTGATAACTTTAAAATTACTTAAAATCTTTTTCAAAATAATACACCCCTCTTTTGTTTCTGGTATTTTAACACAAAGTAACTCTATTGTCAACAAAAACACTAAATTGTAAAAAAATAAACTTCAACTCCCTTACAAGATAATTTGTTTTACTAACTAATTTGGTGCTATAATATCTCTAAAAGATTAAAAAGGGGGGATATAATGAAATTTCTAACAGTACCATTACCAAATGATATAGAAAAACTTATTTGGCTAGGTATGTTCGATCAAGCAAAAGATTCAATTGCAACCAGGTTGAAAAAAAGTATTCCAAAGGAATTAAAGGAAAGGTTAAAGTTCGAACTTTTTAGAATAGAACTTCTCGAAAGAGTATACCCATACAACAAAAAAGAAGCAATTAAACTTTTTAAAAAGCTTTTTAAAGATGTTACAACAAATGATTTTGAAAATTTATTAAAACACGGATATATTGATTTCAGATATATCAAAGGTGAACAGCGATTTCAAGAAAGATTTCACTTCAATATAGGTTTCTCACTTAAGCAATATAAGGAAAAACAAAAAGTCCGTCAGACAAATCAAAAAATGCGAAAAATCACCAACGATGCTGTTTTAAGGCTTATTAATTCAAAATCTCCAAAAAAATTTAAAGTTAAAGCAAGAATTAGTATAAAAAGAAAAGAACCTAAAAACGATAGTGTATTAGTTTGGCTACCATTCCCCATAGGAGAATTCCAACAAGAAAATGTTAAAATTTTAAATACAAGTCACACATATAAAATTTCTTCAAATAAGTCCCCACAAAGAACTATTCATTTTGAAGGAAAAGATTCTGAAATCTTCTGGGTTGAATTTAGTTACACTATCTCTGAATGGGTCAGCAATTCTATGAAGTTTTCTCGCCCCAAACCCAGAAAAAGTGATTTATCTGAAAAACCTCCACATATTTTGTTTACTCCTTATCTTGGAAAAATTTTAAACACGATTTTAAAAGACACTGATAAAGAAAACGACTATATAACAGCAAGAAAAATATACGATTACCTATCTCTCAACGTTTCCTATTCTTACGTCCTACCATATGCTTTATACGACAACATTCCTGAATATGTTACAACAACATTCAAAGGTGATTGCGGTTTTTATGCCATCACCTTCATAACTTTATGTAGAATGGCAGGTATCCCCGCAAAGTGGCAATCAGGTTGGTTTGTAACACCATTTGGAGCATCTCCACACGATTGGGCTCTAATCTATTTAAAAGATACTGGTTGGGTTCCCGTTGATCTGTCTTTTGGTAGTAGTAGAAGGGAAAATGAAGAAATGAGATTATTCTATTTTACCAATCTTGATGGCTTTAGAATGTTTGCAAACCTTGATTTTCAAGCTGATTTTACTCCAAGAAAGAAATTTTACAGAAACGATCCTTACGATAATCAAGTAGGTGAAATGGAAACTAAAAATAGTTATATTATTGATACTGAGTCAAAAATTGAAGTTTTATCTTTTAAAGAATTAAAATAAAAGGAGTGAAAATATGGGAAAAATCAAATCGGTAAGATTTAAACTCAACACCTTTGAATATGAAAAACCATTTCATATTACCGGGAGCATATCTACAAAAACCACAAATATAGAAGTTGTTGTTGAACTAGATAACGGAGCAATCGGATATGGGGAAGCATCTCCTTCATTTAGAGTAAACGGAGAGAAAGTTGAAGCTTTATTTGCGTTAGAACAAACTGTCAACGAAATGATCAAAGGAATTAATTCAAAAAATTACAGACAAATTTTTGATATTACTGATAAACTTTTTGCCTTTCCAAGT
Source organism: Thermosipho sp. (in: thermotogales) (assembly GCA_017656345.1). Taxonomy (GTDB): domain Bacteria; phylum Thermotogota; class Thermotogae; order Thermotogales; family Fervidobacteriaceae; genus Thermosipho_A. The sequence goes on along the minus strand of JACDNZ010000009.1, from coordinate 82,756 downwards.
ATAAAAGCAGCTATCCAATATGCTGTTTTAGACGCTTTTTCAGTGGAAATAAATACCCCCGTTTATCAAATTCTTGGAGGAGCACGCGAAAAAATAGAAACTGATAAAACAATAAGTATCGGTACCCTTGAAGAAAGAATAAATGACGCTAGAAGAATATTTGAAGAAGGTTTTAACGTTATAAAAATCAAAGTTGGAGAGAATCTGAAAGAAGATATAAAAGCCCTTGAAAAAATATATGAAATTACAAAGGGAGCAAAGTATATTGTTGATGCAAACATGGGTTATACTCCAAAACAGGCAATAACATTCGTAAATGAGATATACAGAATGGGAATTGATATCAATGTTTTCGAACAACCTGTACCTGCACAAGATATCGAAGGATTAAAATTTGTAAGATTTAATTCTCCATTCCCGGTTGGAGCAGACGAAAGTGCAAAAACAAAATTTGATGTTATGAGATTAATCAAAGAAGAAGCAGTTGATTACATAAATATAAAATTAATGAAAAGTGGTATTTCTGATGCCCTTGCAATAGTTGAGATGGCCAAAGCTGCTAATTTGCACCTTATGATTGGTTGTATGGGAGAATCAAGCCTGGGAATCAACCAAAGCATCCACTTTGCTGCAGGAACAGGAGCTTTTGACTTTCATGATCTTGATAGTTCATTAATGATTAAAGAGAAAAAATTCAGAGGAAAATACAAAACTGAAATTCCATATTATTTTGTTGTTTAAAAATAGCCCGCAAAGCGGGCTATTTTACTTCCAAAACTCCTTTAACGATTATTCTTGCTTTACCTCCAACTAATACTCTTTCTTTCTCAATTTTTACGTATATTTCTGATCTTCTGCTCATACTCTCACCTTGAATTATCTTATATAATCTTTCTTTCTCAATCACCTTATAATTGTATAAGTAATAAGAAAGTGCTCCATTGGCTGTTCCCGTTGCTGCTTCTTCATTGATACCAAAAAGGGGTGCAAAATCTCTGGCCTTTGCAATTCCATCTTTTGTATCAAGGGTAAAAACATGGAAGCTTACAATGTTATGGTCACTACAAAACTTACTGATTTTTTCAAAATTTGGTGAAATTTTGAAAAGAGCCTTTTCTGTTTTTACAGGTATTAATAAATCCCATACCCCTGTTGAAACAATTTGTAAAGGCAGCTCAACATTTATCTCAGATTCGTCAATGCCTAACATTTCCGAAATTTTTGATACTTCATCTTTTGAAAGTATTTCTCCTAGTTCAGGCTTGGCCTGTTCCATAAATATTATCTCATTGTCCAATGTTATTTTTAACTTTCCAACATTAGTTGCTGCTATATAAGTATTTCCACTTTTTACAAATCCAAGTTCTTTTAAAACACAAAAAGTTGCAATTGTTGCATGACCACAAAGATCGATCTCTGAAACAGGTGTAAAATACTCCAGTACAAATTCTTTATCTGAATTTTGCTTTACGAAAGCTGTTTCTGAAAATCGAAGTTCACCTGCTAGAAGTTGTTTTTCTTTTTTTGTTAAATTTTCACTTTTATCTAAAACCACTACTCCTGCTGGATTTCCTTTGAAGGGCTCGTTAGTAAAGGCATCAACAACGAAAAATTTCATATTACTCCTCCTGAAACATCAAATGTTTTTTCTTCAAGTTCAATTTTACCAACAAGTCTTATATCTCTCGATGACGATCCAATTCTTATTTCATAATTACCTTTTTCTAAAATCCATTTGTCAATCGCAAAACTCGCAAGGCTTCTTAAACTAATCTTTAACAATACTTTTTCTCTTTCACCGGGTTGTAGTAATTTTGTTTTTGAAAATGCCTTTAACTCCTGGAATGGTTTATCAATTTTCCCCTTTGGCGCTCTAACATATACCTGTACCACTTCTTTACCCGCAAAATCTCCTGTATTTTCCACATCGAAACTTACAATTACATAATTACCCTTTGTAATTACTTCCAAATTTTCATATTTAAACGTTGTATAGGAAAGTCCATATCCAAATTCATACAAAGGTTCAACTCCAAATGTATCATAATATCTATAGCCTACATAAATATCCTCTTCATATATAACCTCTCTGGGGTCTTCTTTTGGAACTCCAGGGAATTCTTTTGAAGGTATATTTGTATAACCTTTTGGAAAAGTTGTAGGAAGCTTTCCAGAAGGATTAATAACTCCCGTACACACATCTGCAACTACTCTTCCCGCTTCCTGCCCGGGCTGCCATATCAAAAGAATACCATCACACAAATTTCTCCAGCTTGCAATCTCGATAGGTCCACCTATATTGAGTAAGACTATAACCTTTTTTCTTTTTAAACGGAAAGCTTTTGAAACTCTTTCAAGAAGCTCCCTTTCATCATCAGAGAGATAAAAATCTCCCTTTTCAAGTTTTCTATCATAACCTTCACCTGAAATCCTGCTAAATACAATAACTGCTATTTCATTTCTTTCGGCTAAATCCTCAAGAAAATTCTCCTCTAAGATATTTTCTGGCAATTTTGGTTTTATATCTTCTTGAACCTTATACTTTGTATTTCTTAACTCTTTTACCTTTCTTCTATAAAATTCTGAAAGTTGTTTATCAACATTAATACCTTTTTCTTCAAAAGCATCCAGAATATTTACTGTATACTTTGGATGTGTATCACCGCTTCCTGTTCCACCTTTTATTGTTTCAATTTGACTTGTCCCAAAAAGTGCAACAGGTGTGCTTTTATCAAACGGCAACGCTCCCTTATTCTCTAAAAGAACAACACCTTCTATTGCAGCCATATATGAAATCTTTGCATGTTCATCTAAATCCGGGGCATTTGAATAACTATAATTATTAAACGAAGGGGTTTTCACTAAAATCTTCAATATTGATCTCACTCTTTCATTAATTATTTCTTCAGTTATTTCTCCTCTTTTAACTGCTTCTTTTATCTCTTCTATTTCATCTTTTCTTGAAGGATCAGTTTGATAAGATTTTCCCGGCATTATTAAATCATTACCAGCTTGAATCTGTTCTTTTGCACTATCTCCCGCGTCCCAATCACTCATTACAAAACCTTCAAATCCCCATTCATTTCTTAAAACTTCAGTCAAAAGCCACCAGCTTTGAGAACAATATTTCCCATTAAGTTTATTGTATGCACTCATTACTGTCCAAGGTTTTGCCTTTTTTATAGCTATTTCAAAACCCTTTAAATAAATCTCTCTTAGTGCCCTCTCCGATACCTTAGTATTGATACTTCTCCTGTTAGTCTCCTGGTTATTCACGACAAAATGTTTCACGCACGCACCTACACCTTCAGATTGTACCCCTCTTACAAAACTTTCAGCCATTTCCCCTGAAAGAAAAGGATCTTCCGAATAATACTCAAAATTTCTCCCGCACAAGAGATTTCTGTGAATGTTCAAAGCAGGTGCCAGTAGGAAATCAACTCCATATTCTTTAGCCTCATTCCCCATAGCTTTTCCCACTTCAAATGCAATATCTTTATTCCACGTAGAAGCTATCATAGAAGCTATCGGGAAAGCTGTTGCATAATAAGTCTTTTCATCATTTTCTCTTTTTGGAGAAATTCTAAGACCTGCTGGGCCATCTGCATGTACTGTTCTTGGGATGTTTAATCTTTCTATTGGACGAGTCTCACCTGCAGCGCCTTCTACTTTGTAACGAGGAGTATCTCCCACTCCCGACCTTCCAATACCAACTAAAAGGTTTATTTTTTCTTCTAAAGTCATTTCATTAATCATTTTTTCTAGATCCATTTCTACCTTTCCCCCTTAATACCATACTTTTTTGGTTATAAAATTAACAAAAGCTTTTATGGCACATCATATCCTCTTGCTGCTTTTAAAATATAAAACCATTCCTGTAAATCAAGATCAATATCTAACGCCTCAACTGCACATTTTATTCTCTCAAACTTTCCACTACCAACCACAGGATGGATTTTTGAAGGGTGTTTGTACAACCATGCATAAATTATATGTTCAGGTGTTGTGTTATGATTTTCGGCTACTTTTTTCAATGCACTTAATATTTCTTTATTCCTTCCTGTTTTTTCAACAAATATCCTTCCACCAGAAACAGGTGACCAGGCCATTGGTATTATTTCGTTTTCAAGACAATAGTCAAGTGTTCCATCAAATAATGTTTCAACATGAAGTAGAGAAATTTCTATTTGATTATACAAAATTGGTTCCCTAACTTTAGATTTAAAAAGAGACATATGATGTGACATAAAATTTGAAACACCAAAATTCACTACCATTCCTTTTTCTTTTAAATATTCAAAAGCTTCTGAAATTACATCTGGATCCATTAATGGATCTGGTCTATGAATCAAAAGAACATCTATATGATCCGTTCTTAAATCTTTTAATGTTTTTTCAACAGAACTTATTATATGTTCTTTTGTTGTGTTATAGTGTTTTACATATATTTCTGGATATTTTTTTGACAGAAGTCTTATACCAACCTTTGAAATTATTTGTATTTTATCCCTTAACTTCGGATCTTTTTCAAAAATTCTTCCAAATATTTCTTGGGCTTCATATCCTCCATATATATCTGCTAAATCAAATGTTGTAACCCCAAGATCAATAAGCTTATTAACCAATCTCAACAACTCATCTACTGTGTATTTCCAATCCTTTATTCTCATAACTCCATGTATCACTCTACTAATTCCTTTTTTCATAACAGCCCCCTTTTTTTGTTAAAACATTAAAATTTCCACTCTCGATCATTCAACCCTTGCAAATTTAAAATATTGTATCATAAAATTCATCTCCAAAAATCAAGCTTCTAAAAACACGGCAATTACTTAGAAAAACATATTAAATTAACATTTTATGGTCTTCATGAACAAAATCTAAATCAAAAATGAATATTATACCAAACATTAGTATAACTGGTTTTATGGAATTTTATGTTTCTTATTAGTAATTTTAATAATATAGTTGTTAAATTTTATTTAAAAAATTTGTTGATTTATTCTATGATAATATTTAAGTTTTCTCAAACAAAATTAGAAGATAATTTTGTTAAAATTAATCGTGAAAGTTTTAACTTTAAACCTTATTTGGAGGAAATCTTATGGATTTAAAAAAAATTAGAAAGATAGCAATTGTTGGAGCAACAACAAACAAAAGCAAATTTGGAAATATTGTTTTAAGAGATTTGAGAAAAAAAGGATTTGAAGTTATTCCGGTAACACCCCGTTACGATGAAGTTGAAGGAATCAAAACTGTAAAAAAGATAAAAGATCTTCCAAATGATATTGATCTTCTTGTATTTATATTACCCCCTAAAATAGGTATTGAAGCAACCAAAGAAGCTGTAGAAAGTGGTTTTACAAATTTATGGTATCAACCCGGCGCATACTCTGACGAAATAGACGAGTTCTTAAAACAAAAGGGAATCACAGTATTTCATGATGTTTGTATTATGATTGAAACAAATAACTTACAATAAAATACAGGTGGGCAGGTAGCAAAAGTATGGGAAAAATTACCAGAAAAAATTTTAAAAAAGGTTTTACACTAGTTGAATTAATATTTGTTCTTGCCATTATTGGAGGTTTTTTACTGGTTGCAACTTTATCATCTTCCAAATTAGTTGGAAACAGCATTATCATAACCTTGAAAGCAAACCAAAAAATAATAATAGAAGCAATTACTTCTATTATTTTTGATGATACTCTTCCATCGTATTCAAAAAATACTAACTCTAATTATATTAGAAAAGAATTAGAAAAGAAACTGGAAAAAACAGGTGTAAAAATCTACAACCCAGTTAACGGTAGTTCAGAAATAATAAGTACAACTCAAGCAAAAAGCGCTAAAAATGCTGCTGTAATAATCTCGCAAAGAAAAGTCAGTATAAAAGTTGCTCTCAGTAATCCTGAAAAATATTTATACCCATTAAATGCTACCGAAAATAGCAAAGAAAAATTCAATGGTGCTTTAATAGTACAAATTTGTGAAGATGGGTATCTCATTTACAGTTACTTTAATAAAAACGTCCACAATATCGAAACTATATACTTTAAACCATCGTCTTAATAACATTTAAATCCTTATCAAGCAAAACAAATTTTGCAGGGAATCCCTCTTTAATTCTTCCACCCTTTATTCCTAAATTTTTCAATGCGTTGTATGAAGAAACCATTGAAAGTTCTTTCAAAGAACAATTCGTGATTTTTTTAAAGTTTTTCACTGCATCAATAAATCTTAAAGTACTCCCCGCAAGGACTCCTTCGTTTGTTTTTGCAATACCATCTCTTACTGTTATTTCCAAATCTCCTAACTCATATCTGCCATCTTTTAAACCGGTGGGTGAAATACTATCAGTTACTAAAATTAATCTCTCAGGTCCCAGAACCCTGTACATCATCTTTACAAAATTAGTTGATAAATGAACATTGTCAACAATAAGTTCAACATAAAAATTATGTAAAAACACTGCACCAATTGGTCCTATTTCTCTATGATGAAAATTTCTTAAAGCATTTGGAAAATGTGTTATCCTATCAATGCCCATTTCATACGCTTTTCTAAAATGTTCGTAAGTACCATTTGAATGCCCTAAAGATATCTTTATATTCTCTGCTTTGGCAAATGTTGCCAGCTCTTCGAAATTGTATATTTCAGGGGCTGCTGTTATTATTTTTACTTTTCCTTTCAAGTTTGGTAATTTTTCAAGAGAAAAAGAAGTGATATATTCTTTGTTCTGCGCGCCTGCTTTTTCGTTATTAATAAACGGACCTTCTAAATGTAATTGCATTAAAGAAGGATGATTTGCTTTCAAAAAATTTTCTATAACATTCTGGAGGATAATTTTTGAAGATGAAACTGTGGTAGGAAAAAGATATGTTACACCTTCTTTTTTCACGTATTCAGCCCAATTTTCAAACTCAGACGATGTCGCTTTCAAACAATCAATTCCCATATACCCATGCGTGTGAGTATCAACAAACCCAGGCATCAAAACAGATTTTGGGACACAATGTTTTTTCTTTATCTTGGCTATGTTTCCTTCTTTTATTTCTACATCTCCGGTATATTCTCCATCAATAGGATCAACTATTAAAACTTTTTCTAAAACCATACATCCCTCCACTAATTATTCCCACCATTTACCCATTTTAATTCTATAATATATGATGTTATCAGTAGAATCAAGAAATGGAAATTTTTCAATAATTAAATTAGTTGCTATATCTTTTCCTAAATAAATAGATTCTATTACTAAAAAATTTCCAACATCAGTTGCCACAATATCATACTTTGCTATCTCAGAATCTTTCATACTAATTTCTAAATAATTTTTACTTTTCAATAAAGAAATTGTTAAATTTGAAACCCCCTCAGGGTTTTCAACATTTATATAAGTTTCGCCTGCTTGTCCTAAATTTCTAAGATTTCTTCCAATTTGTGTCACATTTGCCTTTTTCACCGCGTTCAAAGCTATTGGAACTGCAACCGTCAGTAAAAAAGCGATAATTGCCATAACTACAATAAGTTCTATTAAAGTAAACCCCTTTTTCATCTTATATCCCCCTAAAATTTAAAAATATATAGAATAGCCGTGTATAAAATTATATCATAAAAAGTATATTTATTTCAATTAATCTTGTATTTCTCAGCAAATGTAACTAATATGTGCCTCTCATCGAAGATGCAAAAACAAATTTTAGTTAAAAATCAGCTATTTTGAATTTTTTTGATCGAATTGTCAAAATATTTTCATTTATTACATTTTATTAACATTAATCCGAAATAAATCTTTATAAAAGCAAAAACATCTATTCTATTTTTCTCATTAATCTGAAAAAAAAAACCCAGCCTTAAAAGGCTGGGTTCTCTAATTTTTAGCTTTTTACCACCATTGTTGAAGTTGAACATTTATGAAATACACGTTACTTGATGTCGTATCTATTTCTGAATACACATTTTCTAATTGCGTATCATCTACATCCGATTGGGTATAAACAATATCAATTGAATAAACTCCATTACCTAAAGAAGTAGCTCCCCAGAGTTCGAAACCATCAGGAGTAGTATTCAAATATCCATTCGATACAAGATCACCCAAAGCACTTGGAGCTTCTTCTTCAACATTAAAATAACTTTCAACTGCAGCTTTAATATTCCTAAAGTTTTCTGCTACTTGGGTTGCTTTTGCTTTTTTCACTGCGTTCAATGCAATAGGCGTAACAACTGCCATCAATGCTGCAATAATTGCAAGAACAATCAATAATTCGATAAGTGTGAAACCCTTCCTCATTTTCATAAATCCACCTCCCGTTTTATTTTCGTAATTTTATTATACCACAATAAAATCTTTTTTTGCAATTTTCATTAAGTTTTTCTTAATTTATTTTACTATCTACATCAAAATCCTTTATTCAAGCCATTTATACATCCTGTAAATTATTAATTGTGCTAATATTATATCATATTTTCATATATGATTCAAGAAATTTGCTTTCCAAAGAATACCTACTTAATTTTAAAATAACAACTCTTATTCATTTTTAAAGCAAATATAATAAGGTTTCAAAAGATTCATATTAATGATAGAATAGTTGTGAAATCAAAAATACAAGGAGGTATTAAAATGTGGGAACACGTTAAACAAACAGATCCTGAAATATATGAAGTGCTTTTAAAAGAGTGGGAAAGACAGGAGTACGGTCTAGAACTTATAGCTTCAGAAAATTTTGCCTCTCTAGCAGTAATTGAAACAATGGGAAGTCTCCTTACAAACAAATACGCTGAAGGATATCCTGGAAGAAGATACTATGGTGGATGTGAATGGGTAGACGTTGCAGAAAGGCTTGCAAGAAACAGAGCAAAAGAGCTATTCAATGTAAAATATGCAAACGTTCAACCACATTCAGGTTCTCAAGCAAACATGGGAGCATATTTTGCTGTTTCAGAGCCTGGAGATACTTTGATGGGAATGTCTCTAAGCCATGGAGGGCATTTAACTCACGGCGCTTCTGTAAACTTTTCTGGAAAAATTTATAACGTCATTCAATATGGCGTAGATCCTGAAACAGAAGTTATAAATTACGACATGGTTAGAGACCTTGCACTAACTCACAAACCAAAAATAATTGTTGCAGGTGGAAGTGCTTACTCCAGAATAATTGACTTTAAAAAGTTCAGAGAAATTGCTGATGAAGTAGGAGCATACCTTGTAGTAGATATGGCTCATTTTGCTGGCTTAGTTGCAGCTGGTATATATCCAAATCCTGCAGAATATGCTCACATTGTTACAAGTACAACTCATAAAACTTTACGCGGCCCAAGAGGAGGTATGATTCTTACAAACGACAATGAAATATACAAAGCAATTAACAAAAGTATTTTCCCTGGAATACAAGGTGGTCCGTTAATGCATGTAATTGCTGCAAAAGCCGTTTGTTTCAAAGAAGCATTAACAGATGAATTTAAAGAATATCAAAAACAAGTGGTAAAGAACGCTAAAAAACTTGCCGAAGAGCTTGAAAAACGTGGTCTTAGAATAGTCTCTGGTGGTACAGACACCCACCTCATGTTAGTTGATTTAACACCATTAAATGTCACTGGAAAGGCAGCAGAAATTGCTCTTGGAAAATGTCATATCACAGTTAATAAAAATACTATTCCAAACGAAACAAGATCACCATTTGTAGCAAGCGGTATAAGACTTGGAACACCTGCTCTTACAACTAGAGGAATGAAAGAACCAGAAATGGAAGAAATTGCCGAACTAATCGTCATGGTTCTCAAAAACACAAAAGACGAAGAAGGAAATGTTCCAGATGATATAATCGAAAAGGTTCAAAAACAAGTTCTTGATCTTTGCAAAAGATTTCCACTGTACGAGGGAAAAATTAAATTATAAAAAGTGTAAACAAAATAAAAACACGCAGCTAAAAAGCTGCGTGTTTTTTTATAATCGCTTTTATTACTCTCCTACAACGTATTTGATAAATCTTGAAACTCTTATATTTTCACCTATTTTTGCAATTGCTTCTTTTATAAGTTCTTCCACTGTTTTTTCTTCGTCAAATGCAAATTTTTGTTCATACAAACAATTTTCTTCAAAGAATTTGTTCAGTTTTCCTTCAACAATTTTTTCAATTACATGTTCAGGTTTTCCTGAATCTTTCAATTGTTCTTTATATATTTCTTTTTCTTTTTCTATAACTTCCTGTGGTACATCTTCTCTTTTTACCCATCTTGGAGACATTGCTGCAATATGCATTGCTATTTTATTTCCTAATTCTTGGAATTCATCTGTTCTTGCAACAAAATCTGTTTCACAATTGAGTTCTACAAGAACTCCAATTTTTTTGTTAAAGTGAACATATGATGCAATTATACCTTCTCCTGTCTCTCTTGATGCTTTTTTTGCAGCTTTGGCTATACCTTTCTTTCTTAAAATTTCAATTGCAAGTTCCATATCCCCGTTTGCTTCTTCCAATGCTCTTTTACAATCCATCATACCTGCGCCTGTTCTGTCTCTCAATTCTTTTACTTGTTGAGCACTTATTGCCATTCTCTCTCCTCCTTCTCTATTTTATCAACAACTAATTTTTATCATATCCCACTCACCATTTAAAATACTAATGTAATTGAAGCCCAGTTCTTTCAATATTTGAGAAACTTTTTCTATGTTGTTTCCAACGTCTTTTGCTTCATGTGCATCAGAACCTATTGTTATAAATTCTCCTCCTAAAGATTTATACAATTTCAATATATCATATGAAGGGTTTGGCTCTCCATATTTTAACATACTATCTGTATTTACTTCAATACCTTTTCCATTTTTAATAATTAATTTTAATATTTCTTCTATGATAGGATATAAATCTTTAGAAAAAGGTGTAAAGTTTTCTGAATATCTTCTTGGAAAATCTAAATGTCCAAGAACATGGAAGCTATCAAACTTTTCCAATATTAAAAGAAGTCTTTCCAGATATTTTTTATAACTTTCCTGTGTAGCAGGTCTATCAAACACATGACATGAAAGTATAACAAAATCAAATATTTTCAAATCTGTATCAATTTCTGTTTCTCCATCCCAACCAAATTCTACCCCCACTGGCAAACAATATTTCTCCATTGTTCTCCTATATTCTTCAATATCAAATTTAAAACTATGCTCTCCTTTTACAACTTCATAGTGGTCAGTAATGATTATATTATCTATTCCTTTTTCTTTAGCACTTTTTATTATATCCTCAATTTTTGCATTTGAGTCAGGAGAAAAATCACTATGTATGTGATAATCCATCATATTTTTTTACCTCCTGCTATCTCAACCAGTGCTTTAAATAAAGGATGAGGCATTCCAACTTTTGTCTTGTATTCAGGATGATATTGAATTCCTACAAAAAATGGATGATCTTCAAGCTCAATTGCTTCAACAAAATCGGACTTTGCAGAAATAATCAGTTTATAGCCTTCTTCTCCAGGTTTTTTGAACAATTGTGGGAAAGCTTCTACATCAACTTCGTACCTATGTCTATGTCTTTCATATACTACTTCTTCTCCATCATAGATTCTACTTAAAAGTGTGCCTTTCTCAATAATAGTTTTTTGAGCACCAAGTCTCATTGTTCCACCAAGCTTCAAAACCTTTTTCTGAGATTCCATCATATTAACAATTGGATATGGGGTCTCTGGATCAAATTCAGTTGAATTTGCATTCTCAAAACCACCAACGTTCCTCGCAAACTCAATGGCCATTAATTGCATCCCAAGACAAATTCCCAATATTGGTTTTTTATTCTCACGTGCATATTTTATTGCCTTAATTTTGCCTTCTATTCCTCTTCTCCCAAATCCTCCAGGGATAATCAAAGCATCAAATTGATCAAGATAAGTCTTTGTTTGTTCATCTGTCATTTCCTCAAGTTCTTGAGCATCTACAACCACAGGCTTTTGAGAACCAGAAAGATAAATTGATTCAATTATGCTTTTATAAGCATCATCTGTTCCAAGATACTTACCAACAATAGCAATTTTCAAAAGTTCAAATGATTTCGGGAAACTCCATGTGAAATTATCTTTAATTTCTAGATTGAGTTTTTTAGCAACAAGTTCATGAAGTCCAAGAGAATGCAAAATATTTGGGACTTCATAAACATTTGGTGTATCTGGAAGATTAATAACCATATTTCTTGGGACACCACTAAAAAGGGCAACTTTGTATAAACTATTTGCATCTATTGGACTTTCCGTTCTTACGACAATTGTATCTGGATGTATACCTATTTTTCTTAATAGCTGAGCAGATTGTTGTGTTGGCTTAGTTTTAAATTCATTCGTGGTTCTAAGATATGGTACGTATGTCACATGTGCAAATAAAAAGTTTTCTCTACCAACCTCAAAAGCTAGTTCCCTTACCGCTTCAAGGAATACTTCTCCTTCAATATCTCCAACAGTTCCTCCTATTTCAATCACAAGTAAATCTCCTGACATTGATTTAATTCTATCTTTTATTTCTGAAGTTACATGTGGAACAATTTGAACAGTAGAACCAAGATATTTTCCTTCTCTTTCTCTTTGAATCACAGAAAGATATATCTGTCCGGCTGTTATATTGTTATTTCTAGAAACATTTATCCCAAGAAATCTTTCATAATGGCCAAGGTCAAGATCAGCTTCATAACCATCTTCCGTAACAAAAACTTCACCATGTTGATTGGGATTCATTGTCCCTGCATCAACATTTAAATAAGGATCTATTTTTAAAATATTTACATTAATACCACTATCTTTCAACAAACGAGCTAGAGAAGCAGAAAAAATTCCTTTACCAATACCGCTTAAAACTCCTCCAGTTACAACAATATATTTTTGAGGCATACGATCCCTCCTTTACAGATTAATTCTACTATCTAAATTTATAAAAAGTGTTGCTTTAAAGTTAAATAAAGTTACAAGATTTATATTTTTGTGATATTATATATTTGGAACGTTTCCAAAAAAAGATGGGGTGGAGGAATTTTATAATGAAAAAAAACATAATACTTGCCATTGGGAACGAATTAGTCGAAGGAATAATAGTAGACACAAATTCCAAATATATTGCTAATAAACTTTTAGAACACGGCTATAAAACAATAATGACCAAAACTCTACCGGATGATTTAGAAATTCTTGTCACTGAAATTAAAAATTCACTTGAAACAAGCGATCTTCTGATCACAACAGGCGGACTTGGACCAACTAAAGATGATATAACAAGAGAGGCTGTATCCCTAGCTATAGATAAAAAGCTAATACCTGACCAAAAACTTGTTGAAAAAATTACTGCTAAAGCAAAGAAATACTACAAAGAAGTGCCGGATATAGTTAAAAAACAAGGACAAGTTATAGAAGGAGCAATTGTTCTAGAAAACCCAGTTGGAACAGCCCCTGGACAAATTATAAACTTTGGTACAAAAACTATTTTAATTTTGCCGGGGCCTCCAGCTGAACTTTATCCAATTTTTAACGAAGCACTAAAATATATAAAAAAAGATTCTCCCATCTACACCAGAAGAGTTAAAACACTTGGGATACCTGAAGCAGTTATTGTAGAAAAATATAAAAACATTATATTCTCAAACAAAAAAATCACTGTCGCAACCATGGCAAGTTATAAATCGGGTGTTGAATTGAGATTCACCGGCGACATATCCCTAAAGAAAGAAATAGACAAAATTGTTGAAAAACTCCTGAAAGAAATCGGTGATTTTATCTACGCCTTAGATGAAAAATCAATCGAAGAAGTTGTTTTTGAAAAACTTTTAGAATCTAACAAGACTGTTTCGTTTACGGAATCCTGTACAGGTGGCCTTGTTTCTTCAAGCTTTGTGAATATACCTGGTGTTTCAAAAGTTTTCAAAGGTTCTGTTGTAGCTTATTCAAACGAAATAAAAGAAACTATATTGAATGTAAAAAAAGAAACATTAATCAATTTTGGAGCTGTAAGCAAGGAATGTGTTAAAGAAATGGCAAAAGGCGTTGCTGAGAAATTTTCAACCGATTATTCTTTGGCAATTTCCGGAATAGCTGGTCCAACTGGTGGAACTAAGGAAAAACCTATTGGAACTGTCTGGATCTGCGCATATGACAGAAAGAACAACGAATATATAGTTCAAAAATACTTATTCAAGGGAACTAGAGAAACAATACGTTACAGATCAACTTTATACGCTTTTGATACATTAAGGAGGTTAATCAAATGAAAAAAAGAAGTGTAACAATTAAGGATGTTGCAAAAAAAGCGGGGGTTGGGGTTGGAACTGTCTCAAGAGTAATTAACAACAGTCCACATGTAAAACCAAAAACAAAAGAACATGTATTAAAAGTAATAAAAGAACTAGGATACTTACCAAATCCACATGCAAGGAGATTGTCAAGTGGACATACAAGATTAATTACCACTATATTCCCACAAATGGTGGGAGAATTTCATCAACTTCTACTCTCTGGTCTCGATTCCGCACTTGAAAAAGAAGGTTATACTTCTTTCTTATACCCACTATATAGTGAAAATAGGTATTCATTTGTTCAGGAAAGCTCTGACTTTGTATTAGGCACAGATGGACTCTTAGTAGATGCTTTAAATGTTGATAAACTTTTATCTTCATTTATTCCTAAAAACATGCCAGTTGTTTCTGTCGAATACGAATCGGAAACATACGACTCTGTCCTTGTAGATAACTTCTATGGTGGTATACTTGCCGGTGATTATTTATCAAATTTCGACGGAGAAATTTACGTTGTTTCGCACAGGAAGGAAAGTAAGCTTGAAAGTACTGTATTTCAGGAAAGAGTCAACGGATTTATTGAATCAGTAGAAAGAAAAGGAAGAAAAATAACAAAAATTTTTGAAATACAGCTTGATTGGTTACAGGCTTTTAACACAGCAAAAAAGATCTTTTCCAATTCAAAAAAATGTGTAATTTTTGCAGCTACTGATTATTTCGCCTTCCCTATACTTGAATATGCCAGGGTAATTGGTCTTGAACCAAAAAAAGATTTTCACCTATGTGGATTTGATAATCTCTCACTATCAGATATTTTAAATATTACTACCATAAAGCAACCTATATTCGAAATGGGAGAAATAGCTGGTCAAATTTTACTTAGAAAAATTCAAGGATACATCAGAAAACCACAATCAATAGTTTTAAAACCCGAGCTAATCGTAAGAAAAACATGACAAGGAGAGAGTTTATGCTTGAACTAAAACCCATGATTTTTACAGAATACATAAAAGCCCCTATTGAAAAAGTATGGAATGTTTTTGTTAATGAAAATGGTTGGGATCCATGGTTTACCGATAATATGAAAATGGAAGTAAAAGAAGGAGGAAAAATCTTATTTAGATGGGAAAGATTAACCGACGGAGAAATAGTAACTGATAGAGGATACACTGTTTATTTAATCCCCCACAAACTCTGGGAATTCTGGTGGTATGAATATGAAGATGGATTTAGATCAAGGGTTACAATGAAATTTCAAAAAAACGGGAATGTCGGTACATGGATAACTATAACCGATCATACACTAGTCAAAGATCTCAATGAACTTGAAATTCGATATGGTTGTGCATATGGTTGGGGTCAAATGTTACTACTTGCAAAAACATATATTGAAAAAGGTATGATTTTACTATAATCTCCATTAAAAATATTTAGAAATTTGTCAGATATTTGGTAAATAATATGACTACATATTGTATACTGGTAAGAATTGAATACGACATATTGTTTTTCTTACCACCGGTAAGAAAATTCAATTACCAAATTTTAAATTTCTTACCAGAGCACAAAAAGTAAACCCAGTTTAGACAAAACTATTACTCAAATTGAACAACTTACCACTTCGAACCATTGTAAATACTATATTTTTGAATTTCTTACCAAATGCGTTTACAGTAACTTTCCAGGTTTCTGGAAACACAAAAATACAAATAAATCGTTTGTATTAAACATTTTTCTAAACAACTTTCCAAAAAGTGATAGACCCTATTATTACTACTTGATAAAGAATAACATAATAGAAAGGATGATAAAGTGATAAAAGACATACTAAAAGAAGAACTTGATCAGGAACAATATGAAGCAGTTACAAAATCAGAAGGTAAGATTCTGGTAATTGCAGGACCCGGAAGCGGAAAAACAAGAGTAATAACGTACAAAATAGCATATTTAATAAGCCAGGGAATAAAACCTTCTGAAATTATGCTTGTTACCTTTACAAAAGCAGCTGCAAAAGAAATGATACAAAGGGCAAAGATTGTTTCTAAATCAAATCTTGAAGGTCTTATGGGCGGAACATTTCATCACATTTGCAACCTTTTTCTGAGAAAATATGGATCAGTAATAGGCCTAAAACCTAACTTTACAATACTAGATAGTGAAGACTCAAAAGATGTAATGGAAAGTGCTCGAAGTCAAATAGTACCAAAATCAGAAAAGAAAAAAATTCCAACAGCCAAACAGCTTCTTGCAATAAATTCATTTATGAATAACACTCTTTGTTCTCTTAGAGAAGCTATTTTTAAATACAATCCTGCATACCTTGAAATTGAGCATGTAATAGAACAAATTATCTTAAAATATCAACAGGAGAAAATGCAACAAAACTCCCTTGATTATGACGATCTACTAATACATACATTACATATTCTTTCCACACATAAAACTATTAGAAGAAAAGAATCTTCAAGATTCAAATGGATACTTGTTGACGAATTCCAAGATACTAATATAGTTCAATTTCAGATAGCAAACCTGCTATCCGAAGTTCATGGCAATTTAATGGTTGTAGGGGATGATGCACAAAGTATTTACTCATTTAGAGGTGCAAGATTTGAAAATGTTATCGATTTTCAAAAAAATGCAACCGTATACAAAATCCAAACCAACTATAGAAGTTCTCAAGAAATAGTTAATCTAATTAACGAACTCTTACCAAAAAAAGCAATCCCAAAAGTTCTAAAAGCCACACGAAAAACAGGTATAAAACCTTTCTTAGTACAGGTTTTTGACCATTATGATGAAGCAGACTTTGTAGCAAATGAAATATTAAACTACTACAACCAGGGAATCCCACTAAACGAAATAGCTGTTTTGTACAGAGCCCATGCTCATTCTTTAGAACTACAACTTGAACTTTCAAAACATGGAATTCCCTTTAAAATCTTTTCAGGACTTCGTTTTACCGAAACAGCACATGTAAAGGATTCACTTGCTTTTTTAAAAATCACTGTTAATCCTTCTGAAAAAATTTCTTGGATAAGACTTTTAAAACTTTTAAGCGGGATTGGTAATATAAAAGCGAATCGAATTGCAAATGCCGTTTCTTCCTCTTCTGACCCCTTTAACGAGTTAAAAAAAGTTACTGAGAAAAGTGAAGATTTTAAAAATGTTCGAAATATAATACTTGATTCTTTAAGCATTGAAAATCCTGGTAAAAGACTCGAGGTTTTTTATCTTAACTTTTATAGAAATTATCTTGAACATTCCTACGACGATTATAGAGAACGACAGGAAGATATGGAGCGTCTAATAGAAATGGCAGGATTTTATAAAAATACCGAAAATTTTTTAACTGATATTCTAGTTAGTGAAAGCTATGAAATTACTCAACTAAACGAATTTGAAGAAAATAAAGACAATGAAAAAGTTACATTGACAACAGTTCATCAAGCCAAAGGACTTGAATGGAAAGTTGTGTTTATATTAAGCGTTAATCCTGGAGATTTTCCTCATATAATGTCTCTAAGGGATAACAACATTGATGAGGAAGAAAGACTTTTCTATGTAGCACTAACAAGAGCAAAGGATTATCTCTATATTATCTACAGTGTTGGTGGCTCTTCGAGAATATACTATGGAAATGACTACATTATGAGACGTGGCAGGAATTTTATAGACGATATACCTTTCCATTTAGTTGAACATCTTGAATATGGAGTGGGAAAATGATTTATATTGGAACAAGCGGATTTCAATTTGACGATTGGATTGGGGAGGTTTATCCTTCAAATATCAGAAAAAAAGAGTTGCTTTCATATTATTGGATGTATTACGGCTTTAACACTCTGGAAATAAACTTTACTTATTACACGTTACCAAGCTATAAATCAATAGTAAATATACTAAGAAAACTTCCAAATAATTTTTATCTTGCAATCAAACTATATGGTAAGATTACTCATGAGAAAAGTTTAAGTGAACTGGATAAATTTCTTGAAAATACAAAAATAGTCTCTGAAGAAAACCGTTTGGTAGGATATCTTGCACAATTTCCTTTTTCATTTAGATACAGTAGAGAAAATATTGAATTTTTGGAAATACTTTCTGAAAAAGTTCCAAATTTATTTGTGGAATTTAGGCATATATCATGGCTTCCATTCAACTCTGATAAATTTGAAATTGTTACCATTGATCAACCAAGACTTCCAGAATTTCATCCATTTATAGTAAAAGCCAAGAAAAAACTTTATGTTAGGCTTCATGGAAGAAACAAAAATTGGTTTAAGGGGAATGTAAAAACAAGATATAATTATAATTACTCAGAAAATGAAATGAAAAGTATATGGGAAAAGCTTAAAGAGTTTAAAGGAGACATGTATATTTATTTTAACAATTGTTATAAAGGTAATGCATTGAAAAATGCTTTATTTTTTAGAAATCTTTCTGGTGGTGGAAAAATTGGCATTTTTTCTTAAAAGAGAACATAATATACAAAACGATAGTCAAATAAATTGGAATAATGAAAAAGCTTTTATAAAAGCTTTAAGAAAAGGCGAAGAATGGGCTTATAGAAAGCTTTATAGGGATTATGCAGCAAAGATAGGATCATTTGCGAGAACATATTTTGGAACAGATGATGTTGATGATATCATACAGGAAGTAATGATGAGGGTTTTTAAAGGAATCAAAAAATTTAAAGGAAATTCTTCGCTATCTACGTGGATTTATAGAATTACCATGAATGTCTGTAATACTTTATATGAAAAGTATAAAAGGAAAAACGAGAAAGTATTTAGTATTCATAACAGTAATGATGACGAAAAAGAATATGAAATAGTTGACACGGAGAGAGATGTTCAAAAAGAGGTTCAGGACGAAATTTTATACGAAAAAATAATGGAAATTTTAGAAAAACTTCCAGAGAAAGAAAGAGTATTGATAAAACTAAGAGATGTTGATGGTTTACCGTACAGTGAGATTGCAAAAATTCTGGATATACCAGAAGGAACGGTGAAAAGTAGGTTGCATAGTGCCCGTGGAAAGTTAAAGAAGGCTTTAAAGGAGGAAGGCTTTATATGAAAGATGTAAATGATGAAATTTACGCAAGGTTTATCAAAATTGTTGAAAAAAGAACTTGCTATATTCCAGGAAGTTTGCTTGAAGAGAAAATTGTTGAGCAGATAAAAAGAAAGAAAAGATTTAATATTACAGGAATAGCTGTTGTTGCAGGAGCTATTGGGATATTTACTGTATTGTTGCTTTTTAATAGTTTGGGTAGTAACACACCTACCAATGTGAATCAAAGACCGTTATATTCTTTGTATGAAAACATTCAACAGGTTCCTGAAAAATATGAGCCAATTATTAATATAAGTTTGGTTAGTGATGGCTTCTGAGAGGTGGAAAAGTGAAAAAGTTTTTTTCAGTACTTTTGATAATATTTGCTTCAATTTATATATTTTCTTTTAGTTATCATGCATTTCGTTTTGTAATTGAATATAGTAAAGACATCCAATTTACAAGATATGAAGAAGTGTTTTACAAAGACGGTAATAAAATTGTGTTTGTCAAAAGTCCAAAGAAAATTATCTGGGTGAAATTAGGTGAAAAATATTATATGGGTACTTCTGAAAAGCTCAAACTTTGTCCTCCTATCAAAGATCTTGAAGATATTTTTAATGATTACGCAGAATTTCACAAAATTTCACAGGATTTTGATGGTGAAATAACTATATCTGAGGATGTTTTCACTATTAAGGCAATAAAAATAGATGGAATGTTAAGAAAAATAATTCGAAAGTTTGAAAATGTGGTAACTGAGATGCAATATATATACATCCCAACTACTTATACTTTTGATGAAGTACTTTCGAATTTTGAACTTATTGATGAAAGTGATGTTCCGGAGAAAATATACGATATATTGAACCTATTTTTATGGTTTAACGTAGAGTATGTAGATGATGCTTTAAAAGTATATGCCGTGGATAAAAATGGTGAAGGGGTACTTTTAGAAATTTCGGATAAGAAAGGGAAATTTAAAGTAGATAATTTTTATATTTCTATTCTTGAAGCATCAGAAGAGACAAGAAAGGAAATAGAAAATGAAATCAGCAGTAATAATTGATGGGTATGTAGATGAACCAGCTGTTTTAGGTGTTCCACCATATATTAGTACATATGCCCGCTATATAGCGGGTACTTTATTTTATAAGAATTTCGATGTGGACTATACAACAATTGATGAAATTAGAAAAAAAGATCTATGGGGAATGTTTAATAATTATGATGTGCTTATAATTCTTTCTGGAGTCACAGTACCTGGTAAGTACGTTGGAGGAACTCCTATAAAAGAATCGGAAATCAGAAAAATATTTGAATTGAATAAAAAACCGTTTAGAATTTTAACGGGTGCAGCAGCAAAACTTGTAGAAAATGCTGGAGCAGATGATATTGCTGAAGATTTTGTACATTATGCTTTTGAAAAAAGAGATTACGAAATAATAAGAAGAATATCAATAGAAGGTGCAAAAATTGTAAAAAAACATCCAAGATATCCAGAAGTAATTTGCGAGATAGAAGTTTCGTTAGGATGTGAAAGAAGAACATATTGTACATTCTGTAGTGAACCAGTATTACATTCTGGATTTATTTCAAGACCAGTTAAAGATATCATAGATGAAATAGAAGAGTTGTATAAAAATGGTGTTAAAGCTTTTAGACTTGGGAGAAGCGCTAATATCCTTGCATATGGTTATGATAAAAATAAAAACGAAATTAATTTACAGCTTATTGAGGAATTGTATACAGGAATAAGAGAAGTTGCACATGGTTTAGAAGTTTTACATACTGATAACGCAAATCCTGCATTTATTTCACAAAATTATCCAAAGAGTGCAAAGGCGTTGGAGATTATTGTAAAAAATAACACACCTGGGGATATTTTATCATTTGGTGTTGAGTCTTTTGATGAAATTGTAAGAAAAAAGAATAATATACAGGGGAATGTCAGTGATATTGATTTTGCAATAAAACTTGTAAATGAGATTGGAAAAATTAGAATCGACGGAGTTCCGAAGTTATTACCAGGTTTAAATTTCATTTTTGGTTTACCGGGTGAAACCAAAAAATCATATGAAATTTTATATTCAAAGTTGAGGCAGTATCTAGAAGAAGGATTATTGTTGAGACGTATTAACTTAAGACAGTTATTGATTGTTCCAAATACTCCTTTGTGGTATTATGCTCAAAATCACAGAATTAAATATAATCATTCACTTTTTAAACATTATAAGTATTTAATTAGAAAAAACATTGATACTGAAATGATAAAAAAAGTTTTTCAAAAAGGTGCTGTTATTAAAAACGTTATTCCAGAATTTAAAGAAGGAAAAATAACTTTTGGAAGGCCACTTGGAACATATCCTATACTTATTGGTGTAATCGGAAGGTTTAATAAGAAAAGTGATATAATTATTGTAGATCATGGAATGAGATCTGTGACTGGTATACCGTATGATTTGAAAGTTAATGAACTTTCTATTAATGAGCTTAGTATGATACCGGGGATAGGGAAAAAGAGAGCTGCAAAGATTAAAGAAAAGAGTCAGGATTTATTTGTAAGGGATTTTATTCAGGAGGCAAATTTTGAAATTGAAAGTTGAGGAATATTGTGATTTATTAACTAGTAAGATTGTTTTGGAAACTGCTATAGAAGTTTTAAGAAAGGGTAATATTTCCGAGTTTTTTGAAAGGTTAGCTGAGAGGTTAAGATTTTATTTGAATTTTGATGGGTGGTCGGTAATCAATTTAATAAAAAACAAGCCACATTTTGTGGCCTTTTCAAAGGGTTATAGAAATTTAGATCTGAAAAAAATAGCAGAAAAAATGTCTGATAAAGAAATTTTTCTGTATATGCAGGTATTAAATTCTGGAAGATGGAAATATATAAAAAATCTTGAAAAGAAGTCTATCTGGATTACGAGAGAAGAAATTGTACATTCTTGGATAGGTATACCGCTTATTTTTAGAGATAGTGAAGCATATAGTATCTTGAATTTGGATTATTATACCCCTAAAAAATTGACGTCAAAAGATGAAAAATTCTTGGATCATTTTCAAAGAAATTTTGCAAAGTATGCAATTAAATTTTTAGATATAAAAGAACTTTCTGAGCAAAAATATATAGATCCATTAACTGGTTTAAAAAACAGATATTACTTAGAAAAACTGATAGAAGATTCAAAAAAGAATGAAAAACTGGTTTTGATTTTTTGTGATTTAGATGGTTTCAAAAAAATAAATGATAAGTGTGGTCATGCTTTTGGAGATAACGTTTTAAAAATTGTTGGAAAAAGGCTTAGGAATATTGTGAAATCAACTGATGAAGTTATTAGATATGGCGGAGACGAATTTGTAGTTGTAACTAATGATGTAAATAGCGCCTGGAAAATTATAGAGAGGATTAATCAGTTTATATCAGAACGTGATATTTTTTTAGATGAGCGAAGGATTAAAATAGGAATTTCCTGTGGATATGCAATATATCCAGATGAATCAGATAATTTAAGAGAAATTCTACATATTTCGGATATGAGAATGTATAAAAATAAGGAAAAAAATCATAATAACAAAAAGTAGTGAGTTTATATTTTTAATGAGATGGGAGTCAGGAGATGCAAAAACAAACATATGAGATTTTAAAACAGGAGGATACAATTCTAAATAGTTTTAGAGACTTTAAAATAGTAGAGAAAATTGGAAGATATGATGTGTATATCTTATCAAAATATTATCCTTTGGGTGAATTTCCCGATGAAATTTTAGAGAAGGATGAAAGACTATTACGACAAATTATTTACAAGTTTAAAGACGGGGAAAAGGAAGTTATTGAAAACTTTGCAAATATAATATCAAGATTATTGGTTAAAATAAAAGAAGATCCTGAAACAGTTTTTTGTGTTATCCCGGCTTCAACTAAAAGAGCTACGAAGTTAAGGTTTAAAAAATTTTCGAAAATTGTTTCAAAGAATCTTTTAATTAAAAATGGTTTCAGCTATATAAAAAATAAAAAAAACAGACTACCGAAACATTTATCTGGAAATGTTGAAGATATTTTGGAATATCTGGAGATTAATTCAAAAAAAATAAAAGATAAAATAATTATTTTATTTGACGATATTTTGACCTCGGGTAAATCCTTTTTAAAGATTGCCAATACTTTAAAAGCGTATGGTGCAAAAGATGTTATAGGTGTTTTTCTTGCAAAGACCGTTGAGAAAGAAAAAATTGAGTTTGATAAGACAGTTTATAGTTGTCTGTTTTATCCTGCCTTTTTTGAAAGTATACTAAGTGAACAAGAATTTAATTTCTTTTCTAAGTTTACAAAATTTAAAATTAACGAAATCTATGTTGCTCCACCGAAAAAAGACACTCCTCTTATTCTGGCTGCAAAAATTTACAATAATATTCTTCAAAGAGGTATTCCTACTTATTCCTCTTTATATTTTGAAAAGCAACTCGAGAGAAAATATTCACTAAATCCTTATATTAGCAGGTATATATCTGAATTAAAAAATTTACTGGTTTCAGCTAATAACATCTTTGCTGCTTCTATTTTATCTTCTTGGCTCCATAAAACCCTGGTTTTTGCCATAGTTGAAGGAATTCTGAAAGAAAAGAAAGTTTGGAATATAGCTGTTTTAGAGGAGGATACCTCTTTCTCGAAAATAGCAGTAGAAGATTTTTATATTTATATGAATAATCTTTCCAAGCTTTTTAATTTTAAATTTCCAAAAATACGTTTAACAATAATTAGAGAAGATGAGATAAAAGAGATTGAAAAAAGTGATTATATTGAAGTAAAATATAAACATTTAAGCGAAATAAGAAGCAATGAAGAGTTTGATTTATTTGTTGATATTGGATTAAGTAACAAAAAGAAAAAGTACACAATAACTGATCAAAAAAATTTAATATTTGTATTTCCGTTGTATTATGAAATTCCAGTGAAAATTAAGCAATTTTATGACTTTGAAGTTCAAAGATATGAGCTTGATGAGAATAAAAAAAGTGCTATGGAATTTATACTCAAAAATGTTTTTAAAAAAGAAAATTTTAGAGATGGTCAATTTGAAATTATAACGAGAATGTTGAATCTAGAAAATTTTGTAGGCCTCCTTCCAACTGGAAGCGGTAAATCTCTTACATATCAGATTTCTTCACTGCTACAACCCGGGGTTGTAATAGTGATTGATCCGATAAAATCATTAATGGTTGATCAGGTAAAAAAATTAAAAGAATACGGTATAACTTCTTGTGCTTATATAAACAGTGAACAAAGCAGAGAAGAAAAGAATATAATAATGGATAACTTAAAAAGTGGAAAATTAAAACTCATATTTGTTTCTCCTGAACGATTACAAATAAGGGAATTTAGAAAACTTTTGAAAGAAATGGAGTTAAAAATACCGATTATTGTGTTTGATGAGGCACATTGTATTTCAGAATGGGGCCATGATTTTAGACCATCTTATTTAAATGTCTCAAAAAACATTAGAAAGATTTTAAAAAGCGATAAAGTTTCAATAGCAGCACTTACTGGTACAGCTTCGTATGCTATTTTAAATGATATTATGAGAATATTATCGATAAAAGACAAGGGAACAGTTTATCTTCCAGAAACATTTGATAGAAAAGAATTGTATTTTGAAGTTATTAAAACGAAAGAAAAAGAGAAAGCACTAAAAGAGATTATTAATAAAAAACTTCCAGAAAAGTTAGGAGATAATGTATTAGATAAATATGTTGGTATCATCTTTACGAGCGTAGTAGAAGGTAAAAAAGGAATTTTAGAGATACACAAAATTTTGAGTAGCTTGAATCTTAGATCAAATGTATATTCTGGAAAAAAACCTTCTGCCCTGAAAATAAAAGATTATGAAGCTTACAAAAGAGAAGTCCAACATAAATTTTTATCCGAAGAAGTTCCTCTTCTTGTAGCAACAAAAGCTTTTGGGATGGGAATAGATAAATCAAATATAAGATATATAATTCATTACAACTTACCCTCTTCTATTGAAGCTTTTTATCAGGAAGCTGGTAGAGCAGGAAGGGATAGGAAGAACTCGTATTGTTATCTTATTTTTTCGGAAGAAAATCCTCGAATTTCTGATATTATTCTTAATCCAAATACTCCAAATGAAATAGCGAGGAAATTGTTTGAAAATTATGATTACATACACGATGATGTTTTTACACAGTTAAGTTTTCATTTTAGTTCGTATAAGGGGTTGAAATACGAAATAAATGAGACAATTGACTTTTATAGAAAAATCAGAGGACATATTTCCACTTTGAAAGAAGGGGAATATAAATTTATTCAGATAAAATCTAGAAACAAGAGAATTGAGAGAATTATTTATAGATTGCATCTTTTGGGAATAGTAGATGATTATACTGTGGATTATATTGGAAAGGATAAGCTTTATGAGATAAAAGTTTCAAAGAAATCAAGAGAAGAGATAATTAAAAATTTGAAAATTTTTATTTTGGAAAAAGGAGATTATTTGAAAATTAGTGAAAAGATGGGAATTGAAGAAGCTATAACCTTTTTGATCGAATATATATATGAAAAAACGGAAAAACAAAGGCGAAAAGCTTTACTCAATATGGTGGAACTTGCAAGGAACGCAAAAACTAATGCAGAGGTTAAGAGATTTATTTTAAACTATTTCAATGAATCTATTTACACAAAAGAAATTCTAGAAATTATATACAAATTCAATGAATTAAAATTATTTGAATTAATTGAAAAATTAAAAAGTGAAAATGAAATGGAAGAAATTATGAGATTGGATGTTAATTTAGAAAGGTTATTTGAAAACTATCCAGATAATATTTATCTTCATATCTTAAAAGCTTTTGTTGAGTTAAAAAAGAAGGAATTTGTAAAATCTTTGAATCACTTTAAGAAATTTTATATAAATTCCGAGGAGCACTTTAGAAACAAAGCGCTGAAAAATTACATTGAATATGCAAAAACTTTGGGTTATGAAGTTGATAAAAGAAAGTTGTTAGCGAAAAAGTTCAAAAAAGCAAAAGTTACGGTATTAAAAGTTTTTTGAGTTTTTTGAACGTAATCGTCGAAATAGTTAATGAAAGTAATATAGCAGTAATTGATATCAAAGTAGAAATTATTTTAACCTTGATATTAGCATCAGGTTTACTTAAGAAAATTAATGGGAAAATAGCTCCAAAAGCAGTGCCCATTGTGATTCCTTCTATTGCAAAAGTTTGGCCTACGCCAAAAATTTTACTCATATTTTCTGTTTTTGGGGGATTTTTTAAGACAAAATAAGCTCCTATTATAGAACTCATTATAAACAATATAAAAGTTATAGGAATGGTCAAAAACAAAATAGGAATTATTTCCGCTCTGAAAATAGAAACCAGAATTACAACCAGCATGATTAAAAAGTTTATAGTTGTTGGTATTACGATTTTTGGAAACATTAAATTAGAAAATTTTATGGGATAAGTTAAAGTTGTTTCCAAATTTGAAACTTCTGCTGTAACCAAAATCGCTGTTTCAAAAGCCACATAGAAGGTAGTTATCGGAATTATAGTAAATATTGTTAAAAGAGAATTCTCATTGATAAGAGAAAAAAACACGCCAAAACCGATAGGATATAAAATAAAGTAAAGAAATTGTTCATATCTTCTTGTGGCAATAAAATCTTTTCTATAAATTGCTTTTATTTGTGAACCACTTCCTTTGATTTTATATTCTTTCTTTACTCTTCTTTCAACAGGTTCAAAGGCTAATTTGTTTGAAAGAATAGAAAAAAGCACAAGTAGAAAAATAAGTGAAACGGTGGAAAAAATTAACGTCTTGGCTGAGATAAAACTCCAAGCAAGAAAATTATAAGGTTTACTTGAGAAGTTCAAAATATTTGCAAGTCCCTGGAATTGTTCTACGTTGATATTTTGGAAACTTATAATGGAGAAGTAAAAGAAAATAGCAGCAAGTGACAAAAATACGTTTATTTTTCTTACAATACCTTTATTTGCTTTGCCACCAAGTAGTATTGCAACTACCGAAGAAAGACTGATTAAAAAACCAAAGTGAACAAAGACTTTGAAAAGTCCTAGTATTATATTTTCCTTTGTTACAAACGTATATGAAAGATAGATAAAAAAGTAAAAGGATAAAACAAACATCTGTGAGATTGTAGAAACAAACAACTGATATGCTGTTAGTGTTCTTCTTTTAATTGGCATTGTTAAAAGTAGCTCTATTTCATCATTTCTTGAAAGAGAATACATAGCCATTCCAACAAATCCAATAATAAAGAAAAGTGAAAGTATGGTCATCCAGAAAAGAAGCATAAGCTTTGTAATTTGTGGATCTATTGAATATAGTTTAGTGAAGAGATCTTTAGAAAAGAAAAAGACAAGAATACCAAGAGGTAAAGAGCTGATTAAAGATAAGATCAGCTGGTTTTTAAGAAAACTGTACTTTTTATTTTTTGATGTTAATCTTTGAGGTTGAAAACTAGATACTCCATATTTTAAAAGAGTGAAGAATTCTTTCACTAAAATCACCTCAATTACAGAGATTCAACAATATGCTTTATATCTTCTTCCTGAGCTGTAAGTTCTAAGAATAAATCTTCCAAAGACTTATCTTTGCTTCCAGTTAACTTTTTCAATTCTTCCATTGTTCCTTGAGCAATTATTTTTCCTCTATTTATTATAGCTATAACGTCACACATTTTCTCTGCTATTTCGAGTATGTGTGTGGTTAGAAAAATTGTCGTACCACTTTCAGAGTATTTTTTTAATAATTCTTTTAGAATCTTAGCACTTTTTGCGTCAAGCCCAACAGTGGGTTCATCCAGGAAAATTACTTCTGGTTTTCTCATCAATACGCTTATAAGCATTAGCTTTTGTTTCATGCCATGGGACATATCGGATATTAATTTTTCAAGATAATCTACACCAAATGCATTGCATAGTTCATCTATTCTGTCACGAGTTGCTTTGTTATTTGTATTGTAAATATCCATAACAAATTCCAGGTATTCAAAACCTTTTAAATGTGAATAAAGTCTCGGTTCTTCTGGAACAACACCTATTCTTCTTTTAATTTCTATTTCGTTTTTTTTCAAGTCCAGCCCCAGAATTTCTATATCGCCTTCAGTAGGTTTTAAAGTACCGGTAAGCATTCTAATGGTTGTTGTTTTTCCTGCGCCATTTGGCCCTAAAAATCCAAATATTTGTCCTTTGGGTACGAATATATCTATATGATCCACTGCAAAAAAGTCTTTAAATTTTTTGGTAAGATTACTTGCTTTTATCATTTTGGGCACCTCCAAAAGAATTATTCCCGGTTGTCATATACGATGTTTACGTCGTATATTGCACCATTAAATTTCAAACATAAACTCATTAAGTTTCTAAAGCTTTGTTCTTTTTCTCCATATTTATTAACAATTATATAAGGTATCTGAGTAAAACTTGAAGATATAACTTCAACTTCGTTGAATTGGGAGCTGTAACCATAAAGATTCATCCAGAAAATGTTTTCCGCATAAAGCTGTAAGAGTTCTTTTTGTTTGGTGTTTTGGTAAAAAATCTTTTGGGCCCCGATTGTTGGAAATACAATTGAAACAGCAATTACAAGGATTAACATTGCTATCAAAATTTCAATGTAATTTATGTTTAACCTCCTAACTTTCGGAAAGCCATTCTTTGGCAGTTCCGGCTATAAAGTCTCTTTCAATTTCAACCTGATCGCCAGTTTCAAGATTTCTTAAAACTACTACGTCTCTTTCAAGTTCGTTTTCGCCAACAATTATACAAAGTTTACATTTCAAACGTGCAGCATGCTTCAATTGAGCACTTAAACCTCTTTCCATTGTATTATAAACAACAGAAATACTGTTTTCTCTTAGTTCTTCAGAAATTTCCAAAGCCACAACTCTTGCCTTTTCTCCAAGATGTGCAACATATATTTCGTTGTTTTTAACTTCTTTAATTGGTACATTTTCATTTTTCAGGGCTATAATGAGTCTTTCAATTCCCATAGCAAAACCGAGTGAAGGAGTATTTGGCCCACCAAGTTCCTTAACAAGTTTATCGTATCTTCCCCCACCACCTACAGCACTTTGTGCACCAAGTTTTCCATGATGTATTTCAAATATTACTCCATTGTAATAGTCAAGGCCTCTTACAAGTCTGGGTTCTTCTTTGTATTTTATTTCGAGTTCTTCTAATATTGATTTTGTTTCCTGATAGTGTTTTCTACAATCATCACACAGAAAATCTGTGATTTTTGGTGCGTTTTTTGCATAGTTTACATCGATTTTGCAGTCAAGAAGCCTTAGAACGTTTGTATTGTATCTTTTTTTACAATCATCACACACTTTATCAAGGATGTTTGCATAATACT
The DNA here is from genome assembly GCA_017656345.1 of Thermosipho sp. (in: thermotogales). Lineage (GTDB taxonomy): Bacteria > Thermotogota > Thermotogae > Thermotogales > Fervidobacteriaceae > Thermosipho_A. The sequence continues at coordinate 53,035 of JACDNZ010000009.1, read as the reverse complement.
CTTTTAGAGCTTTTTTATATTCTTGTCTGTCTTTTTCACATCCAAGAGAATTAATGATTATTTCATAATCAACAAGTCCTAGTTTTTTCATAAATTTGTCTGCGATTAAAATTACTTCAGTATCAGCGAGAGGTGATGAAGAACCAATTAATTCAATACCGAATTGATGGAATTGCCTTTGTCTTCCAAGCTGCGGCCTTTCATATCTAAACATTGGTCCAATGTAGAACAACCTTTTTGGCAAACCCGTTGCAACCATTGAATTTTCAACGAATGCTCTAATTGTTGGAGCGGTTCCCTCTGGTCTTAAAGTTATACTTCTACCACCTTTATCTTCAAATGTATACATTTCTTTCTGAACTATGTCTGTTTCTTTACCAACACTTCTTACAAAAAGCTCGGTTTGTTCAAAAATAGGTGTTCTAATTTCATGATATCCGTATAATCTTACAGTTTCTCTGGCGACTTTCTCAATGTAGTACCAGTATTTTATGTCTTTGCCATATATATCCTCCGTACCCTTTATCTTTTTGTACACTTTTTTTTCCACCTCCAAAAGTTTCTCATTAGTTCCAAGTTTACCTTTGTTTTTGTTATTAATTTATTAGACAAGTTCTCTTTTAATTTTTTGGCCCTTTTAAACAAATTGATTTATAGATTGTGATCCTTTATTTTTGTAAAACTTTATTTGAAAAAATAAAAAAACAAAAAAATAAATTTTAAAGAGTGGTTTTAAACGTTGTCTTGTTTCTATGGAAATTTATAAGTCAAGATTTGGATGAAAAGATTGAAATATTAAAGAACAAATTTTTCAATTGCAAAACCTACTCCTCCATCATTATTTGAAAGAGTAACAAATTTTGCTACAGATTTAACTTCTTTTGTTGCATTTTTCATAGCGACAGGAAAACCAACAAGTTGCATTATACCAATATCATTATAATTATCTCCTAAAAACATTGTTTCTTCTGGTTTAACTTTGAAATAATTTAATAAGAAAGCAAGCGCGTTTTCTTTAGAAGAATGTTCTCCGAAAAATTCAACAAATGTTTCTCCTTCATTTATACTATTTTTAATTGCGCTAAATTTGCCAGGAAATTTGAGATTTAAATGTTCTTTGATTTTTGAGATTAATTCTTCATTACCTATAAGTACCACTTCTGCAACAGAATCCTTTGTTATGTATTTTGTCACATCATCGACATAAGTGAGTCTCCAATTATTGTGTTCTATGTATTTTCTGTATCCTCCAACATGTTCTTTATCCATATACATATCTTTTTCATCAAGAAAATGCGTATATAATATATAGTCCAATTTATATTTTCGGGCAAGTTTAATAATTTCATTTGCTATATCTGAGGGTAAAGGGGATTCGTATAATATTTTATTTTCAAATGGCATATAAATAAAAGCTCCGTTTTGTAGAATAACAGGTACATCTAGTCCTAGTTCCTCTATATACTCTTTTGCGGAGAAATAATTTCTTCCAGTAGCAATACTAACGTGAATTCCCTTTTTCATAGCTTTTCTTAAAGCTTCTATATTTCTTTTAGGTATATGTTTATTATCATTAAGTAATGTCCCATCTAAATCACTTACAATCAACTTTATCAATTATTTCACCTCACAATCTCAACTTTTCCCATATCACCTATTACAAATCTCATAGCTTTTGGTTTTTTTTCGCTTTCGATAATTTGAACATGTTTTCCAATAAGAGAAGAATCAATAGGATAAGGAAGATTAAGAAGTTTTACATTATCCATAATTATACTGTTTTCGATCTCACAATTTTCGATGATAACATTATCTCCAATTGAAGAATATGGTCCTATAAATGAATCTTTGATTACACAGTTATCACCAATTACTACGGGTCCCCTGATTGTACTATTGATTATTTCAGAATTTTCACCAATTGATATTCTTCCCTGAATATCTGAAGTTGGATCGATGATTCCTTTGACAGTTGTTTTTGGATAATTATCATCAAGAATTTTTCGGTTTGCTTCAATTAAATCTTCAGGTTTTCCAGTGTCTTTCCACCAACCATAAATTATATGGCCTTTTACTTTATGTTTGTTTCTTATAAGATAATCGATGGCATCAGTTATTTCAAGTTCTCCGCGCCAGGAAGGTTTTATGTTTTTAATACCCTCAAATATTGACTTTCTAAAAAGATATAAACCAATAATTGCGAGGTTTGATGGAGGATCTTTTGGTTTTTCAACAACTTGGATGATTTCGCCATTTTTAACAACTGCTATACCAAATCTTGTAGGGTCTTTGACAGGTGAAAGAAGAATAGAAGCTTGTAATTCTTCGTGTGTTTTAAATTCTTCAATAAACGGAGTTATATCATCGAGAATTAAATTATCACCAAGATACATTAAAAAGTCTTCTTCACCTATAAAATCTTTTGCGATCCAAGCTGCATGTGCAAGTCCCTTTGGTTCTTCTTGAATAATATATTCAATTTTTAACCCGAATTTACTCCCGTTGCCTAAAAGTTCTTTAAAGTCATTTATATTTTCGGGATTTACAATGATACCAATTTCTTCAATCCCGACATTTTTAATTTTTTCAAGACTATAAAATATAACAGGTTTATTTGCTATTGGAATAAGGTGTTTGGCAATTGTAAAAGTTAAGGGTCTTAATCTTGTACCTTTACCAGCACAAAGAATAATTGCTTTCATTTTTTTAACCCCCTTGTTAATAATCATCCAATTTGATTATAACATAATGAAATTAAGTTTACTTAGTTTTTTAGAAATTTAAACAATTATTCCTGGTAGTTTTAGAAAGTAAGGCTTGTTTAAAATAAAAGGAAGACTTGAGATTAGAAGTTTATAAGAAAAAGTTGTATTAGTAAAAACAATCAGTTAAAATGTTTTTTTGAGATGTTTTAGGAAAAGACCTATCTGGCTTAAAACTTGAGGTTGAAGATATTAAAAATATCATGTGGAAAGATCTTTGCGAAGGTACCTTAGCGGATTTTAAATGTTTTTATCTAAATTTTTCATGCAATTTATTTTTTTAAGTGCTTAGATGATTTTGAAATAATTTTTAGAGGCAATTTTAAAATAAATAAAGTAATTAAATTTGGTCTGAAGAATTTAATTATGATTATTATAAATTATTTATATAAATCTTTTGGTTTTTCTTGCTTTTTGTATGAAAGATTTTTTCAGATTTCTTGTATAATTAAAGCACATCTTATAAGGGAGGGGTAAGTATGAAGAAAGTATTAATTGTCTTTCTTGTTTTAATCAGTATATTAAGTTTTTCAAAAGTAACTATAGAGTTCTGGCATGCTATGAGCGGATGGAGAATAGAACTTTTACAAGATATGGCAAACGAATTTATGAAAACTCACCCGGATATTCAAATAAATGTCCAGTACACCGGATCGTACAGAGATACTTTTAATAAAACAATAGCAGCAGTAAAAGCAGGTAATGCACCACATGTTGTTCAAATTTACGATATTGGAACAAGAGCAATGATTGATGGGAACATAGCAGTACCAATTGGTGATTTAATTGAAAAAGATCCTGAGATTGATTTGGGTGCATTTTTACCTCAGGTTCTTAATTATTATACTGTGGGCGGAAAACTTTATTCAATGCCTTTCAATTCTTCAAATGCTATTTTATTCTATAATAAAACCTTCTTTAAAGAAGCGGGACTTGATCCTGATAAACCTCCAAGAACCTTCGATGAATTAATAGAGTATAGTAGAAAACTGGTTGTCAAAGATGAGAAAGGAAATATAATCAGATACGGTTTAACCTGGCCAACACATTCATGGTTTTTTGAACAACTTATGGCTGTCCAAGATGCTCCACTGGTAAACAACAATAATGGTAGAGGTGATAAGAGACCAACCGAAGCAGTTTTTAATAGTGAAGCCGGTAAGAATATTTTTGAATTACTTTCCTATATGACAAAAGAAGGATTATTAATTAATACAAAGAGGGAAGACTGGAGCGGTGCCAGACAAATATTCCTCTCGGGAAAAGCGGCAATGCTGTTCTATTCAACATCAGATGTTAAATTTATTACAGAAACAGCAAAAGAAAACGGTTGGGAAGTTGGAACTGCATTTTTACCAAAACCGGATCTTTCAACACAAGGTGGAGTTGTAATTGGTGGAGGCTCATTATGGATTCTCAAATACCATCCTAAGGAAGAAATTGATGCAGCCTGGGAATTTGTGAAATGGATGACGGAACCAGCACAACAAATTAGGTGGCATCTCGAAACAGGTTATTTCCCTGTAAGAAAAGATGCAGTTGAACAGCTTCTTTTAAAAGGATTCTATGCTGATCATCCAAATTATTTAACGGCAATTTTCCAACTTCTTTTATCCAAACAAACACCAAACACAAATGGTGCAATTATGGGGGTTTTCCCGGAAACAAGAGAAATTATCGAAACAGCATATGAAAAGGTAATCAATGGTGAAATGTCAATTGACCAAGCACTTGATTGGGCTGCAGGAGAAGTTACCAAGGCACTGAAGAAATACAACAGATTGTATGAATAAAATTGAGGTATTAAAAATTAAATAAGCGCCCCTTGCTAGGGGCGCGTTTCAAAATTAGGAGGTGCGTGATTTGAGAAAATTTACACCTTACTTTTTGTTAATACCAACTTTTGTAATAATTATCTTTTTTATTTACGCACCAGCTGTTAGTTCTTTTAAATTGAGCTTTTTTCAGGAATCCTTTTTTGGAGATAGGTCTATATTTGTTGGGTTAGATAATTATATTGACTTATTCACAGATAGTGAATATTACAAAGTTTTGAGGGTAACTTTTGTTTATTCACTTTCGAGCGTTGGTATAACTATATTTCTAGCATTTTTGATTTCACAACTTTTAATTCAAAAATTGCCGGGCACAAGATTGTTTAGAACTTTAATGTTTTCACCATATGCAGTTTCTCCGGCAATTTCTGCTACATTGTGGGCTATGTTGTTTACCCCTACAGCTGGTTTGGTAAGTTATCTGTTTCAAGTAACTTTTAATATTAATGTTGACTGGCTTACAACAGTGCCATATGCTATGGTTGCTTTAATTGCAGCAACTGTATGGAAGATGTTACCTTTTGATTTAATTTTTTATATAGCGGCGCTTCAGAATATTCCTGATTCGATTTTGGAATCTTCTCTTATTGATGGAGCGAGTGGATGGACAAGAATGTGGAAAATCAAATTTCCACTCGTTACACCAATAACTTTTTATTTGTTTATAATGAATTTTACGACTACAATGTTTTCATCCTTTGGAATTATCGATATTATGACTCGTGGAGGACCATTAGGAAGTACAACTACAATGATTTACAGATTGTATCTTGATGGTTTTGCTTTTCAAGATAATGGTCTTGCAGCTGCTGAGTCAGTAGTTATGTTTGGTGTTATGTCTGTAATTACTTACTTGTATTTCAGATTTGTTGAAAAAGGTGTTCACTATCAGTGAGGTGATAATATGAGAAGAAAAAATAAAGTGTACTTTATTGTTTCTGAGATTCTTTTAATTATTGTTGCACTTATTATGTTTGCTCCAATTTTGTTAGCATTTTTTATGAGTTTTATGAAACCAGCTGAGGTATTTAGTTTTCCACCGAAGGTTATTCCAAGTAGTTTCTATTGGCAAAATTATAAAGAAGCACTGAGACTTGTTCCATTGGGAAGGATGCTTTTAAATTCAGCGATTGTTGCAATATTTATAACAGTTGGTAAGCTGTTTACAGGAATTTTAGCTGGTTATGCTTTTTCAAATTTTAATTTTAGGGGTAAAAAGATAGCTTTTGCTACTCTTTTTATAACTTTATTTTTACCAGCTGAAACAGTAATGATAGTTCCACTATTTTTATTGATGAAATCTTTAGGATGGGTAAATACTTATTTTGCATTAATAATTCCTTTTACTGCAAGTGCAACAAATACCTTTTTAATGAGGCAACATTTTAGAACGATTCCCTCAGAATTAAGTGATGCGGCCAGGATTGATGGAGCAACACCTATGCAGTACCTCTTGAAAGTATTGCTCCCGCTTTCAAAAGCTATGATAGGTGGTGCAGCATTGATTAACTTTGTTTACGCGTGGAATATGTATCTATGGCCACTTGTTGTAACGATGGAAGATAAAATGAAGACAGTCCAAATAGGTGTAAAAATGCTAATCGATGCAGAAGCAGCCAATAATTGGGGTACAATAATGGCCGGAACTATGATAGCACTAGGCCCCACTCTTTTAGTGTTTTTCCTAATTCAACATTTGTTTGTTAAAAGTCTTGTAAGTAGCGGATTAAAAGGGTAGTTATTGGTATCCTTTCTGTTAATTATTGGGGGATGAGGTTGTAAGAAGTGTTTTCTCCTGATAATTTCTATATAGGAATAATACATTATATAATATAAACTAAATATATTAAATTTCAAAAACATAACTCAAAGATGGGTGAAAAAGTTGGCAATATTTAAAAAATTTTTGATTGAAATCTAAGTTATTTGAAATATTTATTTAGCAGTACTGTTTTATTAGTTTTTTAGTGAAATTATTTTGTGCTGTAAATTTAGATTAATAGTTTAATTTTGCCTTGATCCAGGGTAATGAGCTTTTGGAATGATTAAGGCAGGTTTATTTGAAATAATTGAAAGGAGGATTGTTTACTGTGAATTTGAATTTGAACAGTGTAGAACAATACTTTTTTTGATAAAAAAATGGTCGGGGTGACTGGACTTGAACCAGCGACCTCTTGCGCCCCATGCAAGCGCGCTAGCCAACTGCGCTACACCCCGACTGCAAATAAAATTATATTACAACATTGTTTTAATGTCAAATTAAAATGTAAGGAGTGATCTTTATTAAACTAAAGAATTTCATTTTAAATTTTTTGATTTCAACAGTAGCATTTATAATTATAGTTTTAATATTTAGGTGGACCCTTGTACCAAAAGGAGTAGGAATCTATAAGTTTAAAGTACTTGATAATAAAGAACAATTTGGTGAAAATTTAAATGTTCCATTCTATTTTGTGTTAAAAGAACCAACTCATTTAACATTATATGCTAAGATACCAGAGTTAACTGAAAATGTTTATCTTTATTTTCCACAGGTTGATACTTCATATATTAAAATTTATGCGAATGATAACTTAGTTGGTTCATATGGTTTTACTAAAGAGACGGCTCATATTTGGTATCAACCTTTGATTTTCCAACTTCCAGAAACTACTAATGAAATTAAAATTACCTTGCATGGTGTATATGAGTTAGGAATGGATTTTGTACCCTATTTGATTGATGAAAGTCAACTTAAAAAATATAATATTTTGAGTTTTCTTACCGGAGATGTTTTAAGTTTTTCCATAGGAATGGTTTTAGCTTTATCGTTTATTTTGTTATTTCTATCGAAAAATGTGGTTGGTAGGAAGAAAACAGCATTTATTTATTTCTTTTTAACAAGTTTATTAGGATCAATCTGGATGATAGATCTTTTACCATTGAAAAGCATGGGATCAATTTATTCAATGTTTATTTTAAGAAAAATTTTTATTTCATCAATATACTTTGCGTTTTCATTTTTAATAACAGGAACGTATCTCTATCTAAATTTAAAAGAAATATTGTTAATTAGAATTTTGAGATATACAAATTATGTTATAGGTTTTTCGTTGCTTTTGGCTCCCTCTTTTTATGTCATGAAATTAATGACTAATTCTTTTGCGCCAGTTATTTTTTTGAATTCTTTATTCTTTTTCTTCATTTCTATCAAATCAAAAATAAATATTAGCTTGTTTACTTCAAGTTTCTTTTTCTTAACAGTTTCACATGATTCACTGACATTATTTCTGCATTATAACAATAAGTTTTTATCTAATTATGGAATAATTACACTATTTTTTGGTTTTTCCTATAATATTATTTATGAATACAAAAAAATGGTTAATGAAGTACAAGAAGCATATGAACAAAGTGTTGTTGATAAATTAACTGGAGCTTATAACCGAGGAGTTTTAGAGTCAATTTCGTTGACTGAAAGTGATATTCTTATTTTTGTTGATATAAATAGTTTAAAGTTTATAAACGATACATTTGGACACAAAGTAGGAGATAAGATTTTAAAAGATTTTGTTAAGTTTGTAAAGAATAATATTAGGAGTAGTGATTACATTATAAGAATAGGCGGGGACGAATTTTTGATAGTGTTAAAAAATTGTCCGTTCAATAGGGCCGAGGAAATTATTTCAAGAGTTTTTAGAGAATTAAAATCTTCTAATAGTATAAAGCCAACATTTTCATGGGGGATTGCAAAATTTAATGAATCATTTGATAAAACTTTTGAAGAGGCAGATAAAAGGATGTATGCTATGAAAGAAGAGTTTGATAGAGAAAATCAGAGAAGAGTTGATTAAAAAAAACATGGCTCCAGAAATGGAGCCATGCTTTTTGAGTTATTTACCAGATTATTCTTCGTATCTCCACATGAAAAGGTGTTCTTTTCTTGCTTTATCTTTTCCTTCTGGAGATAATCCCCAGTTGTAGTTGTAAACAGCACCTTCCCAATCTCCGTAAATTGGGTTTGGAAGAACTATGAACTTAGTTCCCCACATTTCTTTCATTTGATCTACAAGTTCATTTCTTTCTTCAACACCTTTTTTTCTGAAGAGTGAAGAAAAGTCATTTAGGTTGTCTCCCATTAAAAGGACTATCTTGTATTTTTCTGCAACTAATTGTCTTCTTGGTTCTTTATCGGAAGTTGTTGTTTTTGTTAAAACATGTTCTTCGTCAGCAAATGGGAATCCAAGCATTTTAAGATTGTCAATTGTTGCTTGTTTTACGCTTTCGCTTCTGTTTGTAATATAAAATACTACACCGCCTGTTTTTGCGACGTAATTGAGAAATTCTACAGCACCTGGAATTGGTGTAGCAAGTCTTGCTTCACACCATTCAGTCCATCCTTTTGGATATGCATTGTTAGTTCCTATATGTCCTGCGTCATATGGGGAGTTATCAAGAACGGTTTCGTCAACATCGACAATAACTGCACGTGGTTTTGTAGATTCTTCTTTTAAATCCATATCATAAATCAATTTTGCAATATTGAAAGCTTGGTAAGCCAGAGCTCTCATTTCACCAGAATTCTGGTACCAAAGCATTGCCATAACCATTTGTTCGTTTAAATCTTTCTGGGTATAAGGTGGTGTAAGTCTTAGTTTCTGACCTACCACAATGAGGTCAGGATTTTCGATGTTGTTAAATTTCACTAATTCCTCAATAGTTAACCCAGTTTCTTTTGCTATTTTTGATAAAGTATCTCCCTCTTTGACGATGTAAAAATCTGCACTAAATACTACCAGCACTGATAAAACAATTACCAGCAAAACAGTTAGTTTTTTCATACGTACCCCCCTTTCAAAATGATGTACAATTTAATTTTATCATAAATGTGTTAAAAATTGAAACGAAAGGTTAATTGGTATTTGATTCAATGGATTTAAAATTGCGGGATTTATTAAATTAAGTTTTTATATTTAAAGTTTTAACAACATTTATAAAAATTCCAGAAAATTCAAAATTATGTACTCAAGGGTGTTTTTTGAATGATCACAAATTAAAAAAAAGAAGTTGATGGGAATAAAAAGTGTTAAAATCTTTTACTTTGTTTGTAAAATCAAACGAAAACAAGGGCATCAAATCTTTGTTTTTATTGTATTTTTTTCCGTTGCAGGTAATAAAATATTGGGCTCTTTTAAGTGCAATTCCTATTTTCTTTAAGTCATCAAAGTTTAATGCGTGAACTTTACGAGCAAGGAGAATCTTTTTTGCAGATTTAATGCCAATTCCTGGTATTCTTATAAGTTCATCATATGAGGCTTTGTTAATTTCAATTGGAAAAAATTCAGGGTGTTCAAGTGCCCATTTTGTTTTTGGATCTATTCTTAGATCAAGATTCTCGGTTTTTTCGAACAATTCTTCTACTGTGAAATTGTATTTCCTTATTAAAAAATCTGCTTGATATAATCTGTTTTCACGGGTTATAGATTCGCTTGTAGGTGGGAGTCTCTTATCCTTATTTACGGCTATGTAAGCTGAATAATATACTCGTTTAAGTTTATAATTTTTGTATAGTTTGTTTGCAAGAAGCATTATTTTTTTATCCGATTCGGATGTAGCACCAACAATAAGCTGCGTTGTTTGTCCATCAGGTGAGAAGATTTTGACATGTTTAAATTTTTTCGCATGACTTATTGTTTCTAAATGTTTTTTAGAAGAAAGTATAAGGGGTTTTTGGATTGAATCCGGATTTTTTTCCGGGGCGAGTAACTTTAGAGATTTTGCTGTTGGAAGTTCAACATTTACACTGACCCGGTTGGCGTAAAACCCGGCTTCTTCAACTAATTTTTCATCGGCTCCAGGTATTATTTTTAAGTGTATATATCCTTTGAAATTTTCCTCCATTCTTAGTTTTTTGGCAACATTGATCAGTTGTTCCATAGTAAAATCTGGATTTTTTATAACAGCTGAACTTAAAAAAAGACCATCTATATATCCTTTTTTGTAAAAATTCATTGTAAGATTTACGAGCTCATTAACAGTAAATGTTGCCCTTGGAATATTATTTGATCTTCTATTAATACAGTAAGCGCAATTATAAATACAGGCATTGGAGAATAAAACTTTCAACAAAGAAAAACATTTGCCGGTGCTACTCCAGCTGTGATAAATACCTGCTATATTTGTTGAATCAATTACGTTTTTATTTTTTCTATCAGAAGTTCCCGGAGAACATGCAACATCAAATTTTGCAGAAGAAGAAAGAATTTCGAGTTTTCTTTCTATCTCCATTATTGAGATACTCCTTTTTATACATTTGTAGACAGATTATAGCACAAATTGTTTGAAAATGAAAAAATAGATTTAGTGTAAAATAGTTATGTAAATACAGAGGAGGGAAAAGAATGCAAATATTTGAGGGAGAATTAAGAGAAGAAAATTATATATTGAGAATGGAGAAATCAGAAATATCTCAGGGAATATTAATTCGTGGGAAGATAAAAGGAAAGCCAGGAAAAATAAAGATATTTGAGGTTGAAGCTGCGGGAAAATTATTGATAAATAATTGGCAAAGCTGGGGCCCAACAAAAGTGATTGAAGTTAACGAAAAAATTATGATTCCAAAAGATTTACTTGAAAAAAGTGGATTTATGCCTAATCCAAATCCACAATTACTTCTTGAAGGGATTGTTAGTGATTATTTTATAGGAAAAGAGAATATACTGGTTGGTTTTCTATCTTCAAGGATTGGACATCCTTACTTTATGATAAAAGGTGGGAAAATAGAAGGGTATATTGACTATTTTGATGCAGAATTTGAGGATTATATTGAAATAGAACCGATGGTTGTTTTATTTGGAGATATTGATAAACTTTTACCTTTGTATGCAGAATATGTGAGGAAAGAGTTAAATCCAAAATTCAAAAATTGGAATCCTGTAGGTTGGTCAAGCTGGTACTATTATTTTGAAAAATTAACCTGGGAAGAAGTGGTGAAAAACTTAGAATATTCTAAAAGTTACCCTTTTGAAGTGTTTCAAATAGATGATTCTTGGCAAATTGATATAGGGGATTGGAAACCAAAAATTGGATTTCCGAGCCTTAAAGAAATGGCGGAAACAATAAAAAAGTATAATTATGTGCCAGGCATTTGGCTTGCACCGTTTAGTGTATCAGAAACCTCTAAGATCTTTAAGGATCACAAAGATTGGCTTGTAAAAAATGAAACAGGAGAGCCTCTTTTTGCATATGAAAATTGGAACAAAAAAATATATGCTCTTGATTTAACTCATCCAGATGTGAGAGATTACCTTAGAGAACTTTTTACAAAAATTAGAGAAGCTGGATTTAGATTTTTTAAAATAGATTTCCTGTTTTCAGGAGCAATTCCGGGAAAAAGATTTAAAAATGCAACGCCGATTCAGGCATATAGAGAAGGGTTGGATATAATAAGGAAAGCGACAGGTGATTCATTTATTTTAGGATGTGGAGCACCTTTGTTACCATCTGTTGGTTTTGTCGATGGAATGAGAATTGGGCCAGATACAGCTCCATATTTTGACAGGACATTACCGGATTTAATGATACCCAACGCTTATTATGCTTTAAGAAATACAATAGTAAGGTATTTTACAAATGGAAGATGGTGGTGGAATGATCCAGATTGTCTGCTTTTAAGAAAAGAAGAAACGAAACTTACCACAAATCAAAAAAAATTGTATGCGTTTGTTTCAGGAATTTTGAATAACATGATATTTGTAAGTGATAATTTGCAATTAGAACTTGAGAACTATTTTTTGAATGCTTCATTAAAGCTTCGAGGAGGGTTACCGTTTGTAAAAGGGATAATGTCAAGGGGATATGAAATCAGATCGTACGGAACTAAAAGTGGTGATGTGAAATTTAAATTATGCCTTGAAACGGAAAAATCAGAATTTTTCCCTGACACAAACTTTAAAAAAAATAAGTAATAGCTTTTTATGGTTTTATATAATTAATTTTGCATAATAATGTAAGATATGTTATAATAAATTATTGTAATAATTCTATCCTATAAATCAATGAACAAGACAGCCAAATTGTCAGAAAGTTGGAAAAAATTATTGTAGTTATTCTACAAGGAGGTGTATTATGAGAAAACTATTTATAAGTTTTTTGATTGTATTGGCTTTAATATCTTTTTCACAGGCTCATACAGCATTCTTTGTTTCCGCTGAGATTTTTCCACCTGTATATGGTGTGGGAGGTTCGTATTGGTGGGGGACTGATTTAGGGTTTGATGTTCCTGATTTAGGCCCTATAGTTTTTGGAACTCCTCAAATTTACTATGGTCCAGAAGTATTTATGGTAACTAGTTTAGGAATTTTTGGTTTAAAAATAGGGGTAAGCGGGCAGTTTTTATTGCCAATTGAAAGTCTTAGCTTTAAAATTTCAGATATTACTATTCAACCAGCATTTGCAGTAAATGGTGCAATTGACTATTGGGTAATTTCAAGTTATTTTTCTGAATCACTTTTAGATATTTCTATTTCACCAACGATTGTATTTATGACCAAGCCTAAAAGTCCTGGCGAGCCGAAATATTATGGCTGGATTTGGCCATATCCTTTAATTATAGCTTTTGGAATGTACAGGTAGTTTTATACTTTCCTTTTGTACAGGATTATTTGAATTCTGTCTGAAACATCTTCAGATGCATCTGAAATATCTGCAATTCTATGAACGAGCTTTTTAAGCTGAATTTTTTCAGCTAAGGGGATATCAAGAGAAAAAATTTTTCTTATTGTATTTCTTTCAATCTCATCTGCTTCATGCTCAAACTTTTCGGTATCAGTTATTTTTTTGCTGGCACTTTCAAAATCTTCAAACATTTCTTTTGCAGCATCTTTTAATGCGCAATATGTTTCTAGTGATTTTTTTGTAAGTTTTTCAAAATCTTCGAACAATTCTGATGGAATTGTTAAATCTTGTAGGTCAATTTCATCAGCAACTGATTCGGCCTTGTTAGCAATTTTATCGAGTGATTCTATGGTTCCTAATAAATCACCTCTAAAATTTGGTAAAAATGCTCCTGAATACATTTCCATTTCAGCTTTTCTTCTAATTTGATCGGCTTGAGTTTCGGCCTTACGAACTTCTTCAGCGAGTTCTCTGGCTTTGTCAATATCATTGTTTTTCATATGTTGAATTAAATCTATGAGCTTTTCGATAGTATTTTCAATGGCATCTAAATGTTGATGGAAAAGTTCAATAACAAGTTGTTCTTTTTTTCCAAAAAACAAGCTCATCTTTACACCTCCGTCTAAAAGTCTAGTTTAAAGACACCTTTCAATAACAAGTATATCAGATAAGTTATTAATGCTGAAGAAATTGGAGTATTTATCCAAGCACTAACTATTTTAAGTATTATTTTTTTATTTACTAGTCTGGAACCTCTAGCATATCCTGCTCCTATGACTGCTCCAACAATTGCATGGGAGGTTGAAACAGGAATACCAAGGAGTGCATATATCCAGACAGTTATTGATTCGCCTAGAACAGCAATTGTCGCGGAGAAATAATCAAGCTCAATGATTTGCGAACCAACAGTTAACATAACCTTATAACTGTAGGTTAAAACGCCAAGAGCTATACTTAACCCTCCAATTAGTGCAGCTAATTTTACTCCTATAACATTAGCAAACACACCAGTAATATTTGCAACATTGTTTGCACCAAGAGAATAGGAACCATATGCACCAATCATTATGGTACTTATCAGGATTATTCTTTCTTTTACATAAATTGATTTAATTTTGTTGAAAGGAATAGCAAGGATTTTGTATGCAAAAAAACTAAAAAGCATTCCGCCAAAAGGCGTTGCAATCCACGCTAACACTAATTTAAGTATTATTCCCCAATTAACTCCTCCAGTAATTAATCCTGTAATAATTATAGAGCCCACAATTGCTTGAGCTGATGAAACTGGTATACCCAGATAAGTCATTATAGTCATTGTGAGCGCGGATGATAAGACGGATATTGAAGCAAAAATAAGATTTACGGAGGAAATGCTGCTAATTGTTTCTATACCTTTTGCCCCTCCGAAAAAAGCTCCAATGACAATGAAAATAGCGGCTATTATTGTTGCAGTACGATATTTAATTATTCTATTTAAGACAGCTGTTCCAAAAATGTTTGCTGTACCATTTGCGCCAAGTGACCAACCAAAAAAAATAGCAGGTAGGAGATAAAAGAACATTCCATCACCTCATTAAAATTTTGTTTGAGATGTATTTAAATATAATATCATAAATTTTTATATTGAAAACAATTGACAAAAGAATAATGAAGCGAAAGGAAGCGAATAAACTACCAGAATAAGGAATAATTGGTGATAATGGAGAATATAGAAGAATTAAGAAATAGTATGAATTAAGAAGGAAATAAAATAGATAAGTGTTATCTTAGTAGAAATTGGAAAGAATTTTTTAAGAATTAAAAAAACGAACAGACTTTCTTACAATAAAACGTTTGAAAAAGTAGGAAGATTTATGGCCAGAAGGTATATATATTCTTTTGGCATTTGGAAGCATTTTAAATAAGCTATCTGAGCTTTTTTTGTTGATAATTTTGTCAAATATTCCTGTAAACATTAAAACTTTTTGGTTTACAAATTTTGCGAAAACCATAGGATCGTAGTGATAACACCCAACAGGGTGTTTAAAAATATCAGAAATGGTTTTGAAACCGGATATTACCTTTTCAGGATTCCCACGTAACTTTATACAGTATTCTTCAGAATGGCATCCTAGTTCATTGCTAATGGTTTTATATTCCTTCCTGACGGTTTCAGTATAAGGTGAGTACCAATTTATCCAGCGCCAATTACCCCCAGTGAAAGCCAGTACACCTTTTTTAATTCTTTTATCAATTGCCATTGAAAGTGTTGATATCATTCCTCCGAAAGAAAACCCCATTATGTAAACAGGAAGGTTTGATTGAGTTTCAATATAATCAATAGTTCTTCTTACATCAATTACTGCTTGGTGAAATCTTATAGTACATTTTTTGGGAGAAGCAGAGTAAAAGGGTTCTCCTCCTTTCCAATCATTTGGAGCACGAAAAAGATGATATGGAAGAACTAAGAAATAAGTGTTAAAAGAGTACTCTTTGAATTTTTCTGCAAACCACATTAAATATGGTATATGACCATTTCCTATACCATGTAAGAAAATTAAATTAGCCTTAGGGAGGCTTGAAAGATATTCAAAAATAACAACAGTTTTAGATTCACTGATTTCAGGGTTATAGGGAGCTGAAAATTTTACTATATTGAATTTTTCTTTTTTAGTTATTTGAGGGTTAATTTTGGTTTTTTGGTATTCAAATGGTAACAATTGTTTAACCTCCTTGTGTTTTAAATCGAAGTAATTTTGTACTTCAAAATTACCGAGTAATTGTTTTCAAGCAAGAAGCACAATAAATTATTGATTAAACCATTTGATAATTTCATCGGCCACTTTCTCTTTTTCAACATCATTTGTCATTACATGACCAGATTCTTTAAAAATCTTTATTTCTTTTTTTATCGAAGATACGTTTTTATAAATATAATAAGCAGCTTCAATAGGTACAGTTTCATCTTTTTCAGAGGCAAGTATCAAAATGTCAGAGGTTATTTTCTTAATTCTTTTTTTGGCAATGCTCATTAATTTAAGAAGATGTTTTGCTTGGAGAGGCCAGTGATAGGTCCAGTATTCATTTGAAAGATATTTTAGATCTTCATTTTCATAACTTTGATTGGCCCACTTTCTTTTTATTTTCTTCAAGAAAAGAGAGATAAAAGGTGTTAAGTTTATCTTTCGATCATTTACTATTATTGCACCGGCAATGGTAGCGATTTTTGGAGGATTTACTATACTGGACAAAATTAAAGTTAAGACACCTCCCATTGAAAGTCCTGCAACATATACCTCATCGCAAATACCTGAGAGATCAAAATAAGAATCAATTACTCTTCGTAACCAGTCTTTCCAGGTACTTCTTAAAAAATCTTCTGAAGAAGTTCCATGTCCTGGAAGCCTTGGAATAAAGACTGTATATCCTTCATTATTTAATCTTTTACCGAGATACAACATATCATGAGGGCTACCAGTAAAACCATGAATTAATAAGATCCCTTTTTTGTTGGTACCTTGTAAGAATAAGGGTTGAGATATATGAATAGTTTTAATATTTTTTGGCAGATTCAATATGCTCACGCACCATCACCTCATGAGAAAGAAATCTCTTTTATATATTATCATACAATAAAATTGGTGAAATGATAATTTTTAATATGGGGAAGATTTTAATTAAAAGTGATAGAGGTAATTTCGAATATAAATTTATAAAAGAATCCCCCAACAGGAGTAAATAACTCCAGTCGGGGGAAATTACTATTTATAAATCACAAATTGAACATTATTTCTTTGATTTTGCTGCTATTGATAATGCCCAGAATAATCCTCCAAATAAAATAACACCTGCAAAGATCATAAAGAAGATAGCACTTAAGGACATATTATTCGCCTCCTTCAACAGTAATTTTTTCTACCCTTTTATAGTAATTTTTATCTTTTGAAGGAATTTTTGAAAGTACTATAGCGACAATTGGTGTAATAACCAATAAGGAGGCACCAATTAAAAGCGCCCATATTGGATATCCTTCATAAGGATTTTTAATCTCATCAATTAGATTTGTAATTAAAATAAACATTAAAACTATTGGAATAATGAATTTAAGGGAGAAGTTGAACCATTTTCCTACCTTGATTTCAGAAACAGAGTTTATATATTCCCTCAAGTTTTCTGCTCCAAGCACCCATCCAATTACTATTGCTTCAAGAATTCCAACAATTAAAAGAGCATAAATTCCGAGGAAGTGATCAACAATATCAAGCCAGTAAAGGCCGCCTTGTGTTGCAAATAAAAGGCCACAAATGAATCCAAATATTGAAAAACCAGTTAAAAATGCTTTTTTATTTACTTTAAATTTGTCTTCATTAGCGGCTTCAACAGCTTCAACAAGCGAGAATGCAGAATCAATACCAAGTGTTAGTAACATTACAAAGAAAGCAATTCCTATAATAGATTGAATAAATACTCCACCTGGGAACAATGAAATTGCTTTTGGGTAAACAACAAAAGCAAGTCCGATTCCACCTTTTGCTACCTCGCTAACAGGTGAATTTATTTGGAATGCCATGTAACCAAGAACCGAGAAAACAGCAATACCAGCAAGATAAGAAGTAGCGGAGTTAGCCAGAGCGGTAATTATAGTATTATTTGCGATATCACTTTTTTTATTGTTATAACTACCATATGCAATCATAATTCCAAACGCAAGACTTAAGGAGAAGAAAATTTGTCCAAATGCATTTGCCCAGACACTTGGTTGTGCAAGTTTTGCGAAGTTTGGTTCAAAAAGGTAATTTAGCCCTTGAGAAGCTCCCTCGAGTGTTATACCTCTAATTCCAAGAACCAAAAGAAGTATAACAGGAAGAGGTACTGTCCAGATAACAGTTTTACCAACCGATTGTGTTCCTTTCCTTAAAATGAAATAAATCCAGAGCCAGGTTAATGCAAGACCAATTACTATTGGCCATCTTAATCCACCCAATTCACCAGGACCACTTGAAATTTGTAAAAATTTATTGAAAAAGAAGTTAGAAGTATCTTCTTTCCAGGCAACCCCAAAGGAATAATACAAATAGTTAAAAATGTATCCCATTATTACATTATAGTAAAAAGTAATTAAAGCTCCTGTTATAACTGCCCACCAACCAACAAATTCTGCACCTTTTCTGATTTTTCCAAGAGATTTTGGAGCACTGCTTTGAAGTCCTTGTCCTATAGCAAATTCAGCCATTAGTAGAGGTATTCCAGCAAGGAATAGTGCTACGAAGTAAGGAACATAAAACGCTCCACCTCCATTAGAATATGCCATGTAAGGGAATCTCCAAGCATTACCAAGACCTGCAGCGGACCCTATAGCTGCAAGAACAAAAGCCCATCGAGATGTCCATTTTTCTCTAGCCATGTAACTCCCTCCTTTAAAAAGATTGCAAAACTTGGAAAAATTATAACAAATAAACAATGTTAATTGCAAGTTAACATTCCGGGGGTTTTTCGATATAAAATTTAATGATAGATAAATATTGGTAATAAAATAGTTTTTTTGAATTACTTTTGGTAAAAACTGTAAGAATTTGTTAACATTAGTTCTTAAACAATTTTAAAGCAAGAAATTGTAATTAATTTTTTGGGTGATAAATGAAGCATAAAATAAATAAAAGAGGATAATAGCATTGATTTTAGGACAATTTAAAGTATGGACTATTTTTGATTTAAAGAGATTTTAATTTTGAGAACTACAAATTGAATTTAAAGTTGTTGAAAAAAGAAAAAGCCCCTGAAAGAATCAGGGGCCAAGGATAAATTATTGAATCCTTTTTATATCAAAGGAATACTTATGAGCCAAACAATTATAGCGGCAGTCACTCCTTCAACAAAAGTTCCAAGTGTTTGCAATTTATAACCGGTTTTAACATCCATTTTTGAAAATTGTGTGACAACCCAGAAGTAGCTATCGTTAGCGTGTGAAACAACCATAGAACCTGCTCCGATTGCAACAACTACCAAAGCTTTTGCAATTGGTGCGGTAAATCCTAGAGGAGCCATAAGTGGAGCCATTAAGGATGCGGTAGTAATGATTGCAACAGTTGATGATCCTTGTGCAGTTTTTATTGCTGCTGCAATTAAGAATGGTAACCATATTCCAAGATTAGTTTTTGAAAGAGATTCCCCAAGTACACTTGCGATTCCGGAGTTTTGGAGTACTTTTCCAAAAGCACCACCAGCACCAGTTATTAAGATGATTACACCGGCATTAAGAACGGCCTTTCCTACCCAGCCATCAACTGAAAGCATTTTCTTTTCAAGCTTCTTTGGTAAAAACATTGCAATCAAGATACCTATGATTAAAGCGGTTACAGGATGTCCAATAAATCCTAAGAAGCTTCTTAATCCACCATCTCCAAAAGGTTTTGTTGGGAAATCTGAAATAGATTTTAAAACGATTAATATGATTGGAATAATAATTGGTAAAAATGCTTTTTTAGAACTGGGAGCGTCTTTCATTTTTTCTGCGATTTCTTTTTCTGTCATTTCTGGTTCGGGGTCAATTTGTATTTTTGATCCCATTTTCAAAGCAAAAAGCCATCCGACGATCAAGGAAGGAATGGAAACAATTAAACCCCAGATTATTACTATACCAAGATCTGCATTTAAAATACCTGCAGCAGCAACTGGTCCAGGAGTTGGTGGAACCATTGTGTGTGTTGCGTATAAACCAAGACTTAAGGAAATAGCACTCACTGCTAAAGAAATCTTTGCCCGTTTACTTAAAGCTTTGTTTAAAGGCGAAAGAATTACGAATCCTGAGTCACAGAATACCGGAATGGAGACAATGTATCCAATGATTCCCATAGCTAGAGGCACATTTTTTCTTCCGGTTAATTTTAAAATTGATTCAGCCATGGTGTAAGCTCCGCCTGATCTTTCCAGAAAAACACCTATAATGGTTCCTGCAACGATTACAATACCTATGGAACTTAGTGTACCACCAAATCCAGCAGTAATGGAAGACATGATATCTTTAAAGTTCATACCCGAAAGGATCCCGAACAAGAAAGCAGCAAATATAAGTGCTAGGAATGGATGGAGTCTCCACTTTACTGTGGAAATAACTATAAACAAAATAGTTAAAAGAAGCAATACTACAAGCCAAACTGTCATTCCCCCACCTCCTTGAAGTATGATATGTTGCGGAATATTGTATATTATACTTTTCGGAGTACATATAAAATTATACATGATTAACTTTTCATTTCAAAACTATATGATAAAATGAAATTGAGGGAGGGATTTTGATGGAATATAAATTAAAGAATAATAAAAAAATATCCTTTGATCATGTATATATTATGGGAATCGTTAATGTTACACCTGATTCTTTTTATCCGGGTAGCAGAATTGACAAAGAAAAATTAATCGATACAGTAGCAAGAATGATTAAAGACGGTGCAGAAATTATTGATGTTGGTGGTGAAAGTACAAGACCAGGTGCTGATGAAGTACAACTTGATGAAGAGCTTAATAGAGTGGTTCCGGCTATCGAGGCAATAAAAAAGGAATTTGATGTAATTGTTTCAGTTGATACGTATAAATCTAAAGTAGCATATGAAAGCTTGAAAGTAGGAGCAGATATAATAAATGATATAAGTGCTTTCAGATTTGATGGAAACATGGTTAATGTTGCTAAAGAGTTTGATTGTCCTGTAATATTAATGCATATGAAAGGAACCCCAAAAAACATGCAAGAAAATCCTTATTATGATGACCCTGTTTCAGAAATATATGAATTTCTTGAAGAAAGGATCAATTTTGCAAAGAGACATGGAGTTGAAAAGATTATAGTAGATCCTGGAATTGGTTTTGGCAAAAGATTAGTAGATAACTTACTTATTTTAAAAAATCTTGAAACATTTAAGAAGCTCGGATATCCGTTGCTTATTGGAGCAAGTAGAAAATCAATGATTGGTATGATTTTAGATTTACCAGTGGAAGAAAGGCTAGAAGGGACTTTGGCAATAACAGCAATTGGAGTGATGAAGGGAGTAGATATTATTAGGGTTCATGATGTAAAGGAAAATTATAGAGCAGCAAAAGTTGCAGAGGCGATAAAGAATGCGCTTGGATAAGTTTCTTTCGAATGCAGGAATAGGAAGCAGAAAATTTGTAAAAAAAATAATTAAAGAGGGAAGAGTAAAAATTGGGACACAAGTAATAAAAGATCCGGCATATGAAGTAAAAAACGAAAGGGTATTTTTTGACAACGAGGAAGTGGAACCATATCATAATGTATACATTGCATTATACAAACCTTCTGGGTATACATCAAGTAAATCTGAATATGAGAGGAATATATTTGAGTTTATTGACCACCCTTATGTTGATAAACTTCATATTGCAGGAAGACTTGATAAAGATGTGGAAGGACTTTTGATAATTACAAATGATGGAGAGTTTACACATAAGGTAATATCTCCAAGAAAAAAGATTGAAAAAGAATATTTGGTTGAAGTTGATGGCAAATTAACGAGAGAAATGATTGAAATGGCTGAAAGAGGAATAGTTTTAAATAATGGCACAAAGTTTGCTTCAGCCAAGGTAACTGAAATAAGAGAAGGGCTTATTTCGATTGTTATTACCGAAGGAAAATACCATGAAATAAAGTTGATTACAAAGATAATGGGATTGAGATATAAAAGAATTAAAAGAATCAGAATTGGTAAGTTAAAACTTGAAGATTTAAAACTTTCACCCGGCGAATGGAAAGAATTACCTAAAGAAAAAGTAAGCTTAATTTTAGGAGAGTGAAAATTCATTCGTTTTTTGTAAATGGTTAAATTTAAATAACGTTTATAGAACTTTGCTTTTTTGTTACAGAATATTATAATTTTAACGTAGTTTGTAGTTTAATTGGGGGGTGACATTGTGGGAAAAGTACCGAAAGAAATAACATTGGAATTGGTTAGGGTTACTGAAGCAGCCGCTTTAATGGCGAGCAGGCACTTAGGTAGAGGGGACAAAGAGTTAGTTGATAAAGAGGCAAGTGATGCTATGAGAGGTATGCTGGATTATATAGATATGCAGGGTGCTGTGATTATAGGTGAGGGGGAAAAAGACAAGGCTCCAATGCTTTATATTGGTGAAAAAGTAGGAAACTGGGAAGAAGGTACTCCGGAACTTGATATAGCCGTTGATCCAATTGACGGTACACGCCTTGTAGCATATGGTCTTCCAAATGCAATTAGTGTCATTGCGGCAACCGATAGAGGTGCCATAGAATATTTACCTACTTTTTATTCTTATAAACTTGCCGTAGGTCCTGAACTTGCCGGAAAGTTGGATATCAATGCTTCTATTAGAGAAAATTTGCGCGTAGCTGCTGCTATTTTAAATATCGATATTTCTGAGCTTACTGTGGTTATATTAAACAGGGATAGACATAGAGAAATTATAGAAGAGGTTCGAAGAGTTGGTGCAAGAATAAAGTTAATAAGTGATGGAGATATAGCGGCAGCAATTGCAACGGCACTTCCAGAAAGTTATGTAAATATTTACATAGGAATTGGTGGTTCACCAGAAGCAATACTTGCGGCGGCAGCATTAAAATCTCTTGGTGGAGAAATTCAGATAAAATTATGGCCTATTGATGAAAAAGAGCGAAATGCAATTGTAGAAAAAGGTTTTGATGTAGATAAAGTATATCGAACAGATGATTTAATTAAAAGTGATAATGTAATTTTTGCTGCAACAGGTGTTACTGATGGTGAACTTTTGAAAGGAGTAAAGTATTCCAAAAACATAGCTATAACTGAGTCAATTGTTATGAGGTCAAAAACAAAAACACTGCGAAGAATAATTTCACATCATAATTTAAAATTTAAAACAATACCATTGAAAAGCGAAGGAGAAGTAAGGTTTCTAAATGGAAAAAAGATGAAGGATTAGCTTTAATTTAGATATAAATCTCGTATAAGAGTCCCCGAGAAATGAATATCGGGGACTTTTTTGTTAAATGTTGAAAATAAAAAATAACGTAATATTTATTACTGAAAAAATAAAATAAATAGTGTAAAATATAACATTTGATGAACAATTTAAACAAAAGGAGGGGTTTTATATGAATAATCAACCAAAGTTAAAAGGTGAAAGATTTACTATTTCAATTCCTAAACCAATTATGAAGTTGAAAGGGTTTATCTCCTTATTACTTTTAATTTCATTTGTGATTGTTGGAATAAGTGGAATAGTTCTTCAGAGATTTACTGTGTCAAATGTTAAACCAGCACCAGTATGGATAAAAATGCACAATTTGTCCGGTTATATTATGATTGGTCTTGTAATACTTCATTTTATTTTAAATCATAAATTGTTTATAGAAGAATTAAAACAGTTGTTTGGAAAATCTTCTAAATAGAAATTTAATTTGATAAATCTTTTTAAAAAATTATCCTCCTGAGTGAATGCTTCGGGGGGATAATTTTATTTTATTTTTCACCACCATCTTTTTATTCTTTTACTTTTTAAAGGAATTTTTTTGAGTACATATGCGTTACCAAGTTTTGCATTTTCATAAATTCTTTGAGTAGGTCTTCTTGCAATGATATTTAGAATATTGAATACAAATACGGTTGGGGAAACGTATTTCTGAGTTTTAACTTTTGCAAATAGAGGAATAGCAAGTAGCCGCAAAAAACCTTCAAGTATGAAGAAAAGTTGTAAGCCGAATATATGGTAATTGCCGATGTAGAAATCAAATTTATTAAAGTAAGTAGCAATATAACCCCCGGTGAGAGAACCGATTAATCCTCCGATTCCACCGAAAAATCCAAACACTGCAAAGTACATAGGAGAAATCCTTTTTGCGGCTTCCATTGGAAAAATCAAAAGTGATAAATTTATTGCTGCCCAGCCGATTCCTGAAATGACAGCATCAAAAACGAGCCCATATGGCCAGTGTTGTTCGTTCATTAAGATCCAGAAAAATGGAGTAAGAGATACAAATATAATTCCTAGAATCATGATAGTTTTATTACCGAATTTATCGCTTAATCTTCCCCAAACGAAATAAAACAACATCGATATTAGTGTCATACCAATGATTGCATAACTGATGTATGTTAAAGGTATATGGAGGTTTTTAAGCTGATGATAGGAAAAAAACGGAGCAGTTAAAAGCAAGATAAAATTCCAATACATGTTTGCAAAGGAAAGCTTTATAAAATTTTTTTCGGAAAAAACACCTTTAAGTTCATTTAACGTACCAATGGTTTTTAGTGGTGGATCATCAACAGGTGTTAATGAGATAATACCTAAAAATGTAGCAATTAATGTGATTGATATTACATAAATATAATTTAACGGGGCGGGATTGTTATCAATAATATAAGAAAAGAGATAAAAAGCTATCAAAGTAGAGAAGGAAATTATCATACTTCTATAACCAAAGTATTTACCTCTTTTTTCTGGTTTTATTACATCTGAAACCAGTGATGACCAGGTGTTTCCAGCTAGAGTAGAAAAAGCTTGTGAAATTCCTAGGGCTATAACAAGAACCATAGGAGAGGTTTTACCTGATAATAGCGCAAACAAAACAATAATCCATGAGAGTTTGAAAGAATTGAAAATCATTAAAAGTTTTTTTCTAAATTTGAATTTTTCAATAACTATAGGGGAAATTAATTGAAATAATTGAAAAACCATTGGAAAAGAAGCAGTAATACCAAGAAGAATTTCGTTAAAACCAAAAAATAGAGCAATAGAAGTAAAAATAACTCCTTGAGTTAAAATAAAATAGAAATTAGCAAAAACACCCTCTAAGATTAAAAACTTTTCATTTTTGTCCATTATCCCTTTATTACCCCCAGAGGAATCATTCTTGCAATTTTTCTCGAAAGATTTAGTTTGTCAACTATATTAACTACTCTATCAATATCTTTGTATGCATCAGGAGCTTCTTCTACAATAGTTTTTTTGCTTTTACTTTTGATTATTATACCTTTTTTATGAAGAGTTGAAAGGATTTTATTTATTTCTAGAGTCTTTAATGCCTGACGCCTCCCGAGTACTCTTCCTGCACCGTGAGCAGTGGAAGAAAATGCAATATTTTCTGATTCATCAGTTCCAACAAGCAGATAGGAAGCTGTTCCCATATCACCTGGAATAATAACAGGTTGCCCAATTTCTTTGTATTTTTCTGGGATTTCTCTCCTACTAGGTCCAAAAGCTCTAGTAGCTCCTTTTCTATGTACGACAATCTTTTTTACGGTTCCATCAACATTATGACTTTCGAGTTTTGCTATATTATGTGCTACATCATAGATTAATTCAACTGGAACATTAAATAATTCTTTAAAGACTTTTCTAATGTAATAGGTGATAAACTGCCTGTTTGAAAAGGCATAATTTGCTGCACAATTCATAGCTGAGAAGTATCTTTGACCTAATTCACTTTTAAAAGGTGCGTAAATTAATTGTTTGTCTGGGAGAGAGAGGTTTTTAAATTTGTCTCTCATTAATTGAATGTAATCTGTGGCTATTTGATGTCCGAAACCTCTGCTTCCTGTATGAATCATGATAACGATTTGGTTTTCAACAATTCCCAGTTTCTCAGCAATTTTTCTATTATATATTTGATCAATTTTCTGAATTTCTATGAAATGGTTTCCGGATCCGAGGGTTCCAACTTCTTCACGCCCTCTTTCATATGCTTTGTTTGAAACATCTTTCATACTTGCAGGGGTTATAGTTCCATTATCTTCAATATAATTTAAATCTTCTGGAAGACCAAATCCCATTTCTAAAAGAGCTTTTACACCATTTTCAATAATTTTTTTGAAATCTTTTTTGTTAAATTTTTTTGATGAAACTGATCCCACCCCCACAGGGACAGTATCATACATTTTTTGAAGGAGTTTATCTAATTTGCCAATAATATCATTGAACAAAAGATTGGTTTTCAAAAGTCTAACCCCACAGTTAATATCAAAACCAACTCCACCAGGACTTATTATTCCTTCATTTTCATCAAAGGCTGCAACCCCGCCAATTGGAAAACCATATCCCCAATGTATATCTGGCATAGCATAAGCAGCCTTTACAATCCCCGGAAGAGTTGCAACATTTTTGAGTTGTTTTAATGCTTCGGAGATTTCTTTTAAACCACTTTCGTCGGTAAAAACATATGCGTCCACTTTCATTGATTTTTCTTTTGGGATTTTAAAGATATATTCTGAGACTTTTCTCAATTTATCCCCTACTTTCATTCCAGATTTCTATAATTTCATTAGTTAGTTTTTCTTCTAGGGTAAGACTTCTTTCTAAAATAGTATATTCCTTTATTATAGAAGCTGGTCTGTTTGATAAAACAATAATTCTATCGCCGATCATTAATGCTTCTTTTAAATCATGTGTTACCATTATTATTGAAAAATTTCTTTTTTTCCATTCGTTTAAAAGATCATTTATCAAATTCCATTTAATATGGATGTCAAGTGACGCAAAAGGTTCATCTAAAAGGAGTAGATCAGGCTCTGTAACTAGTGCTCTTGATAGATTTACACGTTGTTTCATGCCACCACTTAATTTTCCAGGTAGATAATCTTTAAATTCAAAAATTTTCATAGATTTTAAAATGTTATGAATTTTTTCATCATTTTCTTCAACGAATTTAAGGTTCTTATATACGCTTTTCCAGGGAATGATTCGTGGTTCTTGAAACACATATCCGACTTTGTTAAATTTTTTTGAGTATTTACCTTCATATGTTTCAAGCCCTGCTATAATTCTTAAAAGAGTTGTTTTACCGCAACCTGACGGGCCTAAAAGAACCAGTTTTTCGCCTTTTTTTAATGAGAAACTGATATCTTTTAATACTTGGAGATTTCCAAAACTTTTATTGATTTTTTTCAATTCAACTACCATATTCCCAATCCTTTAAAAATATTTTTACAAACATTTTTGAAATTCTTTCGGATAAAATACCAAGTAATATTGCAAAAATGGTTAGAGCATAAACTTTTGGAATATCAACATATTGACGTGCCCAGGCAATTTGTACACCTATGCCGCTTTTGCCACATAGGTATTCAGATACGAATATTACTTTCCATAAATTACCGGAAACTACTTCAAGTGCCGTTAGAATAAAAGGAACGACCGAACCAAGGTATAAATCTTTCACTATTTTCTTTTTACTGACTTTATAAACTTTTGCCATTTCGATTAAAGATTTGTCAGTGTTTTTAACACCATAGGCTACAGCAAAAGTTGTATTTGGAAGTAATGACAATACAGTTATTGCAATAGGACCTTTTGTTCCTATTCCCCATAAGAAAATCACAAGTACAAGCCAGGAAATGACAGGCACGGATTGAAACACTGTGAAGATGGGGCGAAGAAGATTAAAACAGACGTCGCAAATTCCCATAAAAAAACCAAAAAGAAATCCGAGTACTATTGTTAAGAATAGGGCAATTATTCCTTTATAAATTGAAGAAAGTAAGGAAGCCCACAATATTTCAGTTTGAATAATTTCAAAAAAAACCTTTCCCACTTGTGTCGGTGTGGGAAGAATAAAAGAAGAATTGATTAATAGAGATAAACCCCACCAGAAAACAATGAAAATTAGTAAGCCGTACAAAAATTTCATTTTAGATAAAATCCTTCATCAGGAACGTCAGGCATACCATCTGGATATAATTCATTCATTTTCATAAGGAAAAGTTCTACATCTTTTTTACATTCTGAAATAGGAACATACCTGAACTCAGTTCTATTCATTGATTCTTTCAAAATAGGAGTAGGGATTGTTAAATACTTGCTTGTTATTTTTAAAGCTTCATCAAGATTTTCATTTGACCAGTTGATACTTTTTTCAAATGTTTTTTCAACTTCATTAATAAGATTGGTATATTGAGCAATATCTTCAACAATAAAAAGTCCTGCAATAGGTATGCCATTTTGTGTGCCGGCTATTTTATTCCACTCTTCTTGAAAATCTACCACTATTTTTCCACCACTTGTGTGGCACATTGATACGAAAGGTTCAGGTATTGCTGCATAATCGATTTTTCCAGCTTTAAACAATGCAACTATTTCTTGTGGAGGGGCGTAAACAAATTGCACATCTTTATCTGGTTCAAGTCCATTTAAAACTAATAAATATCTTAGTAAAACATCCACGGTTTGACCTCTTCCGTGAGCAGAATAAACGGTTTTTCCTTTTAAACTCTTAAGACCTTCAAAATTATTTTCCTTTGTTACTAAGTAAAAAACTTTCCATTCATGTACCCCGATTAATTTTATATCAATTCCTTTAATATATAAGTTAGCTGCGGTTGTTATGGGTAATACTGCAAATTTAGCATTCCCAGAAACAATTTTTGCAATAGCTTCATCGGGAGATTTCCAGAGACTTATGTTTAAATTCACGTATCCTTTAACAATTCCTTCTAACATTGGAGAAATAGGAATGATGGTTGGACCAAAAGGATTGATGAAAGTTAAAGTAAAAGATAATACAGAAATAAAAATAATCAACAATAAAGTTATGTTCTTTTTCATGTTTTTCACCTCCTTGTTTCTAACTAAAATTATACCACTTCATTTTTCAAGTTTAATGATAAAATATTTATGAAAAAACGTTTTTAGGAGGAATAGATATGAAATTGGTGGATACACACGCGCATATTCATATGAAACATTTTAACAACGATAGGGAGGAAATAATTAGGAAGTTTCAAGAGGAGAATGTTGAATTCATTGTAAATGTAGGTACAAACATGATTGACAGTAAAAAATGTGTGGAGTTGTCAAATAAGTATAAAAAGATATATTCTTCTGTTGGGGTACATCCACATGATAGCAAGGATGTATCAAAAGATTATTTACAATATTTAGAAAAACTTTCGAAAAATAGAAAAGTAGTTGCTATAGGAGAAATAGGTCTTGATTATTTTAGAAACTTTTCACCGCGCGAAATTCAACAAAGAGTCTTTACTGAACAACTTTTACTTGCAAAGGAAATTAAATTACCTATAATTGTTCATATTCGGGATGCATATGAAGATGCATATAATATTCTTGAAAGTTTTGGACCGTTTGAAAAGGGAGGAGTAATTCATTCTTTTAGTGCAGATGCAGAATGGGCTTTAAAATTTGTGAAGTTAGGATTTTATTTGGGAATAAGTGGGCCGGTCACGTATAAGAAAAATGAACAATTGAGAGAAGTTGTAAAATTGGTTGGTGAGCATAATATTTTAAGTGAAACAGATTGTCCATATCTTCCACCTCATCCATATAGAGGAAAAAGAAATGAACCATCTTATGTTAAATATGTAGTTGAAAAAATAAATGATATAATAGATTATGATGTTTCAGAAGTTTTATTTGAAAATGCCAAAGAATTATTTGGGGTGAATATATGATACATGCTTTAAAAGGTAATTTAGAGAAGATTGAAAACGGGAAAATATATATAGAAGTTAATGGGATAATATATGAAGTTATTGTAGGAGACACCGGAGAATTTGAAGAATATTTAAATGCGAATTTGAAGGTTTTTACAAAACTTATAGTTTCAGAAGATGGGGTTACATTGTATGGATTTTCTAATATTGAAAAATTAAAGTTGTTTGAGAAATTAATTTCTGTAAACAAGCTAGGTCCCAAAAGTGCCCTTAAAATTCTTGCCTCGAGTAGTGTAGAAGAAATAGTTTCAGCGATTGTTGGAGAGGACGCAAATAAACTTTCAAAATTGCCAGGTATTGGTCCAAAAACTGCTGAAAGAATTATAATGGAATTGAAAGACTCACTTAGAGAATTTGATATAACGATTTCAGATAAAGATAGAAAAGCTATTGAAGCAACAGAAGCATTGGTAACATTAGGTTTTTCAAAACCACAAGCTATGAAAGCTGTCAAAAAAGTAACTAAAGGAAATGATTCATTGGATGATATTATTAAAAAGGCTTTAAAATATCTTAGCCAAAAGTAAGGAGGATTTATATGAAATTATCAGAAGTTATTGAGAAAGCTTCATTGGAAATTGTTTTTACAAAAGAAGATTGTGAAATACTTCACGCTTATACAGGTGATTTATTAAGCCTTGTGATGAAGAATGCCAAAAGTGATTCTATCTGGATTACAGTTCAGAGTCATGTTAATATAATAGCGGTTGCATCTATGGTTGGTGTTAAAGCAATTGTTCTTTGCGAAGGTTTGCAGTTTTCTGATGAAACAGTAGAAAAAGCAAAAGAAGAAGGTATAACTTTACTGAGAAGTCCAGACAATGCGTTTTTAACCTCAGGAAAGATCTTTGAGCTAGGGATAAGATGAAATGCGATTTACATATTCATAGTTGTCTTTCGCCTTGTGCTGATTTAACAATGGTTCCAAATGAGGTAGTAAAATATTCCCCGGAGATTATTGCAATCTGTGATCATAATTCCGGCGGGAATGTTTTACCTTTTCTAAAAGTTTTTGAAAAACACGGTAAGATTCTTATACCCGGTATAGAGATTCAAAGTTTTGAAGATGTGCATATTTTGGGATATTTCAAGAATTTTAACGATCTTATCACTGTGTCGAAAATAGTTGCTGAACATCTTCCCAAAATAAATTATGATCCTGAAAAGTTTGGTTATCAGGTTTATGTAAATGAAAATGATGAATTTGTTTCTATGGAGAATCTTCCCTTAGGATTTCCCACCGATTTTTCAATTCAAGAAATAATTGATTTGATTCTGGATCATTCAGGACTGCCAGCATATGCGCATATAGGAAGGAAATTTGGAGTATTATATCAACTGGGAATCTTTCCACAAACACAGGTTAGAATAGCCGAGGTGACAAACAAAGAGGAATATTCCACAGCTAAAAAGAATGGTTTTATTACAATAGCCTCTTCTGATGCCCACTTTCTTAATCAAATTGGTGAAAGATATAGTATAATTGAAAAAGAGATAAAAAATGTAGAAGATTTTTTGAATCTTCTGTATAGTGGAAAGGTGAAGACTATATGGGACTTCTGACCCTTGCTGATCATGTGCATGATATTGCAGAAAATTCAGTAAAAGCTGGTGCAAAAAATATTGTAATAGAGATCAAGGAAACGAGTGATTATTTTTGGTTTTCAATAGAGGATGATGGGCCTGGGATAAAAAATGTGGAAAAAGTGTTTGATCCTTTTTTTACTACAAGATCCAAAAAAGTGAGAAAAGTTGGTTTAGGACTTTCATTTTTAAAGCAGGCAGCAGAAATGACAGATGGATATGTAGAAGTAAAGAGCAAGTTAGGAGTTGGAACCAAAGTATTGGCAAAGTTTAATAAAAAACACATAGATTGTCAACCAGTAGGAGATCTTGCTATTACTTTTTTTTCACTTTTATTGAACCAAAATGTAAATTTTAGAATCTTAAGATGTAGAAACGAAAATTGTTATGAAATTGAAACCAGAACAATAAAAGAATATTTTGGAGAAATAGATAGCTCCAAAAAAATGAAAATGTTAAAGGATTTAATATATGAGTTAGAAAAGGATATTAAGGAGGAATAGATATGAAAAAAATTGTTTTATTTTTATTAATAATTCTGGCTGGTATCTATTTTTCAGAAGTATTAAATGCTGTTAAATTTGAAGGATTAGTTACTATTAGTCAGGAGGAGTTGAAACCAGTATATGAGAAATATATAGGTTTTGATGTAAACGATTTTGCGATTAATGATATAGTATCTTCAATAAAATCTACTGGTTATTTTTCAAGTGTAGAATGGACAAAAATTGCGACAGAAAATAGTTTTGACCTCATCATTTCAGTAAAAGAAAACATTCCAGTGGAGCAAATAAATTTGAATATCGATGGTGTTGGCCTTATTTCCAGAGAAACTTTAGAGGCCTCGATTACCTTAAAGGTTGGAAAAGCTTTTAGTTTTGTTCAATTTAGAAATTCAATAGAAAATTTAACGAAATTATATGAGAAAGAAAATTACATAGTTTCTAATGTATTTTCGAAGGTTAAAGACCAATCATTTATTTATATAACTGGAAAGATCAATGGTAATATAATTGATTTTAATGTTAAAGAATATGCCTTATATGACATAGAATTTACAGGAAGTACCGAGGGGTTAGAAGATATTTTAGACAAAATTAAAAAAGAAGTTGATTTGAAGTTGTATAAAAATTACCTTAAGAAAAATCCATTGTTGAAGTTATTTGATAGTGAGAAAAACTATTATCCAAAGTCTTCTGATATACAAAAACTGTATCAAGTTCTTTCAAATTATGTATATTTTTCAAATCTTTCTAATATTCGTTTAGAAACTGTCAATACACAGAAACCAGCTAAAACTTTAAAAATATTTGTTGTACAAAATATAATTACTAAAGAACCTGTGCAAATTCAAAAGATAATGACTGAAGGGGTTACTTTATACAGTTTCGATGATTTGGCTACTACACCTGCAACTTTTAGCAATGTTGATTTGCTACATATCTTGCAAAAAATTAAGGATACATACGAAAAAGATGAATATATAATAAATTTATTTCCAGAGTTAAAAGGTAATGAATTTGTGGTTCATGTTGTGGAATACAAATTTGGAAATTTGAATATAAAGGGTAATACAAGGACAAAGATATATACTTTTGATGATTTAATAAAAGTAAAACCGGAAGATTATGCTTCAAAAAAAGCCCTTAGAGAGACATATATAGAGATATACAAAACACAGTTTTTTGATAATATTGACTACGATATTACTCCAACAGGAACCAATACACTCGATGTAACGTTGTTGGTTGAAGAAAAAGAAAAGAGATTTAACTTTATTGGTGGGGGAACTTGGGGGCCACCAGGCGAAGGGAAACAGTGGTATGAGGGTTTTGCAGCAGAACTTCAATTAAAAACGATCAATCCATTTGGTTTTGGCCAGACTTTTGGTACAACGATTTCTTTAGGATTTGCTGGAAAAAATATTAGCTTAGATTATGGTATAAGAAAACCCTTTGGTTCTCCACTTTCAATATTGTCAAGTTTAAGTTATCTAAATCAACCAAGTTCAGAAATTATTACCCAAGATGCTACAACTTCAACTGAAGTAGCTACTGATTTAACAAGTTTTAATTTTGATTTTTCAATAAGTACTTTGAAATTACATAATATGTCATATAGTTTTGGAGCAGGGGTAAGCTATAAATTTACTGAAACAAATATTGCTACAACAGTTGATTCATCCGTAGTAAGTAGTTCCACATCGGTAAGTGAATATGTTGGAGGAAATATCTTGTTGGGTATTAGTTATGAAACACTGGACGATTTAATTATTCCAACTGAAGGTTTATATTTAAATTTAGTCGGGCAAAAGTATTTTAGATTTACTGGAGATGCACCAGTAGCGCTTAAAACTCAAGAAGAATTTTCTTTGCATTTTCCGATAAAAAATACTTATTTTGGACTAGCAACGAGAATATATGCTTCACAGGTTTTCCAGCAAAGTGGAGTAGATATGACAAATTATCTGGAAGGTCTTTATTCATTAAGAGGTGCACAATTAAAAGGTGATGTAACTCTCCTTATTAATAATGACTTCAGGTATATTAACAAAGAAGGGCAGATACCATTTTATGCTGCTGTGTTTGTTGATTTTGGTTATGTAGGAGAAACTTATGATTTTAGTACTCCTTTTGAATGGTCAGCAGGTTTAGAGTTAGGAATAAATATTCCAATGTTTGGATTAGTTAGAGTTGGTAACGCGTTTTACAATGATAATTGGAACTTTTTCTTTTTAATGGGAAAAACCTTTTAAGGAGTGAACGGTTTGGTGATAGAAATTAAAGAAATACTAGAAAAAGAAGGGAAGATTTATGCAATTTCTGAACAAAGTCCATTTTATCCTGATTACAAGGGTGGACAATTGGGTGATAGAGGGAAGATTTCAGAAGCTAAAGTACTTGGAGTTAAAGAAATAGATGGAAGGGTTTATCATGAACTGGATAGATATATTGTTCCAGGCAAACATAATTTTGAAATAGACGAAGAACATAGAAATTTTGTGAAAAAACAGCATACTGCTCAACATATTCTGTCTGCAGTATTTGCTAATGTGGCAGAAATGAATACCGTAAGTTTTCATATGGGATTTGATTATTCAACTATTGATTTAGATGTTCCGTATATTGTCGAGAACGTGTTAAAAGAAGTGGAAATAGAAGCGAATAAAATAATACAAAAAAATATAAAAGTTGAAGAAATTATAGTTTCAAAAAAGGAAGTTGATAAATTTCCTTTGAGAAAGAATATAAGTGAAAAAGTTAAAGATAAAGTGAGAATTATAAAAATAGGAGAATATGACTATTCAGCTTGTGGAGGATTTCATGTAAGAAATACCGGTGAAATAGGGCTCGTTAAAATTTTGAAGACAGAAAAGGTAAAGGGTAATCTCACACGAGTTTACTTTGTTGCAGGGCTTAAAGCACTTGATTATTTTTATAATTATACAAAGATACTCAGAAATATTTCCCAGATTCTAACTTCTTCAATTTACAAATTAGAAGATAGAGTAGGAAATCTTTTGGTTAAAATTAAAGAACTTACAGCAAGAATTGAAAATTATTCTGAACAGATAGCCGAAGAAAAGATGAAAGAAATAAAACCTTTGAAGAATAGTGTTTACTTTCTTGAAGCGGATGATCTGGTTGCTAAATATATGCCAAAATATTTTAAGAAAAAAGATTCGTTACTTATTGTTTTTGATGGGGAGAAGTTTTATTTTACCTCAACAGGCGATAATTATAATGTAAAACAAATTATTGATAAATTGAAAATTAAATATCCTGGAAGGGGTGGAGGAAGTAAGATAAAAGGTACATTTATTCCTGAGGAAAAATTAAATGTAGAAAATATATTAGAATTATTGGAGGTGTAAAAATGAAAAAGAGATTATTAATATTTCTTTTGGTATTGTTAGGAACATTAATATTTTCAAATGCGTTAAAATTCGTCCCAAAGGATTACGAATATATGCTGTATATTCCTGATATTTCTAGAATTTATGAAGAAGTAAAAAAGACAAACACCGGTGATATTTTTGCCAATCAAATAGGTTTGGAACCAATGTTAAAAGGGGTTATTGAACAACAATTGATGGTGCAAAATTATACTCTAGAAGATCTGGATATTTTTAAAGAATTTCTTGTTGCAGGTAAAAAAGATGATGTAGTAATTGTTGTTGGTCCTTCAGAGGACCCAGACAAAATAAAGGACATTTTTGAAAAATTTACCGGACAGGTTTTTCCCGAGGAAGTAAAGGTTGAAGATGGATATTTTATCTTTGGAGAAAATTATGGAGGAGGTTCTTTACCACAACAACTGTTGGAATATTTAACTAAAGATTATTTAGCAGTAAGTTACATGAATGCATATGATGAAGAATATGAAGTTAAAGGATATGGCTATGTTGAAGCAAAGAATAATACAATATCCTTTTATCAAGAAATTGTTCCACAGAATGATGCAGCTAGAGAGTTAATTAATGAATTATCTAAACAAAAAGGGAAAGATATTTTAGACGACAGTAATATTGGTGGAGATGTTTTTGGGTTTATAAACAGAAAAATACCAGATTTTATAATGGAATTAATATCTTCAGCTGCTACCAGTGTTGCAAATGTTGATATATTAAATAATTTTGAAGGGACCGCATATGTATCAGCAGATATTTCCTCATTTATTATAAGTGCGATGTCGGGTGAGCCTGTAAATTCAATTCCTTCATATGGAGTTGTCTATTATAATTCTCCAACATGGAATTTAATTGAGGATATAGATACATATAAAACAATAAATGGAGAGAAGTATGGGGTAGTAACCACAGATGAGGGAACACCTGTGCTTTATGTAAAGCTTGAAAATGATAAAATGGTGTTTTATGGAATCTCACCAGATGAATATACTCCTGGGAGCAGGGATTTTATAGAAAGTAATTATAAAGATACGTATATGATGGGATTATTTATTAATCTCAAACCAACAATTTTTAATTTTGTAGGAATTGAAACAGAAGCATATCTAAAATTTTACAGTTACATAGAAGATGGAAAAATTATACAAAAATCAATACTAAAATAACGAGGTGGGAAAATTGAAAAGTTATAGAGAACTAACAATTGAAGACATTTTAAATGAGAAGAAATCGTACACAAAACTTTCATTAGAAACAATAGAACAGGTTGATAAATCGATTAATGCTTTTATAACGGTTAATAAAGATGTAGAGGATTTACCTGGAAAGTTTTCAGGTATACCAATTGCTATAAAAGACAATATTGTGACCAAGGGACTAAAAACGACATGTGCTTCAAAATTGCTGGAAAATTACGTGCCGCCTTATGATGCAACAGTTGTTAAGAAAATAAAAGAAGCAGGTTTTTCAATAGTTGGAAAAACTAACCTTGATGAATTTGCAATGGGTACTGGTACAGAATATTCAGCATTTTTTACAACAAAGAATCCTTGGGATCTAACCCGCGTAGCTGGGGGGAGTAGCGGGGGATCTGCGGCGGCTGTTGCTAGCGGACAAGTGGTAGCAGCCCTGGGAAGTGACACAGGAGGTTCTATCAGGCAGCCTGCCGCATTTTGTGGAGTGATTGGGTTTAAACCAACATATGGTCTTGTATCTAGATATGGTTTAGTAGCTTTTGCTTCTTCATTGGATCAAATAGGTCCAATAACAAAAACTACAAAAGATGCAGCAACTTTAATGGAAATAATTTCTGGTTATGATCCTTTTGATGCTACTACCGTGGATAAAAAGATTGACTTTTCAAAATATTTAGATGAAAGTTTTTCAGGTGCAAAAGTAGCTTTTCCCAAAGAAATTTTTGGAGAAGGTATAGAAGAAGGTGTTGCAAAACAATTTGAGGAATTTATAAAGTTTCTTGAAACAAAAGGAATAAAAGTGACAAAAGTTGAATTTCCCGAGATAAAGTATTCAGTAGCAACTTATTATATTATTGCTCCTGCAGAAGTGAGTTCAAATCTTTCGAGATTTGATGGTATAAGGTATGGAAAAAGAGTTGAAAAAGGTGGTCTTCTTGAAACTTATTTAGAAACCAGAAAAGAGAATTTAGGAAAAGAAGTTATAAGAAGAATAATGATAGGTACTTTTACCTTGAGTGCCGCATATTATGACGCATATTTTGAAAAAGCTCAAAAAGTCAGAAGGAAAATAACAAAAAGACTAGAAGAACTTTTAGATGAGTATGATTTTCTAATTACTCCTACATCCCCTATAACGGCATTTAAAATAGGTGAAATAAAAGATCCTTTAGTATATTATTTAATGGACATATTTACAATACCAGCTAATCTTGCTGGAATTCCGGCAATAAGTATTCCATTTGGTTTTGTTAATAATTTGCCAGTTGGAATGCAAATAATGGGAAAAAGATTTGATGATGCGAAAGTTTTAGGTATTGCAAGTTACATTGAAAAAGATGTTCCTGTAGTTTTGCCGTTTAAGGAGGAGAAAAAATGAGATTCAAACCAGTGATAGGTCTTGAAATACATGTGCAATTAAACACTAAAACAAAAGCATTCTGTTCATGTCCTTCTGATGTATTTGAATTAGAACCCAACACAGCAATTTGTCCCGTGTGTACTGGGCAACCCGGAGCACTTCCTGTACCTTCAAAAGAGATGTTTGAATATGGAATACTTTTGGCGGCGGCCTTAAATTGTCAAATTCATGAGTTTTCGAAATTTGATAGAAAGAATTATTTTTATCCAGATTTGCCAAAGGGATATCAGATTACACAATTTTTTCATCCGCTGGCTACAGATGGTTATTTAGAGTTAAATGGAAAGAAGATAAAGATTAGAAGAATACATTTGGAAGAAGATGCTGGAAAACTTATCCATTCCTCAGATAATATAACTGAAGCATCATATTCTTTAGTAGATATGAATAGATGTGGGGTACCTCTCGCTGAAATAGTTACTGATCCAGACATTAATTCACCTCGAGAAGCAAGAGAATTTCTGGAAAAATTAAGACAAATTTTGAGGTATACAGGGGTAAGTACAGGAGATATGGAGAAAGGTGCCCTGAGATGTGATGCAAATATATCAGTAGTTGATATCGAAACCGGAAATCAGAGTAATAAAGTTGAAGTGAAAAATATAAATTCGTTTAAGTTTGTTGAGAAGGCTCTAGAGTACGAGTTTAAAAGAATTGTTAAATTAATGGAGGAAGGTAAAGAAGTTGAAAAAGAGACAAGAGGTTGGGATTTAAGTTCTAAAACTACTATTTCAATGAGAAGTAAGGAAGAAGCAAATGATTATAGATATTTCCCAGAACCAGATATACCACCAGTAGTTCTGTCAAAGGATTATATAGAAGAAGTAAAATCAAGGTTACCGGAATTACCAGATGAAAAATTATCAAGATTTAAAGTTGAGTTTGGATTGGGGGATTATGAAGCAGGAATTTTGACTTCTACTGTTCAACTTGCAGATTTTTATGAAAAGTGTGTGAAAGAAACAGGGGATCCCAAGGAAACTTCAAACTGGTTTTTAACAGAGTTATTGAGATTTGTGAGTCCGGAAGATGATTTTGAACATCTAAAAATTAAGCCTGAGCATTTTAAGGAGCTTTTTGAAATGATAGAAAAGGGTGAAATAACTAGAAATATTGCAAAGAGTGTTTTTGAAGAAGTGCTTAATACTGGGAAAAGACCAAAACTCATTGTTGATGAAAAGGGATTGAAAGTGGTGGGTGACGAATCTTTAATTGAAGAAATTTTGAGGAAGTTAATGGAACAAAATCCAGATAAGGTTCAGGCTTATAAAAATGGAAAGACAGGCCTTTTAGGCTTTTTTGTAGGAGGAGTGATGAAGGCGACTAAGGGGAAGGCAAATCCAAAAATTGTAAATGAAATTGCAAGGAAACTTCTCTCTGAGTAGTGATTTAAGTTAATTATTGGGGTGATTATATGAAAAAATCATTAATATTTCTTCTATTATTTATAGTTGCAATTGTTTTTTCGGGGAGTTTTGGTTTTTTTGATAAAACATTTGTTTTAGAAAGCCCCCCGGTTCTAATTGCAATTGGTGATAATTCTTTTGGCGTTGGATTGGTTTATTCAACATCAACGACTAGTTATGTTGAAACAAAAATAGGAATGTTGAAAATTAAAAGACCTTCCGAAAGAGAAATGATGGATTTTTCGATTTTTGTTGGATCAATTTATGGTTTGTATGTTTCAATTGGTTATGAGAATTTAAATTATCCTGTTTCTTTTCAAAAAACGGAATTTTTCGTTTCGAATAAATTTAGTTTTATAACTTCGAATTCAAAGTCTTTTTATGCAATTGGCCCGCTATCATTAAATGTTGAAAATAATTTTCTAAAAAAAGATAATGATTTTGAGTATACCTTTTCAAGATATTTTGGGAAATATAAAAATTCTTCTGGATATCTTTTGAAAATTTGCAATAATTACTTTTTAGGATATTTATACCCGCTGGATGTCTCATTGGAGCAGGGATTATTAATAGGTATTGGCACTAATGATTTTACACAACTTTTCCTGAATGCTGGAGTTAGAAGATATTTTAGTGCGGGGGATTTTAGAGGATTTGCTTATTCCTATTTTTATGTTGATGCTCCAGAATTTAATAAGGTAAGCTATTTTTCAGGATTAAAGTTTTTAGCCCCGTTGAAAGGAGATTTAATTGTTTGGGATGGCAAATTCGCTTTCAAGATTAATTGGTGATATCTATAAGGTTTCTTTATACATTCACATTCCCTTTTGTAAGAAAAAATGCTATTATTGTGATTTTGTAAGCTTTACAAAGGGAAGTGTGGAAAATTATATTAATGCTTTATTAAATGAAATTGATCTATATAATCAAGAGCTTTTGAGAGGAGTAAGAACACTCTATATTGGAGGAGGTACTCCGAGTTTTATAAATGAACATTATATTAAAGTAATTGTTGAGAAGTTGGAAAAATTTTTAGAACTTGAAGAATTTACAATTGAGGTCAATCCTGATTCATTTGATAAGCACAAAGCAGAATATTATAAAAGTTTAGGAGTTAATAGGATAAGTATTGGCATTCAATCTTTCGATGATCAGGTTTTATTAAAATCAGGAAGGTCACACAATTCCAAACAAGCCCTTGAAGCATATAAAATAGCAACCAATTTCTTTGATAACGTAAGTGTAGATTTTATAATAGGGCTACCTGGTGAAAGCTGGAGAAGTATTGAAAACATTGTAGATTTTATAAGAGTATATATGCCTCCACATATTTCTGTTTATCTTTTGGAACTGCATGAAGGAACGCATATTTATAAATTTTACAAAAAACTTCCTGATGAAGCATATGAAAGATATGATGCAATATTAAAATTTTTAAAATCATATGGATATGAAAGATATGAAATATCAAATTTTACAATTAATAAAAGGTATAGTAAACATAATTTGGTTTATTGGGCAAATTTAGATTATATAGGTTTAGGAATTTCAGCCGGAGGTCATATACGTAATCTAAGATATAATAATGTTTCTACATTTGAAAAATATTATACGTTATTGAAACAAAAAAAATTGCCAATTGATTATCAAGCATTTAATAGTGTGGAAAGAGAAACTTTGGAAAGTTTATTTATGATGTTAAGGACGAAATGGGGAATCGATAAAAATTTAATAGCAAATTTACCAAAACTGGATCTTGTTTTAAAATTTCTTTCCAACAAATTTAGTTTTTTTGATGGAGTTAAATTAGATGATACAGGTATGGATTTTTCAAATTTGTTTTTTGGTGAGCTTTTAAAAATTTGGGAGGAATTTTATGAGAACTAGTGTTGCAATATTGTTTATAACGATACTTGTGCTATTTACAATAGGTTCGATAGCTATTTACAGCTTAGATTTTGCAAAGGAGTATTATTATTCGAAGAATTCAAACTTGTTTGAGAGATATGTGATCAATATTATACTTGGAACTTTAGCGTTTTTAACTTCTGCATTTTTTATGCCACACGATTTTGAGAAATACGCAAATTATTTTTATATAATTTCGATTTTAGTTTTGATCTTACCTTTTTTATTTTCTCCTGTAAATGGTGCACATAGATGGATAAAAATTGGAGGGGTTAGTTTTCAGCCTTCCGAAATTTCTAAGATTTTCCTTATTCTGTTTTTTTCAATTTATATAAAAAACAACAGAGAAAAAATGACAACATTTTTAGTTGGAGTATTAAAACCATTACTCTTTTTAATTCCCCCGCTCTTTCTTGTGATTATAGAACCAGACTTAAGTACCTCAGTATTGCTTTTTTTAACAATAGTGACACTTCTGTATTTCGGAGGTGCAAAATTATTTCATTTATTATCTGTGATTTTTGGACTGGGTTTGTTAGGATTTTTATCGATACAATTAGGATTAATACATTCGTATCAATTAGGCAGACTTAATACATTCTTATCTAATCAAACTCCCTGGCAACTAGAAATAGCTCTCAAAGCAATAAGCAATGGAGGAATAATTGGAACCGGACCAGCTTTGGGGAAATTTTTCTTAACTGTACCCGCAGCAGAGTCAGATTTTATTGTAGCGGTTATTGGAGAAAATCTAGGTTATATCGGAATACTTGTCCTGGTCGTAAGTTATTTGTTAATAGCAATTTCTTTGATAAGAGTTTCTGAAGAAATAAAAACCGAGGCAATAAAGTATTTTACTTGGGGTTATACAGCTTTAATGCTATTTCATGTTGTTTTTAATACAGGAGTTGTTAGTGGAATGTTTCCTATAACTGGGATACCACTTCCTTTTGTTAGTTATGGAGGAAGTTCGCTATTATCTTTTTCTATGGGGTTAGGAATAATCATATCTGGAGTTTTTAATGAATTGGAAGGTAGTAATAAAATTTAGTTTAGAAATGTCTGGGGATGATAGCTTTGAGTTTGATGAGCTTAATATTGAAAAATGTTTCTAAAGTTATAAAGGGGAAAGATGAAAAAATAAAAATAATAACCTCATGTTTGCTTGCAGGCGGACATGTGCTTTTGGAAGATGTCCCTGGGGTTGGGAAAACCATGCTTGCAAGAACTTTGGCAAAAACTTTTGACTTGGATTTTAAAAGGGTTCAGTTTACCCCTGATCTTTTACCTACAGATTTAACCGGGTTGTATATATTTGAAAGGGGAACCAATAAATTTGTGTTTAAAAAAGGTCCCCTGTTTACTGATGTACTGTTGGCTGATGAAGTTAATAGAGCAACTCCCAGAACTCAATCTGCTCTTTTAGAAGCTATGGAGGAAAGGCAGGTTACAGTAGAAGGGAATACACATAAACTTTCCGATGTTTTCTTTACAATTGCCACTCAGAACCCTATAGAATCAGAAGGGACTTTTCCTTTACCTGAAGCTCAGCTTGATAGATTTATGATTAGAATCTCAATGGGATATCCTGATAAAGAACACGAATTGAAGATGCTTTTATCGCAAGTTGATCATCATCCAATTGAGGATATAACCCCGGTGATTTCCAGAGATGAATTGAATAGGATTATAACAGAGATAAAGGAAGTAAAATTGAGCGAATCAGTTTTGGATTATATTATTGATATAATAAAAGCAACAAGAAATCATGAAGACATAAAAGTAGGTGCAAGTCCAAGGGCTTCAATTGTATTAATGAAACTAGCAAGAGCTTATGCTTACTTGGAGGAAAGAGAATATGTTCTGCCTGATGACGTAAAATATCTTGCGCCATTTGTTTTAAATCACAGGTTGATATTAACAATTGAAGCAAAAATAAAAAGAGTGAGTCCCTTTGAGATAATAGAAGAGGTTTTAAACAACGTAAAAGTGGTGAAATAAGTGGAAGTTCAAAATAACAAACTTCTTTTTTTAACTATTGCGGTAATTTTCCTAAATTTTTTTTATATAAATGGAATAACATTATTTTTATTAGCATTTACAATTTTGCAGTGGATTTATTATTTATTGATGATAAAAATATTTGATAAATTAACAGTAAAGGTGTACTTTAAAAATCAGAGGGCGTTGATAAATGAGGAAGTAAAACTTTTGGTTGATATAAATTCTGAAATTAGCAATTTAAATATAACATTATCGATTCCTGATATAGCATTAAGTCATGAAGTCATAACATTAAATAAAGGAGTTAATCAGTATTCATTTAGCCATAGTTATTATTCAAGAGGCAAAAAGTATATT
Source organism: Thermosipho sp. (in: thermotogales) (assembly GCA_017656345.1). Taxonomy (GTDB): domain Bacteria; phylum Thermotogota; class Thermotogae; order Thermotogales; family Fervidobacteriaceae; genus Thermosipho_A. Next base: position 9,556 of record JACDNZ010000009.1, on the reverse strand, counting down.
GATAAATTATTTTTGAGCTATAAATCTCCTTTTTATAAAATAATAAAGAAATTTGAGATTGATGCAAGTATATTTATATTACCGAATTATGAATATGTTAAATTTAATAAAGAAAAGTTGTTAGAGTTAATTCCAAACCTGAAAAGTCATCTAAGACTTTTAGAAGATCCAACATATATAGTTGGTATTAGAGAATATAACAATGATCCAGTTAAAAGAATTCATTGGAAAATATCAGCAAAATATGGAAATTTAGTGGTGAAAAATTACGAATTTACTTCTCAAGGGAAATTATTTATAGCATTGTTTTTAAATTTACATCCGGAAGTTTTTTCCAGAAAAGCCTGGAAACCTATTTTGAAAAAATACGTAGAAGATGTAATAACCGGAGTTGCCGGAATAATAAAAGACAGTACTGAGAAAAATATTCCAACTAAGCTTTTAGTTGATACTGACGAAGGGATAAAAGAGGTTTTTTCTAGTGATTGGATAGATCATTACGATGTTTTAGCGCAATCATATGGTTCAATTGAGAAATACAATTACAAAATTTTCGAAAAAGTGAACAATGAAATAAGCTTTAACGATACCCTTTTAATTGTTACTATGTATTTAACAGAGAACGACATGCCTTACATTCTCAATTTAAGAGAAAAATGTTCAAAAATAATTGTTCTTATCCTTCCTTATGGTTTCAGATCATTTCAAACAAAAAAATTTAAATCATATTTAGCGGTACCGCCCGATATTATTGAGCTTCAAAAGAAAGCTTTAATATTACGTGAAAATGATGTGTTTGTGGCTGTCTTTAATGAAAATACAGCTCTTCAGGAGGGGTTTAGACTTGTTGATTGATTTGCTTTTAATATTTATATTTTTCGCAACATTTTTGAATTTTAATATATATTTTTTTATATTTTTCGGAGCAGCTTTATTAGCTTATTATTTTAAAAGTATGAAGTGGTTGTATTTTATAGTTTTTTTGGCTTTATTGTTTTTTTATAAAAATCCCATTCCGTTGATATTAATGTATGCTTATGAAAAGACTAAAAAGGAAAACAACGAGATCTACACTTTTTTAATTTATTTCATGTTTTCTGCAGTATTTTATAGCTTGAAAGTTCTTTTGTTTTCATTAATTCTATTAATCCTTTTGGCTTTGTATGAGAGAAAACTAATTTATATTATTTTTATACCACTAATGTTTGTACCAATGTTGTTTAGTCCGTTTAGTTATATTTCTAATTACGAGCAAAGTTTGCAAACTAGTACTAGTTTCAATATCCCCATTGATTCAAGTAATGAGGAGCAATATAATGGAGAGCATGTATACAATGAGGGAAATGGGGGAAATCAAGATAATAAAATAGCTTTTAAAGATGAAATTTTAATGGATGAAAAATATGACACAATAATATTTTCTTTGCTTTTTATATTGGGGGTTTTATCTTTAATTTTGTTGCTAAAATTTACTACAAGACCTACTTTAAAGATAACGTTGGGAATATTAATAGTTGTTGTAATTTCATATCTACTGTTTTTAGTGATCTTTCCTTATTTTGCAAAAGATATGAAAGTTAAATTTAATGAGTCTATCTTCGAACAAACTTATAATGAGTTGAACATTGAAAAAGTCCCGTTGTCAACTTCAACAACTTCAAACACTAATGCTTCAACTGTAAAAAAAACAACTGATATTTCAAAAATTGGAATTGTATTAATTGTATTGGTAGCAATTGTTTTAGTGGGAGTGGTTGTTTACCTAACTTGGAATCTTAATGAAGGAAAATTAGAGAAATCAAAAACAAAGGATAATAAAAAATGGGAAACGAATGATACAGTTGAAGATATAATGGAGTTGTCATCAGATGATTTGGTTAGAAGGGCATATATTTACCTTAGAGCCAAAGTATTTTCCGGGTATTTTTATTTAACTCCATATGAATTATCGAAAATTGTTGATATACTTGATTTTACGTATTTAACAAAATTGTATGTGGAAATAGAATATGGCCAAAAACAATTAAAATACGACGAAGAAAGAATCAAGAAGATATTTAAAAATATAGTAGAGAACAAAATTACGGTTTAAGGTTTCTAAAAGGTTGAACAAAAAATACTTTGAGATGATACAATATTAATAGCTAAAAAAGCTCACGGGGTGATTTTATAAAGAAACAAATATTGTATTTGACTTTATCGATTTTACTTGGGACATATTTTCTAACATTTAAAGATTTTATTTTCACTACAGAACCAGTATTTCTGGGATTGTTTGTTGTTGGGCTTTTTCTTGCTTTAAGTTTGAATTTAAAAATACAAAGATATCTATTTATTTCGGAAGTAATGGTATTTATACCTTTTTTGTTGTTTTTAACGCCAGAAACGGTTACCGTTGTAATTGCTTTGGTTTATTTAGTTTTTTCAAAAAGGAATAGGATTATTAGAGCGGCTTTTTCGTATTTGATGTATTCTTTTGGAACTTTTTTATATTACTTAATGCCAATTGATTTTTTAAAAATTCCCACTTTTGTTTTTGGAGCTTTGTGTTTGAATTTAGTAATGAACTATTTTTTTAGTCCTTTGGAAATAAAAAAGGAACTAAAACCATTTTTCTTAAGTGCAATTTTGACTTTAACTTTGTCGATTGTAATATCTTTTGCATATATCTTTCCTGAAATAAAAGTTTCAAATTTGATTTTTTTGTTTTTAGAATATAGTCTAGTTTCTTATGTGATGATAGAATATATAAAGCATTACAATGTTACTTTGATTGAAAAGATTGAATATGAAAATTTAAAAAATGAACATGAAAATTTGCTGGAGTTGAGAAAAATAATCTATAGTGATAAAAAAGATGTAAACGAAAATTTAAAAGAATTGATGAAGACTATTTGTAAAGTTTCTGGGTTTAACGTTGCTTTAATGAGTCTTTTTGACAAAAGTTCTGATAGAGTTGTACGAGTTGCGCACCATGGATTGCGCGAGGAAGATTTTAAGAGAGCTGCGAAAAATCCACCGAAGATGTCAGATGTTATTAAATATTTTAATAAAAGATTCAATGTCGATGAGGTATATTTTATTCCAAACGGTGTAACTCTTTTCGATTCTAGTCTAATTTTTTTGATACCTGAGAGAAATAGATTTGAATATGAAAATGCTTGGCAGCCAGAAGATTTGCTTTTGGTGCCAATTGAAGATGAACAGTCTAATATTATAGGATATATAAGTTTTGATGTACCAAAATCTGGGTTGAGACCAACTTCACATGATTTGAAGTTTTTAAGATTTGTTTCATGGATCGTATATGAATTTTTGAAGAAGACACCATATTTAAAATACTGGATAAGTGATCAGAATGTTTATTTAAAGAACATCTCGTTCCCGGAATTTATAAGATTATGTGAGAATATTATCGAAAGTTCGTATAGTAGTGTTTTAGTTCGGGTAGATATAGATAATTTCGACAAAATAAATTTTGAGAAAGGTCCAGAATATGCCGAAACAATATCAGATTACATAGAAAAATATTTTTATGAAAAATTTTCGAGTATATCTGTCTTTTATAAATTAACAGGCGAAGAATTTATTTTTCTATTTTCTAATATTTCAAAAATGAGTGCAATCAATTATCTAGACAGAATGAGAGAAGATGTTAAACAAAAGTTTCCTGAGGTTACGTTAAGTGTTGGGATTTCTTATTCAGAAGAAAGGGAAAAATCTTTACAAGAACTTTTAAGAGAATCAAAAAATGCTCTTATTGTTGCAAAAAAATCTGGAGGTGGGAGGACAATGGTTTTATGAAAAGATTTGCTATAGAATTTTCATATGATGGGACAAATTTTTTTGGTTATCAAGGACAACCAAATGTTAGAACTGTTCAAGGGGAATTAGAAAATGCTTTAGAAAAAATTTTTAAAGTGCGAATTTTTACGCAAGCTGCTGGAAGAACTGATGCAGGTGTTCATGCTAACGGACAGGTAGCCGCATTTAATTGTCCAATAGATAGATTGACTTCAAGAGACATAAAAAATGCTTTAAATGCTAATTTACCACATGATATATATGTAAAAAAAGCATGGGAAGTGGATAAGAACTTTAACCCCAGATTTGATGCTAAAAAAAGAATTTATCACTATTTTATTAGAGTTGAAGAAAAGGATGTGTTTTTAAGAAATTATGTGTGGCATTTTAAATATAATCTAAATGTTGAAAAAATGAGAATTGCTGCCAGGTTTCTAGAAGGTGAACACGATTTTAGTTCTTTTAAAAAAGGTAATGATAAAAAAAATCCTGTTAGGACTATTTATAGAATAAGGATTATTAAATTAAAATCACATTTGATTTTAATACGGGTAGAAGGTATCTCTTTTTTGAGAAGCATGGTTAGAAATATCGTCGGTTCACTTGTAAAGGTTGGTCTCGAGCAATGGCCACCAGAAAAGATGAAAGAAGTTTTAGAGTTACGTTCAAGACAGGAGGCTGCCGGTACAGCACCTCCGCACGGGCTTTATTTGTATAAAGTAATATTTTAAGGATTGTGAGAGTATGAGTAGTAAAAAGAAAAGATTGGATTTAATTCTTGTGGAGAAAGGATTAGTTGAAAGTAGAGAAAAGGCAAAAAGGTTAATAATGAGCGGAAAAGTTATTGTTAATAACGAGATGGTTGATAAACCAGGAAAACTTTTTGGTGAAAATATAGATATTAGAATAAAAGAGCAAGAGAAATATGTAAGCAGAGGTGGTTATAAAATAGAAGGAGCATGGGAAAGTTTTAGATTTGAAATTAAGGATAAAGTTGCTTGTGACATCGGTTCATCGACAGGTGGATTTACTGATTTTTTATTGCAAAATGATGTAAAAAAGGTTTACTGTGTTGATGTGGGGTATGGACAATTACACTGGAAAATTAGGAATAATCCAAAAGTAATTGTTATGGAAAGAATGAACGCAAGAACTTTAGAATTGAATGAAAAAGTAGATTTAGTGGTGTGTGATGTTTCGTTTATATCATTGAAAAAAATTTTCCCTACGATAAAGAAAATATTAAAGGAAGATGGAAAAGCAATAGTTTTAGTAAAACCTCAATTCGAAGCAGGCAGGGATAAAGTAGGGAAAGGTGGAATAGTAAGATCAAAGGAAATTCACAAGGAAGTTTTATGTGATATAATTGAAAATGCATCTGAATTTGGATTGTATCCAAACAATTTAGATTATTCAAAGATAAAAGGTACTGATGGGAATATTGAATTTTTTTTGGAATTGGTGAATCAAAAATGTAATAAAATTATTTCCCATGAGGATATTGAAAAAATAGTGAATAAAGCATGGGAGGAGTTGTCTTGAAAAGAGTAGCAGTGATTTTGTTCTTGCTGGTTTTAGTTCTTAGTTTTTCCAATATTTTGAATTTTGTGCCATATGATTATGATATTTTTATCAGATTTAATAATAATGGGGAATGGTACGGTAAACTTAAAAAAGTACCGTTCGCTAAGTTTGTTTTTAACGAAGAAGGCCTCTCGTTTGAATCTTATTTTTTAAGATATTTAGAAGATATTGATTATAATTATGGTACAGATAGAAATATTTTCCTTTCGGCTCTCGCTAGTGATGTATTGTTTTTGGCTAAGGGGATTGAATTGTCAGTTGAAAATTTAATTTCATTTGATGTTAATTATTACATAGACATTTTAAAAACTCTTTCGAAAGATTCAGCGTTAATTTTTCGAACAGACAATCCCAAAAAAGTAATTGAATACATGTCAAAACTAATAGGATATCCTTTAAAGACAGAAGGAGAAATTTATGTTATTGGCGATTCAATCTTTTCAAAAAGTCAAGATAATTATTTGATAATGGCCGGGAGTAAGAATGCTTTGGAATACATTTTAAGTGTGTATACGTCTCCAGATTTTCAGTTTGCAGCGAAGAATAAGGAACTTATAAAAGATTTTGATGAAAGATACTGGATTTCAGGTTATTCGAAAGGGGATGCTATAAAACTTAATTTCCCAATAGAAGTGAGTAATAACGATGTTGAGACGGAGTATATAAAATTTTACGGAAGAATTGAAAATTCCGTTATAAGAATTAATGTTGTTCAAAAAACAAATAAAGAAGAACCGAAAACAAAATATACAGAAGATTTAATGGAAAAAATCCCTGTGTTAGGAAATTATTTTGCGGGGATAAGTATAGATGATAGCTTGAGTGTAATAAAGTTTTTACAACAATGGACTGTTACACTTGATAGTACAAGTTTGGAGAAATTGTACGATTTAACATCTTCGATTTTGGAGAACGCAACATCTACATTTTACGTGGTTGGTGATATAGACGAATCTCCAAATTTATCAGTTGCTTTTTTATTCAAACTTTCTGATGGTCTTGAAAATATTGAAAAAACCATAGAAAAATATTCGGGTAGATATGATGATACAGAAGATCAATGGATTATAGACGTTACTGATGATTATAAAGTGTACTTCTATAAATTCGAACAATTTTTTGTGGTAAGCAATATCGAAAGAGAAACCTATGCTAAAAAAGCAAAACTTCAAAGATTAACAGATTTGGCTGCATATAACTATCTTGATAGAGAAAGAAGGTATAATATTAAAATATTCCTGGATTTGGGAGATTTCATTTATAAATTCCTTGGAATAAAAATAGATTCAAAACTAATTTTTTGGGAAGAAAAAGATGGGTACTTTATAAAATATTATTTAGATATAATGTAAATAAGCACTTAAATAAATTTTTGAATGTGAGATTTTATTTCTTCAAAAATTTCTTCAACTGTTTTTTCACCGTTAATTGTAATAAAATTTTCTCTTTTGTTTGACAGATATAAATAACTATTCCTTACTTTTTCAAGGAAAGCTTTTCCTTCGTTTTCTAATCTATCTTTATTTTTCTTGCTAATTCTCTTTAATGCAATTTCAACAGGTATGTCAATAAAAAAAACCAGATCTGGGAAGATATTATTTGTTGCGAAAGTGTTTAAAAATTCCACATTTTCTATTCCTAAATTTCTTGCACCACCCTGATAAGCAACGCTTGAATCTGCAAACCTATCAACAAGCACAAAATAACCTTCATTTAATGCCGGTTTTATAATTTCCTCTACTAATTGAGCTCTGGAAGCAAGAAAAAGAAGAAGTTCCGTTCTTTCATTTATATTTAAATTTCTATCAAGTAGGATTGCTCTGATTTTCTCACCAATTTCTGTACTACCTGGTTCACGAACTTTTATAACCTTTTTACCAGCAGTTTTTAAATATTGAAATAACAAATCCAATTGTGTGCTTTTTCCGCAACCATCTAAACCTTCAAATGCTATGAACATTAAAAATACCCCCAAAAAATGCCCCCGAAAGGGGGCATATATTAAATTTCTTCCTCTTCTGTATCTTCAATTTCAAAAAGTTCTTCTTCATTCTTTTCTTCAGAACTTTCTTGTTCGGTTTCAGCAAAAGCAACCCCTTCTTTTCCTTCTAAGTATGCATCGGCAATTTTAGAAGTAATAAGTTGGATAGCTCTGATTGCATCATCATTTCCTGGAATGATATAATCAATTTCATCTGGATCACAGTTAGTATCTACGATACCAACAGTTGGAATTTTTAAAAGGTTAGCTTCGTAAATAGCGTTTCTTTCCTTTTTTGGGTCAACAATATAAATAACATCAGGAATTCTATCCATGTTTTTCAAGCCGCCTAGGTTTTTTCTAAGTTTTTCCAAAATTCTTTTTAATCTACTTTGTTCTTTTTTTGGAAGGTTTTCTAATTCTCCATTTGCTTCCATTTCTTCAAGTTCAATTAATTTATCAATTCTTTGCCTGATGGTTTTGAAATTTGTCAATAATCCACCGAGCCATCTATGATTTACATAAAAAGCTCCGCATCTTTCAGCTTCTTGCTTTATAACTTGTTGAGCTTGTTTTTTGGTTCCAACAAAAAGAATTGTTCCACCTTCTGCGGCTTTTTCTCTAACAAAGTTATAAGCTTCATCTAATAATTTTGAGGTTTTTTGCAAGTCGATGATATAAATTCCCTTTCTTGCTCCAAAGATATATTCTTTCATTTTGGGATTCCATCTTTGTGTCCTATGTCCAAAGTGTACCCCTGCTTCTAAAAGTTGTTTCATTGATACAACTGGCACAAATACACACCTCCTATTTGGTTTGAACCTCCACTCCTTTCTAACCCAACCGACCTTTTAATAGGCACCGAGGTTGGAATCCAGGAGTGTGAGTTCTTTTTATTTGCTTATAGCTTCTTTGGCTATATTTACGTATTCTTTGAATGATTCGGGATCATTAACTGCTAGTTCAGCGAGCATCTTCCTGTTAATTGAAATACCTGCAAGTTTTAAACCATGAATTAACTCATTATATTTTAAACCTTCATTTCTTGCAGCAATATTTATTCTAGTAATCCATAATTTTCTGAAATTTCTCTTCTTTAATTTTCTGCCAACGTATGCATGTTTTTTAGCTTTTATGTAAGCTTGCTTTGCTAGTCTATATCTTCTGCTTAAAGCACCTCTGTATCCCTTAACTGCTTTCAAAATCTTTTTTCTTTTTTTCTTTGCGTTGACTGCGTTTTTTACGCGCATTTAGATTCCTCCCTTCCTTCTTATCTTTTTCCGAGTACTCTTAAAATTCTTTTTTTATCTGCAGGTTTAACTTCAACTTCAAGTCTTAATTTTCTGAGAGTTGAGCGTCTTTTTTTACCGGTTTTGTGCCATGCAAACGCTCGTCTTCTCATTAACTTACCTGTTTTTGTTAATTTGAATCTTTTGGCTGCTGTTTTGTGTGTCTTCATCTTATTCTTGGCCATGCTTTCCCTCCTTAATTCTTTGGTTTTAGCATCATCCACATATCTCTTCCCTCAAGTTTTGGTGGTTTTTCAACCGTTGCTATATCTTGTAAATCAGCTATTACTCTTTCAAGTATTTCCTTACCCTTGTCAGCAAATGCGAGTTCACGTCCTCTAAACATTATTACAACTCTTACTTTGTTCCCATCTTCTAAAAATCTTTTAATATGTCTTACTTTAGTTTGATAATCATGTTCATCAATTTTAATTCTGAATTTCATCTGTTTTACTTCGATGATTTTTTGATTCTTTTTTGCTTTCTTTTCTCGTTTTGCAAGCTCATATTTATATTTTCCATAGTCCATAATCTTAGCAACTGGAGGATTTGCGTTTGGAGCTACCAGTATCAGATCTAATTTTTTTGAATAAGCAAGTTCTAGTGCCTGATTGGTTGGCATAATACCTATTTGTTTACCCTCTTGATCAACCACCCTAACCTCAGGTGCCCTAATTTCCTCATTTTTAATTATTTTATCGATAATTTTCCCCTCCCATATATAAAAAATTTGGCGAGCATGCGCCCGCCAATATTGTGTACACAAAAGCTGATTTTATTAACCCTTTCGCCTTAGGCTAAGGGTGGGAAGCGGGCGCTTCCACTTCTTATTATACAACATACATTGGTGGGCCGTGTGGGACTCGAACCCACAGCCCCCTGATTAAGAGTCAGGTGC
>JACDNZ010000008.1 GCA_017656345.1 Thermosipho sp. (in: thermotogales) | reverse complement strand
GCGGATTTTAAGTCCGCTGCGTCTCCCAATTCCGCCACCCCGGCGCCATCGTTTAAAATTCTACCATAAAATATAAATTAGTCAATATCCTTTTTAACATATATTCTACGAATTAAATTTTCAATATCATTTTCTTTCAAAACATTATAAGTATATTGTTTTTTTGCAAACTTATAGCTTTCAAAATGCAGCTTTACACCTTTAAGGTTTGTTCTCATCCACTTAATAATTTTGTTATATTCTCTTTCAGTTATAAATCTCCTATTATAAAACGGTGTTGCTTTCTTTGGTATCAATGGATTAATACTCAAAGTTATTTCTCGGTATCCTAACTTTTTCACTTTAGCAATAAATTCCTTTAACTCGGTATAATCACTTTCATCCTCTTCCTCAAAACCTACTATATAATACAATTTGACATTTCTAAAATCATTAATTCTTCCAAGCTCAAGTGAATTCATTAAATCTTCCTCAGAAATATCCTTCAAGATTAAATTTCTAATTTTTTGTGAAATTCCTTCGGGAGCTATTGTGAAAACTTTCTGTTCACTTCTTTTTAATAGTTTTAAAAGTCTGTCAGTAATTCCATCTGCTCTCATCGATGAAACAGAAAACTTTATTTCATACTTTTCTAATATATCTAAAAGTTCATCCAGCCAGGGATAATCTGTTATAGTCGCACTAATTATTCCCACAGAATTTTTTTCATTTTTCAAGTATACTTCTATTACATCCGGTGGAACAAATTTTACGGGTTTTTTCGTATATCCCATAACACAAAAAGAACAACGTCTTATACAACCTCTCCCAATTTCAATTAATCTTTTATTTTTAAATTCTGAAAAGGGAGTTATAAAATGAGCAACAGGTAATTTTTTGCTTATATCATAATTTTTCACACTTAATCTTTTAAAGTTTCCTTTTTTTACTGATAAAATGTTATCGAATCTTTCTAAATACCTTATTCCTTCATTTTTTTCTTTTAACATCAGCCTTAAACCATGGGAAAATTCTTCAACATTGTATTCTAAGTCTCCAATATAAACCAGATCAGCAATAGGTCTAGCAATCTCATAATTAAAAAATGTTATGGGGCCACCAATGATTACTACAGGATGATTTTCATTTCTATCTTCCGAAAGAGGTGGTATACCAAGTTTAATTAAAATATCAATTATATTTTCAAAATCTAACTCGAAATGAAATGAAAACAACAATATCTTAAATTGATCCAAAGGCGTAAATGATTCAATCGAATAAAATTTCTTAAACCACTTCTCATAAAAAAACCTTTCAACTGCTATTCCTTGTCCCCACAATAATTGTTGAACCCAACTCCATGCCAGTGAAGCAGACGCAACTTTATAAGTATTCGGAAAAATTAAGGCAACCTCCTGGTTGCCATTAAAATTTGTAAATCTTTTTTCTGCTTCGCTAAATTTTTTTATATATGAATATTCTCTAAAATCTTCTGTTCTACGTGGTCTCCTCAATTGCTTTCCTCCTGAGATAATTTTTTGATACTATTACTCTTGTATATTCTATTTCTGCTATTTTTTTATTATCTTTTGTGATAATCCCATAGAACCTTATATTATTCCCTTCCACGCCTGTTACCCTAACACCAATCACAATTGTTTCACCTATAACACAAGGGCTAAAATGCTTTATAGTTGCATAATTAACAACTGATATCAAATCTTCAGGTAAAACATCACTTAATATTTCTGAACCTAGTTTTATTACTTCCTTAAGTAAACCTGCTGTAGAAACAAAATGTAATGCTTCCATTTCTTCATCTTCGTTCCAAATAAAAGACTCATCCGGAGTAAAATCAACCGTCTTGCTCAGCCCTACTATGTTCCTCCACATTAATATCCTCCCTTTCAAGGAGTTCTCTCAATTCTTCACCACTCAATTCTTCCTTTTCTAACAATATCTTTGCAAGTTCATCAAGCTTTTGTCTATTTTTTATCAAAATTTCTTTAGCTTTGTTATAACAAGAATTAACTATATTCTGAACTTCACTATCAATTAATTTTGCAACTTCTTCACTATAATTTTTTATCCTTGTAATTTCCTTACCTAAGAATATCTCTTGCTCTGTTTTACCCCACGATAATGGTCCAAAATTGTCACTCATTCCTAATTCGCAAACCATCTTCCTGGCCATTTCTGTAGCTCTTTCAATGTCATTAGCTGCGCCACTTGTTACATCTCCAAAAACCAATTCCTCTGCAGCTCTACCACCCAAAAGTGCTGTAATATTATCAAGCAACTCATTTTTACTTATCAAATATTTATCTTCAACAGGAAGATGTAAAGTAAACCCGAGCGCGCTATGACCTCTTGGAATAATTGAAACTTTATGTACGGGATCCGAATTCGGCAATGCTGTACCAACTATAGCATGTCCAAGTTCATGATATGCTACAATCTCTTTTTGTTTTTCTGAAATCATTCTAGATTTTCTTGCTGGACCTGCAATTACTCTATCAATAGCTTCTTCAAAATCATCCATATTTATCTTATCTCTACCATTTTTTGCAGCAAGTAAAGCCGCTTCGTTGATAAGATTCTCAAGATCTGCTCCAACAAATCCTGTTGTTCTTTTAGCTAAAACCTTTATATCAACATTTTCTGTTACTGGTTTCCCTCTCAAATGTATCTTCAAAATTTCTTCTCTACCTTTAACATCTGGTGGATCAACTACCACTTTTTTATCAAAACGTCCCGGTCTCAAAAGTGCAGGATCAAGGATATCTGGTCTGTTAGTAGCCGCCATAACTATAATACCCTCTCGAACATCAAAACCATCCATTTCAACTAATAGCTGATTTAGTGTTTGTTCACGTTCGTCATGTCCACCACCAAGACCTGCACCTCTATGTCTTCCAACGGCATCTATTTCATCAATAAAAACTATACATGGAGCATTGGCTTTTGCTTGGTTAAACAAATCTCTAACTCTTGCTGCACCAACACCGACAAATAATTCAACAAAATCAGAACCACTAATATGGAAAAATGGAACATTTGCCTCTCCTGCAACTGCTCTTGCAAGTAAGGTCTTACCAGTTCCAGGAGGTCCAACAAGTAAAATTCCTTTTGGCATACGTGCACCTATTTTATTGAACTTAACCGGGTTTTTCAAAAACTCAACAACTTCCTGTAATTCTTCAACCGCTTCATCTACCCCTGCAACATCTTTAAAAGTTACACGTTTTTTACCTGGCATAACCTTTTCAGCTCTGCTTTTTGTAAAACTAAAAGCTTGGTTATTTCCTCTACCCAAACCTCGAATCAAAAATCCAAACATAAATAGTACTAATACAAAGAATAATAGATTACCAACGATATTAACCCAAAAAGAACTGTCAACACCTTTCTCACCACTTACTCTAATTCCCTTTTCTACTAAATTGTTTATCAAATCCATATCGTATTTTACCCATGGGGCATATATATTATATTTTCTTCCTGAAATAGTGGTCATAACAATGTTTCCATCATCTTTGATGGAAATCTCAGCTATATCAGACCCGTCTGAATTCACCCTTTTTACAAAATCACTATAATACATTGTTGTTTCAGCGGCATTACCACTAAAAAATACGCTCTCAAATACCCAGAATAATGAAAGAATTATCAATAGCCCAATTATTATTGTTCCAATTCCCTTGTTCAAATCGAAAAACCTCCTTTCAACTCTACTTTTATACCAATAATGTTCTCATTATTTTCTTCACCTAAATATTCCTTATTTAAATATACTTTTGGTATGTATATAATTCCATTTTCATCTGCAAAAACAGGAATTATCCTTCTAATAAAAGAAGGAATCTTTTTACTAACAAATATATCCTTTATCTTTTTTCCATTACTTGTTCTATCACCATCTCTCCAATTCCTCAATATCAACTCACCTTTTATTTTTCTCTTATTAATAATTATACCATCATTTCCAATTTTCACTAAAAATGGATCAAAATCAAAAGTACTCATATTACCAACTACGAACTCATATGCTTCTTTCTCTAAAAATTTTCCTAACAAAGCTTTCCCATACGATACTTCTAATCCCAAGTTCCCCCAGAAACTTATTTTAAAAGTAGTTTTTGCATTCATAACATTCTTCAATCTATCAAGTTTTTCTTTATCTGGTGCCCTTCCAAACAAATCTACAGATAAACGCCTAACCAATTCAACCATTAAATACGGGGCTTCGGGAACTTTGAAATACAACCTTCCTCTTAAAGATCTTAACTTGATGTTTTTTAATTGATTACTAATAAATTCGTCTAATTCCCATATATTTTCAACAAACCTTAAAACTGAAAGTTCAAATCTCGGATTTATTTTTTTTAACATAGGAACTACAGTGTGTCTTATATAATTCCTCGTATATTTGATATCATAATTCGTTTCATCTTCCATATATTTTATATTATTTTTTCGGGCAAAATCAATAATTTCCTCCCTAGTAAAAAACAAAAGCGGCCTTATCACGTTTTTGCTCTTTGGTTTCATTCCAGGAAGGCCAAAGGGACCTGTACCTCTTGAAAGTCTAAATAAAACATTTTCAACTAAATCATTCAAATTATGTGCAACAGCTATCTTATTACACTTCTTTTCTTCTAAAACTCCTTCTAAAAATTGATAACGCAAAATTCTTGCAGCTTCCTCAACAGAAAGTTTGTTTTTAATAGCATAACTTGGTACATCAACCTTCCCGACTACACATTCTATTTCCAATGTTTCTGCTAAATCTTCAACAAATTTGACATCCCTCATTGAATTCTCTCGAATTCCATGATCTAAAGTTGCACAAATAATATTAATTTTTAGCTCTCTCCTTACCTTGTTCAACAAATACAGCAATACAGAAGAGTCTATTCCTCCCGAAACTGCTACTAGAATTTTGTCATTTTCTTCAATTAATTTATATTCTTTCAAAAATCTAATAAAACTTTCTAAAGTAAGCATAAAAATCACCTAATTAATTATACCATTAAATCCTTAAAATTACATTAGATTTAAATTTGCTAAAAAACTTACTATTAGTGTATAATTAAAAATGAAATTAACCTTAAAAAGGAGGCTTAAAAATGAAAGAATTAATTAAGAAATTAACTGAAGTTTCCAGTCCAAGTGGGCGTGAAGACGTTATTAGAGAAGTTATATTGCAAGAATTAAAAGACCACATAGATGGTTACAAAGTAGACAAACTTGGTAATTTAATAGTTTGGAAAAACGGTCAAACTGATAAGAAAATTCTTCTAGATGCTCACATGGATGAAATTGGCGTAGTCGTTACAAATATTGATGATAACGGATTCTTAAGGATAGACATGGTTGGTGGTGTTTCACCATATACTATTTTGAATTCAAAAATTAAATTTGGCAATACCATTGGAATTGTAGGTATTGAAGGTGAAACAGTTAACGATTTGAGAAATAATCTAAAAGAACTTTCTTTCGATAAATTATTTGTAGACATCGGTGTAAAAAGCAGAGAAGAAGCAGAAAAACTCTGCCCTATAGGTAGTTTTGGAACATACGATGGATATTTTGTTGAACAAGGTAATTTTTATATCTCTAAATCTATGGACGACAGGATAGGCTGTGTTACAATAATTGAACTGTTTAAAAGATTATCTAATCCTAAAAATACTATATACGGTGTTTTTGCAGTACAGGAAGAAATTGGAATTGTAGGCGCAAGAGTTGCAGGGTTTGATATTGAACCAGATGTTGCAATAGCAATTGATGTTACAGGAGCTGGTGATACACCAAAAGCAAATAAAAGAACTTCAATGGAATTGGGAAAAGGAGTTTGCATAAAAATAAAAGATGGTTATTCAATAAGTGATAAGAAAATTGTTGAAACATTGAAAAACCTTGCTGAAAAATATAATATTCCTTATCAAATGGAAGTCCTAATCTACGGTGGAACAGATGCACGAGGGTATCAAAACACAAAAGCTGGAATACCAAGTGCTACAGTTTCAATTGCAACTAGGTACATTCACACTCCAAATGAAATGGTTCATAAAGATGATGTAGAAGCAACTATTCAACTTTTAATCAAATATGTGGAGGAGGGTATATAACTGCCAAGAAGAATAGTAAAACCATTCGAACTAAAAGTTATCAGTATTCTTGTTTTTCTTCTTTCATTGATTTCACTGTTACTTTTAATATCTACTATATACCTTTACTTAAAAAAAGCATCTATTGATGTTGAAGTTATTTATATTCCAAAACCAATGGAACTCAAAATTCCTGAAATAAAGGAAAACAAATTACCTGATTTTACAGAAAAAGCTTCAGAAACTATGATCGAAATAGAAAAATTTGATTATGAAAAATTGCTGGTGTATTCCATGGATTTAATTGAAGCATCAACAGAAGTTTCAACTTTTGTTTTAGATTCTGACAATGCTTTAAAAATTATCAGAACTAATGAAAAATATTTGATCAACAAGTTGAAAAATAACAAATATTTTGTTGTTATCCTTGGAACACATGAATATCCAGGACTCATTCCCGGAAAGTCTGTATATACAATTTTTTTAAAAACTGGAACAAATCCTTCCCCACTTTTTGAAGATATGGTTAATCTTCGTGCAATAGGATTAACCTCCTATGTTCTAAAGTTTATTAGAGATACAAAAACATACTTTACACTTTGTTTAGGGGCATTTCCAGACAAAGATTCAGCAACAGAAACTTTCAAAAATTTAGATTGGGATGAAATTAGAAAACATGTTTATACTTACGGACCTTATGTTGGTAGAATTACTCCCTAGGAGGTAAGCTATGATCAAAGTATTACTTGGAATCATCCAAGGAGCTACTGAATTTTTACCGATTTCTAGCTCAGGGCATTTAGCACTTTTCTCTAAATTGTACGATATTGATCCAAATATATCGTTATTTTCTTTCTTACACTTAGCCACCTTACTTGCAATTTTAATATTTGTTCGTAAAGAGTTAGTTGAAATTCTCAAAGGTTTAATAGCCTTTGAAAAAAATTATTATTCTTTATTAGTTAAATTAATTATTTCAACTCTTCCAGCAGCTTTATTCGGGATACTTTTTAATTCTTCAATTGAAAATTCATTTAATTCTCTTAAACTTATTTCATTTTTCTTCCTTTTAACAAGTAGCGCTTTATTTATTTCAGACAATCTTGGTAAAAACAAAGACTTTTTTTCAATGACTTATATTGACGCATTTATAATTGGGTTATTTCAGATGTTAGCTATTTTCCCTGGAATTTCAAGAAGCGGATTCACTCTCTTTGGAGCTCTTCTTATAGGTATGGAAAGAGGAAAAGCTTTAAAATATTCTTTCTTAATGAGCATACCTGTAATATTTGGCGCAGGAATTCTAGAATCAAATCACTTAAGATTTGATGCAATAACCATTGTATCTGGTATTACAGCTTTTATTGTTGGACTTTTTAGTCTTTACATACTTAAGAAAGTAACTTTAATCAAAAAATTGAAAATCTTTGGGTATTACTGCTTAGTAATAGCTGTAATTGGTTTCTTTATGGGGGGATTAAATGTTTAAAATACATGCTGAACATCTTTTAACTCCTATTGGCAATGCTCCTAAAAATGGAAAAGAAATGAAAAAAATTTACGAAGATTTTGACGTTGATATTTACATTGAAAATGGAAAAATACTTGACATTAAAAAACATCAAACATCCGACCATTTTACAATAAAGGCAAAATTAGTAACGCCTTCATTTGTTGATGCTCATACTCATATTCCTTTTATTGGAAAAAGAGGAAAAGAATTTTACATGAGATCTCGTGGCAAAACTTACTCTGAAATATTTGAAGAAGGTGGCGGAATATATAGCACTGTTAAACATGTTAGGAGTTCAACAATTGGAGAGTTGATAGCTGAAAATTACAAAACACTTAATCATTTCAAAAGATTAGGCATTTCTCACATTGAAGGAAAAAGTGGATATGGCTTAGATATTGCAAATGAACTAAAACAGCTCAAAGCTATATCTTATATTAACGAGTTTTCTGATATTAAAATCGTTCCTACATTTTTAGGATTACACGCTATTCCATTTGAAAAAACAAAAGAAGAATATATAACAGAAATCAAAAATAGTCTTGACTTAATAAAAATGTATACAAATACAATTGATGTTTTTTGTGACAAAGGTGTATATTTGCCTGAAGACATAGAAGATCTATTTAATTATGCAAAATTAAAAGGATTTAGATTAAGATTTCATGCTGATGAAATCGCAAATGTTGGAGCTACAAAACTCGCAATTAAACTTGGTGCTATTTCAGCTGATCATCTACTAAAAATTGGTGAAGAAGAAATTGAACTATTAGGGAAATCATCAACAATAGCTACACTAATGCCTGGAACTAGTTTCTATTTAGGCGAATCATTTGCACCTGCAAGAAAACTAATTGATAAAGGAGCGGCCGTTGCTTTAGGTTCTGATTATAACCCGGGATCATGTCCAATTTTTAGCCCTTCGTTCATCATGCATCTTGCTCTTCGATTTTTAAATATGGAACCTGAAGAAATCTTAACAGCATATACCATAAATTCCTCATATATACTTAATATTGAAAATGGAGCAATAGAACCCGGAAAAAAATGTGACATTGCTATCTGGAATACAAACGAGTTTATTGATATTCTATATATGTTTGACACAAACTTCTTATCGGCTATTGTCATTGATGGAAAGGTGACATTCTATGAAAATAGTTAAAAAATCAGATGTAATAATAATCACGATTGTTATAGTAATTTTGGTAATTTTATTCTCATTTAACAAAATTAAAAATAGTAACGGAGAATTTATAGTTAAACTAAATGGTCAAGAAATTTTAAAATTATCCACCCCGGGTGAATATGAAATCAAAAATGAAAAAGGAGAATTGCTTACAATCGTACATTATGATGGAAAATACGTATGGGTTACAAATTCTTCATGTCCATTAAAAACTTGTGAAAAAACTGGAAAAATTGAAAAAGGAGGAAAAATAATCTGCGTCCCAAACAAAATAATTATAGAAACCGAGAATTCTCAAGAACTTCAAACCTGGTGATGTATGCTGTACTTATTTCTCTTGCATCTGTAATGTTTATAATCGAAAGGTTTATTCCATATCCAGTTCCTGGAGGCAAATGGGGCTTTTCTAATTTCATTGTATTATTTGCAGCAGTTAATCTCGGAATTATTCCAGCAATCATTATTGGTGCACTAAAATCTATTATTGGGTCAATTTTCTCTGGATTGTTATTTACTCCAACTTTTTTCATGGGATTTTTTGGGATAATTGTAGCAGCAATAATTGAAGGAGCTATTTCTAAAACTAAATTTTTGGGTTATACTGGTCTAAGCTATATTGGTATGATTTCAAATAATTTCACACAGGTATATATAGGTTCACTATTAATAAAAAGTAGTGCAATTTTTGCATTTTTACCATTGATGATCTTTCTAGGTTCAATATCTGCTATTGCAAATGCATACCTTGCAAAAAAAATGGAGGAAATTGTAAATGAAAATAGTTTTGGCTTCAAGTTCTCCAAGAAGAAGTGAACTTTTAAAAAGACTCAATATTCCGTTTGAAATTAGGCCTTCTAACATCAAAGAAGAAATTGAAGAAAAGGATCCAAAAAACCATGTTTTAATTTTATCAAAACTAAAAGCGAAAAGTGTCGAAAGAAAGCAAAACGAAGCAATTATTGCAGCAGATACTGTCGTTTTTTACAAATCCATACTTGGTAAACCTAAAGATTACAGTTCAGCGTATGAAATGCTTAAAAACCTTTCGGGGAAATGGCACGATGTATACACAGGCGTAACTTTACTTATCGACAATGAAGAAATATCTTTTTTTGAAAAAACAAATGTTAAATTCAAACAACTATCAAATGAACTTATTGAATTCTATTTAAAAACCGGAGAGCCTTTTGATAAAGCAGGAGCATATGGTATACAAGGTTTTGGAAGTATCCTTGTTGAAAAAATAATTGGTGATTTCTACAACGTAATGGGATTACCTATTTCAAAACTCTGGGATATTCTATGGAATAGAGGGATTATAAAATGACTCCAAGAGAAAAACTACTCAGAAATGGTCCAGAAGATTTAACAAATGAAGAATTAATAGCAATTTTACTCAGAACTGGTAGTAAAAAATACAATGTTCTGGAAACTTCAAAGCATCTTCTAAAACACTTCGGTAATAGTCTTGTCAAAATTAGCAAAGCCTCTGTTGAAGAAATACTAGAAATTAGAGGACTTGGTACTGCAAAAGCAACTACAATATTAGCTGCTATGGAACTTTCAAAAAGATATTTAAAAGAAGATAGAACCGGAAGATTTTTAAACTCTCCAGAATTAATCTATGAATATTGTCAGGATATGAAACATTTTGATCAAGAAGTTGTAAGAGTGATATTTTTAAATTCAAAACTCTATGAAATTACAACCAAAGATATAACAATCGGTCTTGCCGATTCCAGTTTAGCACATCCCAGAGAAATTTTTAGAGAAGCAATCAAAAATGGAGCTAGTTATATAATTTTAGTTCACAACCATCCATCTGGCATAGTTACTCCCAGTAAAAGTGATAAAGAATTGACTTCAAAAATTAAAGATGCAGGTGACATAATAGGAATCAAACTTCTCGATCATATAATTATTGGAAACAAATTCTACAGTTTCAAGAAAAATAACCTAATATAAAAAGGAGTGATTGAATTGAAAAAATTATTCGTACTATTAATCATTTCTCTCTCATTATTATCCTTCTCCGCAATTGTTTACGACTCTGATGTAGCACCTATACCTTCAGAATGGCTTAATGGTTACAATGAAACTTTTAAAATCGATGTAAATTTTTTTCCATGGATTGCTTTTGGAAATTGGGATTCAAACTTTGTAACAAAATATCCGTGGGGATGGGGAAAACCAACAAATCCTGCTGAGAATAATTTTTATCTATTTAATGAAATTCCTCCATTAATGAGTTTCACATTTGAATTTTCAAAAAATGGATTCACACTCTTTTCAAAAGTTGATATTCAAAAAGAGCCAATTACAAGAACAAAAGAATTTGAAAATAACTTATTCATACAGCCTTTTGATATCAATACTCTTTCATTTGATATGAATTTTCCCGAACTATTTTATGTTTACTATGCTAATCAAAATCTATTCTTATCAATTGGAAGATTCCCCATAAAATGGGGAGCCGCAAAGTATCCTATCACCATTTCAGATACTACTTTTCAAGACAATATTACCTTTTCTACAAAAATTGACAACTTCAGGTACACTTATCATATCATTTCATCTTATTCATTACTTTCACCTGAAGAACAGTATATTCAAAGCAATTATTCAGACAGACATAACCCAGGACTTTATTTTGACGCTCCATACAAAACTATAATTGCCCATAGATTCGATTTTGAATTTAACAAATTAAGAATAGGAATAGGTGACCTAAACGTTGTAGGAGGAAAATTTCCAGATCTAATTGATTTAAATCCTCTAATGTTTTTTCACAACACCTACGGAGAAGGTTACTCAAATGTAATGGCTTCTGTTGATTTCACATACAAATTTAATAGCAATATCACATTTTACGGAGAGTTTTCAATGGATGACTTTGAAGTTCCGACAACTGAGGCAGGCTCAAATTACAAACCCACTTCATATGGATATAACTTAGGCGGAAAATATAAGAACGACAATTTTGATTTCTATATTGAATATGATCACACAAGTGAATGGATGTATATTACAAATTATCTTCCATATTTAAGAATTAATGTTAGACATTTTTATCTTGATAACCTAACTTCACCAAAGCGTTCATTAATGGATTTTCCACTTGGATTTATATATGGACCGGATGCCACAATGGTATCAGTTGGTATAAATTTCAATCAAAAAGAACTAAAAATTAACTTTGAATATAATTTACTGTTCAAAGGTACAGTGATCGATGATGGGATTCAACGATGGAAATGGTTCTGGGATAGTTGGTACGGTAACGTTACTCCTGATGCAACATATGAAGTTGTTGATAGCGAGGATGTAATGTATAATATTATTAACATAAATATCAGTTATATGCAGTTTTCTTTGAAGGTCAAAACAATCAACTTTGACAATTTTCTTATTGGAGCTTATTACGAATTCTAACAAAAAGGGAGTGAATTATGTTTTTTACTACTTCATTCTTTATTATTAACATCTTTATATCGTTAATCATTGTCCTTTTTGGCAAATATCGAAACGAAAAAAGAACAAATTATTTGCACGAAAACAGGAATCCAGATTACAACCCTTTAGTTACTGTAATAATTCCAACTTGGAATGAAGAGGCTGTAATCGAAAACACCATTAAAACAGTTGAAAAAAGCAGTTATACAAACATAGAAATTATAGTAATTGATGACAACTCTACAGATAATACTTATAACATTGCAAAAAATTTAGAAAAAGAGTTTAATAATCTAAGAGTTTTGCGCAAAAAAGGAAAAAGGGGAAAACCTCAATCAATCAACGAAGCTATGGAAAAAGCAAATGGTGAAATCATTCTAATAATCGATGCTGATGCAAGAATTACTGAAAACTATATTTCATCTCATATTTTCTGTTTTTCTAATGAAAAGGTAAATATGATTTTCACTAATTTTGAAGCTTATAATTTCAAATTTAAACCAGTCTATATTCTCCAGGAAATATATTTTAATTTTGTTAAAGCAATTTTCTACTCCAATATTTTTGTAAAAATGATCTTTATGGGAAATGGAATATTTTTTAGAAGGTCATTACTTGAAAAATTACTACCTATCGATCCTGAAACCCTTGTAGACGATTTCAGCATGGCAACAAAATTATCAAAAATGAAAGTAAAAGAGTTTTATTCTACATATCCAGCTATTGGAATTCAATTTGTTTCAAATCTTCCTGATCTGTGGAAACAACATAAACGATGGTATGTCGGTGGATTTAGAGAAATGTTTAAAAGATTTAAAGAAGGAAATATCTTTTACTTATTCATCTATATTTTGATTGGAGCTATAATATTTTCTCCTTTATACACAATATTAATCGACATTTTCTTAAAAACAAATTCTTTTACTTATCTTTCTGCATTGATAATTGGTGTATATATTTTAATGGCAGTAAGTTCTTTTGATAGTAAACAGATGGGAATTTTTTCATTATTATATGCATTAATTCTTACTCCACTACTCATGTTATTTGAAATAATGGTTTTAATTGTAAGCTATGTTCTTGGGCCATTAAATAAAGTTACTACATGGTATAAAGTGAAGAGAGAGAAATTATGATGAAGGATAAAGAAATATTAGTTAGCATCATTGTTCCAGTTCTTAACGAAGAAAAAATTTTAGAAAACACATTAAAAAATATTAGAAAACAAACCTTCAAAAACTACGAACTTATTGTCGTTGATAACGGTAGTACAGATAATTCTATAACTATAGCTAAAAAATATGCAGACAAAGTACTATTTGAAGAACAAAAAGGTTCGATTCATGCAATGTGCACTGGCATAAAAAATGCCAAAGGTGAAATTATTGTTACCTGCGATGCTGATAGTCTATATCCTGAAAATTTTCTAGAAAGGATTGTATCAAAGTTTAAAACAAATGAAAAGTTGGTTGCAATATATGGACCATTTATCTTTTTAGAAAGTGGGAAAATTTCGAACTTCTTCACCTGGCTTGGTTATGTTATATCTGACTTTCTTTCCAGAATTTTCACAAAAACTTATATCGTTGGAGCAGCTAACTTTGCTATTAAAAAGGAAGTATATGAAAAAGTTGGAGGATATGATACTGAAAGCAACTTAGCATCTCAAGACTTTAGGCTTGCCAGAAAACTCTCTAAACATGGTAAAGTTAAATTCATACCATCACTTATTGTAAAAACTTCAAACAGGAGATTTAAGGAGGAAGGGTTTATTAAAGCACTTATAAATGCATTTAAATTGTGGGCTGATGTTGCCTTTAATATTAACAAAATAACATACAAATCATATTACTCTCAATCATACTATCAAAAAAAAGGGGCGAAAAAAAGATAATGAATAAAAAAATATATTTAGGAATAATCTTCTCAATAATCATTTCAAGTATTGTACTTTTTTCCTTTAGTGCAACCTTGAATAAAAATATTATTCTTCACATAATAAACTCAATTTCATTAGATCAGCTAGTTATAGCCATTTTGTTAACTATACTTGCATTTGTTATCGATGGAGTTAAACATTATATAATTTTTAACTCTCTAGGTCAAAAATTAAGTTTATTCTCTGCAGTAAATTCTTGCTTTATCACCGCTTATTTTTCTGCTGTTACTCCTTTTTCTGTTGGGGGTCAACCATTTCAAATACTATATTTAAATAAAAAAGGGATTAAATCTTCATACGCAACGCAAGTTGTGTTTTTAAGACTTTTCGAAATGATCTTTTTAATGTTTATAATTGATATAACTTATGTTCTGGTTTTTTCAAAGAACGTTGCAGGTATATCAAAAAAATTAATTTTTCTTGGACTTGCATTAACTTTTATTTCATCGCTTTTTATTCTAATTAGTATTATTTTTCCAAAACTCATTTCCAAAATTATCGTACCTTTTGCAAAAATTCCATTAATAAAACGATTCATTGATGCAAAAAAAATAGAAAATTGGTTCTTGGAACTCGATGAAGTAGTAAGAAAAATTCTGAATGAACATAGTTTTGTATTATTTATTGACCTGATAATGATGTTTCTCCTGCTTTTATTCCAAAGTTATGTTTTTTATTACGCAATTAATCTATTTACCGAAATAAATCTTAAATTTATCGAATTTTTTGCAACTGTAAATATAGTAAACGCTGTTGCATTTTTAGTACCAACCCCTGGAGCAAGCGGAAGTTATGAACTAGTTTTTACAAATGCATTCAAACCTTTCGTTACTGATAAAGAACTAATAATAAAAGGAGTTTTATTTTACAGATTTTTATCTTATTATCTGGTACTTATTTCTGGAACATTAATTTTACTATTTTCTTCTTTTAAAAAAAAGGAAAAAAACTAATTTCTTCTTGATTTATCAATACTATTTAGATAAATAAAGATACTTACAAACCAGGATACAATTAAACCAATTACCACCAATATACCAAATTCCTTTAATAACTTCCCCTGAGCAGCCATAAAACTTCCAAATGCCATTATAGTTGTCATTACTGAAACAGTAACTGCTTTTTCAGTTTTGACTATACTTTCCCTACCATATTTAATACTGTGTGATAAGTGCACCATACTATCAACACCCATACCAAGAAAAATAGGTACAATAAGCAAGTTCAAAAATGTCAAATCAATATTAAATACATAGTATCCCAGACCTACAGTTGCTGTAATCGACAAAACAACAAAGATAGATATTTTAAACGCTTTAAATAAGCTTCTCTGGTCTATTATTAAAATTATTAAAATAGCTGCAAAAACAAAATAAACAGCCTTACTTACAGATAAAATTAAATACTCCATAACTTTATAAAACAAAGCAGGATAACCAAAAACCTTATAATCTTTTAAAATGTTGCCATAAATTACTTTCAAATTATTGTTACGCCATAGATTAACTCTTTCTTTCGCATAAATTAAGAAATACTTATTACCTTCAAGGTCATTAAAAAACAATATTGGAATATCTTTTTCCAGGTTTACCAAAACATCTTCAAACGTTTTAGTAGTTCTCAAAATACTTAATGTTTCAATCAAACTATCATAAAGCTTATATTTTTTAAAAATAAGTACTAATAACGGTTCATTCGCTACGTCGAAAACTTCTTTATAAAACGTGGGTTCAAGTTCAGAAATTCTCTCCGGATTCTGAATGAAATTTAAAATTGAAAACGTATTAGAAAAATACTTGGTATTATTTTCTAGATAATTATTAATTTCCTTTAGTTCTTCAAAAGTTTTTGCACCCACAACTACTTGTCCAATACCAAATTCTCCAAACTTCTCTGTAGCAATATTCAAAGCAATTATAGCCTCAGAATCTTCAGGAACCAATCCTGGCGGTGTGTACGAAAAGTTTTTTACAGCAAGATAAACAAATAAACTTGATATTATCAATATTATCCACACCGTTATTGTTAGCGGCCTAAATCTCCTAAAAATTTCAATAAAACGAGAAAAGTATTCTCTTCTCGGAATATTTATTCTATTTAGAAATTTATAATAAAACGCTGGAATCAAAAGATTCATAACAAGATAAAAGACAATCACACCTATTGCTGAGGAAATTCCCATTTGTTTTAATGGGATAGATGGGCTGAGAGCTATAGCAAGTAATGCAAGAGAAGTCGTAATTGCTGATACAAGTGAAGGAACAAAATTCTCTTTAATAGCTTCCAAAATACTTTCTCTCTTTTTGCCATATAACCTTAAATTTTCATGAATTTTTGCTGTGATATGAATACCATAATCTATACCTAAACCTAATAACATTGCATTAACAAACGAGGTAATTATATTGATTTCTCTAAAAAGCAATATTATTATCCCCATACTTATTGCCATACTTAACAACATAGAATAAAACAAAAATAACATTGCTGAAGTACTACCGTATGAAAGTAAAAGTATCAACGAGATTCCAATTAAAGAAATAATTGTTGTTGTTTGAAAGTCTTTTCTAACCTGCTGATTACCAATGTAATTATTCATTGCAGAACCACTAAAAAGTATTTCAACATTCCATTTTTTGGATATTATTTTTGAAATTTCTTTGAGTTTTGGAATAGCTTCGTTTATAAAATCCACATCCGTTACTGGCTTTGCCATGGAAAAATTCATCAATAAAATTTCCCCATCCTTAGAATACAAATAATACTTACGTATACCACTTCTCCCAAAGAATTCATTAGCATAATTTGATACAACACTTACCGCAATACCCAGGTTTCTCCAAAATCTAAAATCAATTACTGATCTTGGTTCAACATTTAGCACTGCATTATAATAGCCTAAAATATTATTTATACTATTCTCATCAACTGTAAATATTCCATATTTAATTAAAGTTTCCGGATTATCAAAAGGTTCTGCACTAGAAATATATGGTGTGTGTTCAAAAACATTTTTCAATTCTTCAGCAAAAGCTGAAATATTTTTTATATTTTTCACCTTTGCCACAATAAGTAAAGAATTAGAAACAACTTTTTCCTCAGTAAACTTCACTAAATTATCAAATTCGAGAACACCTTTTGGAGCTAAATCGGTAAGTTCCGCATTAACTTTCATATTAACAAAACTAAAAATCCCAAACACAATTCCAAACAAAGTCAAAATCAAAATTAGCCATTTTGAATTTTTTAATATAAACTTACTCACCAGATTTTCCAATTTAGTGACACCCCCAAAATATACAATGCAAAACCTACTGTTCTAAATAAAGCGATGTACTTTCTTTGTGCATAATTCAACTTATAAAAATTGGATATTAGGAAACAAACCAAATATATAAAAATTCCGTCCACATAATATGTCGTTTTAATTGAAATAATCAAGCTAAAGTATATTAAAAATGGTGCAAAAGAATATATCCATAATCTATAAATTTCATCAAATAAAAATGCTTTACCCTTGACAGAAGAAAATAAACTTAAAAACAAAAAATATATCAAAAAATAAGTAATCTGATATCTTCCAAGGGTTATATACTCAATATTCAATATCCTTGATGAAAAAACATACACAAAGAATGAAAAAACAACTATAAAAATCTTATAATCGTACTTTTTCATTTTACAGCTACCCCATATCTTTGTAATAATAGCATCTTTATTTTATTTTTATAATCTTCTTCAGAAATGTATGAAGAAACCCCTATCAAAGCTTTCAAAACCTGCTTTCCGAAATTTCCTTCACCTTTTTCTGAAACTTTCACATGCGGAATATAGAAAAACTCATTTCCCTTAAAAGATAGATAATATATTCTTTTCTTACCCCACCAGTATTTTTCATCTATCTCTACCAGATTGTAATCGGCTTTCATAATATCAAAATAATACTTAATTTCTTTGAATTTTTCAGTACTTTCTAATAGAAAAGGGCTCACTCCATAAAGATCGGTTTCTGATAAAACTTTTTGCAAAATCATCTCAGATTTTAATTCTTTGAGAAACTTAAAATATGGGTTATTAAATGCAAACAACGGTGGAGATTGTATTTCCACAATCTCTCCTTTACCATTAAACATCATTAAAATTGCAATAAGACTTACAAAACAAAAAATCAACATCAAAAAACCGAAAAAGAGTAATCTCATTTTTTCTCAATTAAATACTGAAGTGCTCTTTTGATATATGGATCATTTACGTTGACTTCCGTAAATTCTTTCGTGTAATCTACAACTTCTTCTTCGTGCGCAATCTTTGTTGCCTCATCTGTAACTAAAATATCAGGCTCAATCCCTACTTTATGTATATCTTTTCCACTAGGAGTTTTATAATGCGCTATTGTAATGAATGCTACCCCTCCGTTGCTTAATGGAAAACCATTCTGGACGGAACCTTTACCAAATGTTTTTTGACCAATTATAACTGCTCTATTATTTTCTTTTAACGCCCCAGTTACTATTTCTGATGCTGAAGCAGATCCACCATTAACTAAAACAACGATCGGAACCTTTGGAAAACTATTACCCTTACTTTCATATCTCTCAATAGCACCAACTCTTGGTTCAACAGTAACTATTAATTTTCCCGCATCAAGAAACATGCTTGCTATATCAATCGCACTATCCAAAAGACCTCCAGGATTATCTCTTAAATCAAAAATTAGAGCAACAACACCTTTATCATAAATCTTTGTTAATATTTCCTCGAGCTTTGATGCCGAGGGTTGATTAAATCTGGTTAACCTTACATATCCAATTCTACCAATTTCACTTTCAATAAAACCATATTTTACAGGTATAATTTTTATTATTTCCCTAACCATTTCAAATTCTAAAACTTCATCTCCTCTTAAAACAGTAATTTTTACTTTAGTACCTGGTTCACCTCTCATCATATTTACTGCTTCAATGTAGGAAACTTCCTTAACAGGTGTACCATCAATTTGTATTATCAAATCTCCTGCCTTAAGCCCTGAACGCCATGCTGGGGTACCATACATAGGACTAATTACCTTTATCGCTCGCATGTCAGAATCATAAGTTACCTCAATACCTAAACCGCCATATTCGCCCTCATTCTCGATAGATTCTTCTTTATAAGCTTCCTGATTGTAATAATAACTAAAATCATCACCAAGGCCTTTAATTAAACCATCAATTCCATAATCTATTACTTTGTCGATATTGGCATTATCAATATCATAGTAATAATTTAAAATATAATATAACGTTTCAGCAAGCGGTGTTAAATTATGCTGAAACTCTTTATCTGTTGCACCTGTTAGTATAATACTTCCAAATAAAACTATAATTAATACTGAAACAATTGTTAAAAATCTCTTTTTATTCATTTAATACACCTCCAGTTTTTCCAAACACCTTCGTTGCAAACACTAAATATGTAGTATGAGCCACCATTCTATCAAATGGCCTTAATCTATCTGGAACAGGTTTATATCTTCTCATTAAGTTTTCCCAAACTTCTATATCTATAAAAGGCATTTCATATAACTTTTCTAATACTTCTTGAACCTGGTTGGTTGTAGGACAAATGATTCCCATTTTTCCTCCACCCTTTAATGCAGACCAACATTGTGAAATATAATTATACGGATCAGGTACATCAAGCATTAAAGCATCGATGTTCGTTTCATCAAAACCATTAGAAATATCTCTAAGTTTTAATTCTACAAAATCAATTAAACCCCATTCTTCTAAATTTTTTTTCGCAAGGTTATAAAAATCCTCTCTTCTTTCATAACCATAAACTTTACCCTTCTTACCAACAATTCTTGCAAAAGCTCCACACATAGCTCCACTACCAACACCAGTGTCTATAATTCTGTCACCTGGTTTTACATCTAACTTGAATAAAATATATGAAGCATCTTTTGGATAAATAATTTGTGTCCTTCGCTTCATATTAAAAATTAAATCAATAAATGTTGGTTTTAAAAGATAAAATACTCTTTTTTGTTTCCCTAAAATAATCTGTTCACCATATCTTTTCCCAATTAACTCATTCATATCAACATGTCCAAGATGTGTTCCTTTCTTTTTGTTAGCTTCTACTTTAATAATAATCTTACTTCCATCTTCTCCATATAATAAAACTTTGTCTCCTTCTTTAATCAAGGCTATATCCTCCTTTAAAAACTATACCCAAAATGGATAGGAATGATATCCAGCTTAACATTATCATATAAATAAATTATTTCATATGCTACACCTATAAAGAAACTATTCATATAGTACCTTACACCTGCTAAAACTCCATACCCCAACGAAGATAAATCAAATTTAAATGGAAAAATCGCCCCACCTTTTCCATACACAGTAAAAATTCCAGATGAGGTTTTTGAATCGTACCTTCCATATGTCATAAATGACCAAAAAAAGCTGTCTAATTCTGTTGTAAGTGAAAGAAAACTAAAAGAAAATCCAAATTGAGTACTTTCATGATTACTTAAAGGCACATCAAATGATATATCAAAGAAACTCCCCAAGGTACTATCCGGAGTAAAGTTGTAATCAAATCCTCCGTAAATGTCAAAAGAAAATACTAAAGCAGTAAAAACAATCAAAATAATAGTTAATAATTTAATTTTCATACTTCACCTCCTAATTTCTTCCTTCAACTGACCTAATTTTTCTAAATCAATATATAACCTTTCGAACTTTTTACCTGAAACAGTTATTTCTAATGGCTTTTCAGTCATAGTTGGCATATCCAAAATCTTTATGCTAAAAACACCAAACGAATACATAAGTTTTGCTAAAGCAGGTGAAGTAAGTGTTGTATTAGGTCTTAATTTTTTTATTATTGAATTTAACTTGAAATAGTCAAATACTTTTAACCCTCTTTGAGAAAGTGTACTTAAAATCTGACTGAAATCATTGCTATTAATTCCTAATAAATTTGAAAATTCAATAAGTGATTGATCGTTAAATAATACATAATAGTTATACACGGATTTGACTCCAAGCATATCTGCCATTAAACTTTCCGCAAGAAGTGGACTTTCAAAATTTACTTCTTGCTTTATCTCGGAATTGTACGAATGATTTTTTACCTTTATAACATACACAGATCTCTTATCACCCTGGATAAAAATATAATAACCTAGTTCCTTTGAAGGATCTATAAAAAGATATTGACTCACAGAATTAACATCAAATTCAGCAGATTTTTTTATTGAGTAAATTTTCCAAAATACCAATCCAGAAATTATAACCAAAACTATTATTATCAAAGATATCCACAGACCTACATGACTATTTTTTCTTCTTCTCCTCATACAACTCCTCCTTTTCTTTCAATAATCATACTGTTCCAAACTTCAACACTTTCTGGTAGTATTAATAAATCCCTTGATAAAGCATATATAATTTTATTTCTCATTACCTCATAAAAAGCCATATCGATATCTTTATAAGCAAGCTCTCTTAACATTTCTACTTTCGGATATGTTCGTGTTTCTTCAAGAGAATCAGCTAAAAATAGAACTTTGCCGTAGATTCCAAAATTTTTGTAACCAGATGTATGAAAAGCAATACCTGTTAAAACATCATCATCTTCAATATTAAATCTCCTTCTAACAAATTCCGCTGCAATCTTTCCATGAAGTAATATAGGATTCAATTTTTCATAAAAGGAAATGTTTATTAAGTAAATTTTAGCAATTTTTAATAACTTTTCAAAATTCACATCTCTAAAAAGATCATGTGCGTAAGCCATAAATTCCGCTTTGGATTTATCAAGGTTATGAATCACACATAATGACCTAGCAAACCTTACCGTACCTTCAACATGTTTCATTCTTTCAGGGGTAACCATCATTTCAGCAAATTTTCTAATCTTTTCTACTTCTTTTTCGATCAATCATACACCTCCCTGAAAACTTCCTCAACACTGTAAAATTGTTCTAAATAATTTTCAACACTTTCCATTGTTCTAAAAGCAGCTTTTTTATCAATGCTTACGAAAGAAATTGCTATGTTTAAATACTCTTTTGAATCTTGCATGTCATTTTCTATAATTGAAATATTAAACTTATTTCTCATATCAGATATGAGTCTTTTTACTATTGATCTCTTTTCTTTTAAGGAATTTATACCAAAAAGTTTAATAGATACTTCCATGTAACTTACCGGCATATTACAATTCCTCAATTGTAAAATTATCGTTGGTATAAATACATATTTCACTCGCAATTTTTATAGATTCGAGTGCAATTTCTTTTGCACTTAAATCTGTATATCTCAAAAGTGCTCTCCCAGCTGCTATTGC
Organism: Thermosipho sp. (in: thermotogales); assembly: GCA_017656345.1. GTDB lineage: Bacteria > Thermotogota > Thermotogae > Thermotogales > Fervidobacteriaceae > Thermosipho_A. Next base: position 67,088 of record JACDNZ010000008.1, on the reverse strand, counting down.
ATATGGTGCACCTGAACCAATTGATGCAATATTGTCTTCTGGTTGGATTACTTCACCTGTTCCTGAAACAATTAAAGTATATTCTTTATCTGCAACTAGCAATAAAGCTTCAAGCCTTCTTAAAATTCTATCAGTTCTCCAATCCTTTGCAAGTTCAACTGCTGCTTTTAAAAGGTTACCACCCCACTCTCTATATTTGGTTTCAAATCTATCAAAAAGTGCCATAGCATCAGCTACCGAACCTGCAAAACCTGCAAGAACTTTACCATCACCCATTTTTCTCACTTTTCTTGCATTTCCTTTCATGACTGTATTACCATACGTTACCTGTCCATCTGACACCATTACAACCGAGTCATCTTTTCTAACACAAACAACAGTTGTGGATTTCCATTTATTATCCACAATTTCACCTCCAAATTGTAGCAGCTTTTTTTAATCTATTCATTACTGAAAATAGTATACCACTTTCTTCGAATGCTTCTATGTATCCTACGTCAAATTCACTCTTATCAAACGATCTTAAAACTCTGAATAAATTTTGGGCTATTGAATAAGGCTTTTCAAGCATCCCTATTACAATCACTCTATTCTCTGGATAATATCTTACATTTTCTTTCGGACAGATTACTACTCCATTTTCTCTCTCAAGTATTTTTATTATCTTTTCCCTATCATCCTTAAAGAACATAAATAAAGGTTTATCTGGAGCATAATGTTTGTATTTCATCCCAGGTGCCTTTGGAGTTTTTACATGAGCTCCTTTTATTATAAAATCGGGAATTTCAATTTCACCAAAAATTTCCTTTAACTCCTCAACAGTAATAGGTCCAGGCCTTAAAATTAAAGGTTTATCTCCAGACAAATCTATTATAGTTGATTCCAGACCAAACGGCGTACTTCCTGAATCAATAATACAATCTATTTTTCCATTTAAATCTTCAATTACCGCTTTAGCATCAGTTGGGCTAGGCTTTCCAGATAAATTTGCACTTGGTGCAGCAATAGGACCAGTTTCCTTACATAATTTATTCGCAACTGGATGTGCTGGTATTCGTACTCCAACTGTATTTAAACCAGCTGTGACAACCTTAGGGATGTTTTTTCTCTTCTTCAAAACAAAAGTTATAGGACCGGGTGTAAGTTTCTGAATCACTTTCTCGTACTTTTCAGGTACTATTCCAATCTCTTGCATCATTTTAAACTCACTTACATGAATTATTAATGGATTATCCTGGGCTCTCCCTTTAACTTCAAAAATCCTTCTTACAGATTCTTCGTTGAACGCATATGCACCCAGACCATATACAGTTTCTGTTGGAAAAGCAACTAATCCTCCTCTTTTCAAAATATTGCTGGGCAAAGAAATCTCAATTTCTTTTAAAGGATCAATTTTAATTATTTTTGTCTTCACTTGAATACCTCCAAAGAAAGTTGAATACATTTAAATATTCATCTAAAAATTCTTCAGTTATATAAACCATTTCAAAATTCTTTGTTAAGCCATTTACAGTGTAATTAGCCGAACCAAGTATTACCTTATCATCAACTATTATAAATTTATGATGAAGCATAGGATCATAAATAATTTTAAAATTTCTAACAGGATATGGCTTCAATTTTGAAATCTTAAACCAAGAATCGGTTATAATTCTTACATCAACACCTTTTGCTTCCTTATATTTTAATAATGTAAAAATCTTTTCGTTGGTAAATGCATATACTGATACATAAATCCTATTTTTTGACTTCGAAAGTAGTTTCAAAATCTCTGTTTCCACTTCATCATATCCAACAACCAAAAACGGGGAACAACCAACAATTCGACCATAATACCAGAGATTCAAAAACAAATTTCTAAACTGTTCAACAAAAGTATCAAAAATAATCAGATCATTAAAGCCTGTTTCAAGCCCACTTTCAGTAAAATTAGATGAACCAAATAATACTCCAGAATCATTAACCATAAATTTTGCATGATGAAGAGACTTTTCATAATCAATTTTTACTTTCCTACCTAATTGTGGATTTGGAACCTCGAGCAATATTTTTACATCAACTCCACATTCTCCTAACTTATTTATTTCACTAATAATTTGCGCATGATTTAAACTGTACGAAGATATATATAAAAAAGTTTTTGAATTATTTATAAACTCTACAACAGTATCTGTTAAAGTTTGATTTTCTGTAAAATATACCTGAAAACCAAGGAATGTAAGTTGTATAATTATTATCAAAACTAGACTACTTATTCTCATCTTCGCCTACCTTTAATAAGGCAAGGAAGGCTTCCTGTGGAATACTCACCCGACCAATTTCCCTTAATTTCTTCTTTCCTTCTTTTTGTTTTTCAAGCAGTTTCATCTTTCTCGTAATATCTCCTCCATAACATTTTGCAAGAACATCCTTTCTTAGAGCTTTAACTGTAGACCTTGCTATAATTCTTCCGCCAGCTTTTGCTTGAATTGGAATTTCAAATTGATGTTGTGGAATTAATTCAGCAAGTTTGTCAACTAACTTTCGAGCCATAGTATATGCTTTATCTCTGTGAGCTATTATTGACAAAGCATCTACAGGTTCTTTATTTACTAAAATTGAAACTTTGACAAGATCACTTTTTCTATATCCTATTAGTTCATAATCCATTGATGCATATCCTCTACTTAATGCTTTCATTCTATCAAAGAAATCAAATATTATTTCAGCAAGTGGAACCTCAAAGTTTAAAACAACCCTTTCAAATCCTGCATTTTCAGTTGAAATCATCGTGCCTCTTTTCTCATTTTGAACTAGATTCATTAATTTTCCCAAATATTCAGGCGGCGTTATTATTGACAACTTCACATAGGGTTCATATACTTCTTGTATTTCACTTTCCTCAGGAAACTTTGCAGGATCATTTATTAAAAGTTCTTCGCCATTCTTCAATACTACCTTATATTCCACGTTTGGAGCAGTCAATATTACCATCATCTCAAATTCCCTTTCAAGTCTCTCTCTTACAACATCCATATGTAATAAACCCAAAAAGCCACATCTGAACCCAAAGCCCAAAGCTGGTGAATGATCAGGTGTGAAAACCAAAGCAGAATCATTGAGCTTTAATTTTCCCAGAGCCTTCCTCAAATCTTCGTAATATTCCGGAACACCTGGATACATTCCTGCAAAAACCATAGGCTTAACTTCTTTATATCCAGGAAGTGGTTCACTAGCTGGCTTATTAGCACTTGTAATAGTATCACCAATTCTTGCCAATGAAACTTCTTTAATTCCAGCAATTATATAACCGATATCCCCTGCTTTTAAAGAATCAGTTGGTTTCATTTCTGGCGTAAATGCACCAACTTCAATAACTTCATAAGTGTGTTTATTCGAAAAAGTCATGATTTTATCACCAGGTTTCACTTGTCCGTCGAAAATTCTTACGTATGTAATAACTCCTCTATATTTATCATATTTTGCATCAAATATGAGTGCTTTAAGTTCACCTTCAACCTTTCCAGTTGGTTCTGGAATTTTTTCAATTATCGCTTCTAGAAGTTCTTCAACGCCTGTACCTTCTTTAGCACTTATTTTATAAATTTCATCACTTGAAATTCCTATCAAGTCTTCTATTTCAAGTTCAGTCTCTGTAATATTGGCATTGGGTAAATCAATTTTATTTATTACAGGAATTATTTCAAGATTGTGTTCAAGTGCTTTATAAGTATTGGCCACAGTTTGAGCTTGAACACCCTGAGTAGCATCAACTAGCAAAATAGCGCCTTCCACTGCTGCAAGGCTCCTATCAACTTCGTATGTAAAATCAACGTGTCCAGGAGTATCAACAATGTTTATTTCATATACCTCACCATTTCTTTTTGATTTATAAAAAACTCTTAAGGGGTGAGACTTTATTGTAATACCCCTTTCTCTTTCAATATCCATACTATCTAAATATTGCTCTCTCATTTTCCTTGGTTCAATTGCTCCCGTGATTTCTAAAATTCTATCACTAAGAGTCGTTTTCCCATGATCAATGTGAGCAATAATACTGATGTTTCTTACATTTTTCAATATTTCGCCTCCTCGAGTTGTTTGACTATTTGTTTGAAATATTCTCCACGTTCTTCAAAATTCTTATATGCATCAAAACTCGCTCCACCAGGACTTAGCATAATTACATCTCCACTCTCAGCTTGGGCAAACAATTTTTGAACAGCTTCAATTATACTATTCGATTCAAAATATTTAATTTTTGCACCTTTTAAATATGGTTTAAGGTCTTCAGCTATAGGACCCACAATGGCAAGTGATTTTATATGTTTTTCAAGAACTTTTACAAGGTCAGTATAATCCTCTTTTTTACCAATTCCAGCCATTATTAAATGTAAATTTTCATCAAAATTCTCAACTGCTCTGATTACTGCAATAGCATTTGTTGCTTTTGAATCATTGAAAAATTTTATTCCATTAATTTCTGTAACAAACTCCATCCTATGAGGTAACTTTTGAAAATCTTCTAAAAATTCTATCTTAAACTCAAAACCAATTGCTTCAATTATTGTTTTTGAAGCTGCAACATTTTCGAGTGTTTGTTTATACCTAAGATGTTCCGGTAAATCATTAAGATTAAAGGTTTTCAAAAACGGAATCTTTTTTGCTTTAACTAAATTTAAGTTTTTTACTATATTAATATCTTCGGGATTATAAACAAATATATCATCTTCTCCTTGAGATAATGCTATTTTGAATTTAGACATAACATAATGTTCCATATCTGGATGCCAATTCAAATGGTTAGGATATATGTTTAAAATCGCAGAGAGATTTGGTTTGAAATAATTGGTCCAAAATAATTGGAAACTACTTACTTCAAGAACTAAATAATCTGCCCTTAAATCATCATTAAGCAGTTTTGCAACTGGTATGCCTATATTTCCGGCAAGTAAACTTCTTGTTTGCTTGTTTAAAACATGATGTAACATAGATACTGTTGTACTCTTCCCAACAGAACCTGTTACTGCAACAATATATGGTGACCAACCTAATTTTTTTAATTCATTGATACAGAATGAAAGTTCTGTATCAATATCAATTTGATTTATTTTTGCTTTTTTAATAATCGGACTATCAAAGTGTATCCCTGGACTTACTATAATTAAATCACTTTCAAGCACTTTATCAGAATGTCCAGATTCTTCAAATTCAACTCCATTCTTTATTAAAAATCTTTTGTCAGCTTCCGAAAGTTTTCTTTGCTCACTTACAAATACTTCTTCACCTTTTTTTAAAAGATACTTTAATATTTCTCTGTTACTTATTCCAAAACCAAGCAAAGTATATTTCACTCACATCACTCCTAATTTATTTTAGCATATCAACAAATTTTTGCATTTGCTCTATACAAATATTTGCAATATATTTTCTTCTTTCCTTCTTATCTTTTATTTTCTTCTTTACGTTAATTAAACCAAAATTGGCATACATTGGTTTTAAGCTTTCTGCAGTTGTTACATATTCAATTAATGCACCAATCATTGAATTTTCAGGGAATCTTATCATTTCTTTCCCTTCAAATATCCTTCTTAAATTCATACCAACATAAATTCCACTTGCAGCAGACTCAAGATATCCTTCTACACCCACTATCTGACCTGCAAAAAACAAATTTTTATATTTTTTATGTCTTAAATAATCATCTAAAACTTTTGGAGAATTAATGTAAGTATTTCTATGCATTACACCATATCTCAAAATTTCAGCATTTTCCAATCCTGGAATCAACCGAATAATTTTCTCCTGCTTTTTCCACCTTAATCTTGTCTGAAAACCAACAATGTTGTACATATTTCCATCTTTATCCTCTTTACGCAATTGAACCACCGCATATGGCATTTTCCCAGTTCTTGGATCAATAAATCCAACTGGGCGGAGTGGACCAAAAGCCAGAGATTTTTCACCACTTTTAGCTATTTCTTCCACTGGTTGACATCTTTCAAAAAGTAATTTTTTATCAAAATCCTTCATTTCAATAGTTTCTGAATTAACAAGTGCTTCGTAAAACTTTTCATATTCTTCTTTCGTCATGGGACAATTTACATAATCCCCTTCACCCATTCTTCCATATCTATCTGCCACAAAACATATATCGAAATTTATGCTGTCACCAGATATAATCGGTGCAACCGCATCAAAAAAATTAAGAAAACCACCACAAATCTCTGAAAGCCATTTTGCAAACTCCCCATCAGTCGTTGGACCAGTTGCAATTACCCAGATATCTTCAGTCTCAAGATCTATTTCTTTCACTTCTTCATTTATAACTTCAACATTTTCAAATGATTTTATTAAATCTGTTATGCATTTTGAAAATTTCTCCCTCTCAACCGCTAATGCTTTACCAGCTGGTACTCTATTTTTTTCCGCACAATTTAAAACAATTGAATCAAGCATTTTCATTTCTTTCTTTAAAACACCTTCTGCATTCTCAATACTTTCAGATTTTAGTGAATTACTACAAACAAGCTCGGCAAAATATTCAGATTTATGAACAGGCGAAAATTTTTTTGGCTTCTGTTCATAAATTCTTACATGGATTCCCGCATTTGCTAACTTCCAAGCAACTTCTACGCCCGCGAGACCAGCTCCTACAATATTGACCTTACGCAAACACATCACCTTCTCTTAAAAGTTTTCCATTTTTTGCTTCTAAAAAGGTGATCCTGGTTTTTCCGGGAAACTGGATATATTTTACACCAACAACCCCATCCAAACATGAAATAATTGCACCTTTATCATTGATTTCCAATATCGTTCCTTCACTTTGTACTGCCTTCTTTTCATAATAAAACACTCCAAAGAGTTTCACATTCTTACCATTTAAATTTGTTCTTACACCCGGTAGTGGATCATACGCTCTGATTTTATCTTTTACTTCCACACATTTTTTTGAGAAACTCAGTTGTAGATCTTCCTTTGTTATCTTTGGAGCATAAGAAGGTTCACCTTGTTGTGGATTAAGTTCTAAAGGATAGTTATTTAAAAATTCAACTAACATATTTTTCCCAAGTTTTAGAAGTTTCTCATATAAACTCCCAAAAGTCTCAAATTCATCAATATTTACTTCTTTCTGAAGTGCAATTGGCCCATCATCCATTCCTATTCCAATTTTAAAAATTGTAATTCCAGTTTTTGTTTCACCATTTTCCAAAGTTCTCTGAATAGGTGCTGCACCTCTATATTTTGGTAATAATGAAGCATGGACATTAAAAAATGGAATAGTATCCAGAAATGGTGGTTTCAAAAGTTTACCATACGCTACAACAATTCCAATATCAGGTCTAAATTCTTCTATGATCTTTAAACCTTCCTTATTTAAGGATTTCGGTTGAAGTATAGGTATACCATATTTTAATGCAACTTCTTTTACCGGTGTTGGTAAGATTTTTTTTCCTCTTCCTCTTGGTTTATCCTGTTGCGAAACAACTGCAACAATATTAAACTTATTTTTAATTAAATGCTCGAGATGCTCTTTTGCAAAATCTGGAGTTCCCATGTAAAGAATTCTCATGTTACTCCACCTCTTTCCAAAATATGAGCCCCTACTTGGGGCCCACTGATTCTTCAAACATTTTTAAAAACATTTTTTCTTCAACCTGTTCTGGCCTCAAATTCAGATCATACTTCGATCTCAACTCATTAACGTTACTCACAAAGGTTTTCATATTGTTGTACAATGTTTTTCTTTTTTGACTAAAACATTTTGATACGAAACTCCAAAACCCTTTTATATCATATTTTTCATATACTTCCCTTTTTCTCACTATTTTTATTACTACACTATCCACTTTAGGATTAGGGACAAAATTTCCTTTTGAAACTGTCAATACTTTTTCAATTTGACAAAATGTCTGCAAAACTACTGTTAAAAAACTTCTATTTGAATCACCAACCTGTGCAAGTAATCTATCTCCAACTTCTTTTTGTACCATTATATACGCATCAGAAAAGGAAGAAAACAAAATCTTTTTTAAAATAGGTCCTGTTATTGAATAAGGGATATTTGAAATCACACGAAAACCTGCAGGCAAAAAAGCGGTATCAAATTTCAAAAAGTCGTCGAAGATCAACGTGAAATTTTTGTAACCATTCAATCGCTCAAGTATAGGTTTTAATCTGGTATCTATTTCCACTCCTATTACTTTTGCACCAGTCTTTAGTATTTCTTCTGTCAATGTACCGGCACCAGGACCTATTTCTAAAATGACATCGGTTTCTTTTATATTCGCAAGTTCTACTATTTTTCTGGCAATGCTGGAGTTAGATAAAAAATTTTGACCCAATTTTTTGTTTAACTTTATACCATATTTTTTTAGTAAATCAGAAGTTTTCACTATCAACCAGCTCCACAACAATCGAAGAAGTTGGATATTCGATTTTGTTAATTCTGTTACCTTCTACCGTGATATATATCTTTTCATTCTGATATTCTATTTCAAATCTATTGTTAATTTTTTTCAAACTTGCCTCTCCAACAGCATACTCAGTTTTCGACGGGTTAAACAATAATTGAGGAATCACCATTTCAAACAAAGGAGATGGATATTCTATTATTTTTATGAAATGCGAAAGTATAAAATTATTATCCAAGATAACCAAATTTTTCCTACTTATATTAATTGTATTTGAACTATAGCTGGTTTCAAACACAAATTTTGCGGTATTTCCATCATATTTACCTGTTATCATACTTGTAAAGCTACCATCTACACTAAATGAAACTACATAGTTTTTAAAATATTCACCATCATATGTAGTAGTCGACTCAATAGTATAAACTGCTCCATACTCGATCGTAGTTACTACATTATACACATCCTCAGTTACCTCATTTAAAACTGTTGTTCCAATAGGGGTATCGTTAATTTTAATTGAATAAACTGCAGAAAAAGATACAATTGCCAAAAAAATTAATATGAAAAATACCAATTTCCTCATTATCCCACCTCTTCTTCATCCACTGTATTATCTATATTACTATTAAATTACTCACACACATTGCGGTTATTCCTTCACCTTTCGATTCAGGATATACATCATTTCCAGTCTTAAACTTCAAACTGACAGGACAATTTAAAATTTTTGATAAATTCTCCGACATTTTCTCCCTGTACTCACCAAGTTTATGCTTGGTAATAATAATACAATCTATATTTGTGGGAAAATATCCTTTTACTTTAATCTTTTTCAACGCCTCTTTTAATAAATATATACTACTTATTCCTTCAGGAACCTTATTTTCCGGAAAAACATAACCTATATCTTTCTTCAAAGAAACCCCCAATAAAGAATCAATAATAGCATGCACTAAAACATCCGCATCGGAATGCCCTTTTAGACCAAATGCATATGGTATTTCAATTCCACCCAAAACTAATTTTTCACCTTCAACAATTGAATGTGTATCCCAACCTATACCACTTACGGTTTCGTATGCCATATTTTTAGACATTCTAACCAATTTATCGTTCATACTTTGAACTTCGATAAACCCGAAAGTCTTATACTTTTCTAAAATTGTCATTGGAACATCTGTTATTATTCGATTATAATCATACGACGTAATAAAACGATACAAAAGTTCATACTCAATATCCAAAGATCTTCCAGAAATAGAAATAATATATACATCTTCCAGAGTAAAATTAATTAATATTTGCCCAATGATGGATGATAATTTTATTCCTGTTCCAAACACTTTCAAACCCAAAATCTTAAACCATTTTTCATAACCATGTCTAAAAGCACGTTTCGGTGCGAACAAAAGTACTCCTAAAACATTGTTATTCTCATCTTCAAAAACAATAGAATTCTCCGGAAGGAATGGAGGAATAGACTTGAGTATAGCTTTTTCAATAATATCAAGAGGGTTTTTGAAAATAAAATCGAAATAATCCTTTTTTTCAAGATAAATTAGCCTTGCACATTCTTTATAATTATTTTCATTTATTTTCGTTATCTTCAATTTCTACACCCCAACTAATAAATATAATCTCCGGACTCAAGTGTTATTCTAAAATCTACAACTTTTTCATTACCTATTACACAATTTTTCCCAATTGTTACTTCGTCTTTAATTATACTATCCATACCTATAACCGAAATTTCACTGTTGTAAATTTTACTATTCAGTTTACTTTCAGCAAATTCACCCACACCTATTTTTACAGAGTTTCCTACAATCACATTTTCCGCTATTATTGTATTTTCAATATAGCAATTATCACCTATTTTTACTTTTGACATTATCACTGAATTCTTAATTACTGAACCTTTCCCAACTTCCACTCCCTGGGAAATTACCGAATTTTCAATACTTCCATATATTTCACAACCTTCACTAATCAAAGAATTCTTTATCTTCGCTTCTTTAGATATATATGCTGGTGGCATTTCTTCCGAATGTGTGTATATTCGCCAATTTTTATCGTGAATATTAAACGCGGGAATTGGTCTTGTAAGTTCTAAATTTGCTTCAAGATAAGATGAAATCGTTCCAACATCCCGCCAGTAACCGTCAAAAGGAAAAGCAAAAATTCTTGAAGTTTCTAAAATTTTTGGAATTATATCTTTACCAAAATCGTGAGAACTTTCAGGGTTTTTTGCATCACTAATCAATACTTCTCTAATAAAATCCCACTGGAAAATATATATACCCAAAGAAGCCAGATTTGATTTTGGCTTTTGAGGTTTTTCTTGAAACTCAACAATTCTATTTTCAAGATCAGTAACCATTATTCCAAATCTATTTGCTTCCGAAAGAGGTACTTCAAGGCATGCAACAGTAGCAAGAGCACTTTTAGATATATGGTAATCGATTAATTCATTATAATCCATTGAATAAACATGATCACCAGATAAGATTAGAACATATTCTGGAGAGTATTCATCGACAAACTCTATATTCTGGTAAACCGCATCTGCTGTTCCACTAAACCAAACTTTTTCTTTTTCAGTAAAATAGGGTTGTAAAATAGTAACTCCACCATCTTTTCTATCAAGATCCCAGGGTTTACCTATACCAATATGTTTATTTAAAAGATGGGGTTTGTATTGCGTCAAAACCCCCACTTTATATATTCCTGAATTCACACAATTACTCAAAGTAAAATCAATTAATCTGTATTTCCCACCAAATTGAACAGCTGGTTTTGCAATTTTTTCAGTTAAAACACCCAATCTGGTTCCCTGACCACCCGCAAGAATGAGGGCTACAATATTTTTCATCTTACCAGCTCCTAAACTATCATTCTCTTTTCTAAAACAACTGGTTCAAAATCCCCAATAAGTGTTTGGCCTTCTCTTACTATACAATCTTTATCAATAATCGCATTCTTTACCGTTGCACCTTCTTCTATAACTGTCCCCTGCATGATTATAGAATTTTCTATTCTTGCACCCGCTTTAACTACTACTCCTCTAAAAAGAACAGAATTTTTTACCATTCCAGATATAACACAGCCATCTGCTATAACAGAATTATCTACTATTGAAGTTGCTGTAAATTTAGCGGGTGGAAAATCTTTTAATTTAGTAAAAACTTTTCCATTTTTATAAAATAGTTCTTCTCTGATTCCTCTATTTTCAATAATTTCCATATTGATCCTAAAATATTCGTCAATACCTTTTTTAATATTTCTCCAATATCCTTTAAAATCATAAGCATATACTTTCAATTCATTAATCTTTGGAAGAATAACATCTAATAATAGATCATAACCTCCATCTGGAACAATTGTATATAAAAGATCCATTAAAAGATGCTTATTAATAAAGTAAATTCCAAGAAAAGCCCTCCTTGAAGGAGGATTGTCTACTTTTTCGTTAAATTCAATAACTCTCATGTCATCATTAACAACCACAGTACCATAATCTTTTATGTTATAACTTTCATCCAATTCCTTTGTAACTAATGTTATATCTGCACCTTTTGTAAAATGATACATATATAAATCATTATATATCATTTTATAAATATGATCACCTGAACCAATTAAGACATAATCTTCTTCACCACGTTTCAAAACAGTTATATTTTGAAAAATAGCATCTGCAGTTCCTCTGTACCAATACTGCCCATTCAAACCTATATAAGGTTGTAATATATAAAGACCCCCTTTTTTTCTGTCAAGGTTCCATTCTTTACCTGAACCAAGATGATCCATTAAACTCCGGGGGTTATATTGAGTAAGAACTCCAACTTTAATAATATCAGAGTTAACCATATTACTTAATGTAAAATCTATAGCTCTATATTTTCCTGCAATTGGTAACGCAGCGCTTGCCCTTTTATAAACAAGCTTCCCAAGTTTTTCACTTTTCCCCCCAGCAAGTATAAGACCTAAAACTCTCAAATTCTCACCTCTTTACTATTGATACCCCCGAACTTGTTCCAATACTATTTGCACCTGCTTTTATCATGTTAATTGCATCTTCATAAGTTTTTACTCCTCCAGAAGCTTTCACTCCTAATTTATCTCCAACTACCCATCTCATTAAACTTACATCCTCAACTTTTGCACCATGTGTTCCAAATCCAGTAGATGTTTTTACAAAAGCTGCACCAGCTTCTTTGGCAATTACACAAGCTGCAATTTTTTCTTCATCTGTCAAATAACAGGTCTCTATTATCACCTTTACAGGAACTTTTGCAGCATTTACAACTGATGCGATATCCTCGTACACATATTTATACTCACCGGATTTTAAATACCCGATATGGATAACCATATCAACTTCATCAGCTCCATGCTCAACCGCCATTTTGGCTTCATAAGCTTTTGCTTCTATCGAAGTAGCTCCGAGCGGAAAGCCTACTACTGTAACTACTTTAACGTCGCTACCTTCCAGTTGATTTTTAACTAAGGAAACAAATGAAGGATTTACACAGACACCTCTAAAATTGTATGTTTTTGCTTCCTCACATAACTTTATTATATCTTCTTCTGTAGCCATTGGTTTTAAATTGGTATGTTCAATATATTTATTAACTTTAACATCTGATAGTTCTATATTATTTGGCTTATAATTTTCTTTGTACTCTTTAATTTTTTCTTCTACCTTTTCAATTATAGACATAATCTCCCTCCTATCTATTTCTTTTCAAATATTCACTTATTTTTCTATTAATTTCTTTTCTCTTTATATCTTCTCTTTTGTCATATAATTTCTTACCCTTTGCAACTGCTATTTCTACTTTTACTTTACCTCTTTCATTAAAGTATATCTTTGTTGGTATAATAGTTAATCCCTGTTCCTTAACCTTACCAAGAAGTCTATGTATTTCTTTTTTATGCAACAATAACTTTCTCGGTCTCTCAGGATCGTGATTAAAAATATTACCGTTCCTATACGGTGGTATATTCAAATTAAGTAAAAATACCTCTCCATCTTTTATTCTACAAAAACTATCTTTGAAATTAGCTCCCATTTCCCTTAAAGATTTAACTTCAGTACCTTTTAATTCAATACCCGCTTCGTAAGTTTCCTGTATTACATAATCTGTGTAGGCCTTTTTATTTGTTGCAACTATCTTCATAAATACCTCCTATTTGTGAATTCCGGGAATCTTTAAATAGTTATTTTCCCTACTTGGAAAGTTATCTTTAATCATTTCAGCATTTTCAAATTTTTTTGTTTCGTTACCTCTTAATTTTACATTATCCTCAATTGGTGTATACATAGCATCAACATCAGAAGTATCAATTTCTTCAAGAATCTGAAAATAATCAACTATTTTTTGCATTTCTTTTATAAAAACTTCTTTATTATCAATTTTTAACCTTGCAAGCATGGCTACATTTTCAACAATTTTTTCATCAATTTTCACAACTTCACCCCCTGCTTTCGTACCACTCGAATATCGTTTTGTAAAAATTCATATGATGTTCAGGATCCTCAAAAATTTCATGATATGCTCCTTCAAATTTTACTAACTTCTTATCTTTATCATTTAACAATAAATTCTCATAAAAACTATAAGCTCCAATTGGTGGAGTTACTTTATCGGACGTACCAATTAAAATCATTGTAGGCACTGTTATTAATTTCACCTTTTCATGGGCAATTCTGACGTTATCAAGCAAACTTTTCCCCAGCTTAACACTCACCTTGTTATGTACTAATTCATCTTCGATATATTTCCTTACTGCTTCATTATTTCTAGAAAGAAGTTTGGGGTCAATACCATTACTAACGGTTAATGAAGGAAATATATATTTCATCATATTTAGAAGAATTAACTGTACCATTGAAGGTTTAACATAAAGAGCTGGTGATGATATAACAAGTGTTTTTATCCTATCCATATTTTCTTGTGCATAACGTACAGCAATTAAACCTCCAAGACTATGCCCAAAAATGTGAAATTTTTCAATTCCCTCAGTTAATTTGTTAATTATTTCAATAGATTCTTCTATTGAAGTATGCCCTCGTTTCCCCGCGCTATTTCCATGACCAGGTAAGTCAAAACCTATTACTCCAAATCCTAAATCACTTAAAACATTTACCAATTTTTCGTATCTTCCAATATGTTCCCCTAACCCATGTACAAGAACAATCCAACCTTTTTCACCTGTTCCTTTTTTTAAAGTATTTATCACTATATCACTCCTTGATTTCTTTTCACATCCACAATTTCAGGTTTAAATTTTTTATCTATAAAAAAATTAATTAAAAATGCCACACTCATTAACGATATACCTATTGCAAAACTTACGTATTCAGAAAAATTCAAAAAAGTTCCCAACCCAATTCCAAATATCAGGAAAATCAGTGGTAAACCATAAATCAAAAAGGCAACCATAGCCGGCCTTATTTTCATATCAACAACCAATAGATCTCCAGGTAAAATCTCCAGCTCTTTCTTTTTTTCCAACCTTACTTCAGCAACATTTTTAAAACTACAACTCCCAGATAACTGACAGGAACCACAAGCAGCCATATCTTTTTCAACATATATATATTTATCATCTACTCGTAAAACTTTAAACACCTCTTTCATTTTTTCCACCTACTCAATAAGTATCAAAAATGGGTAATGTAATTGTTCACCTTCATACGTCTCAATTTCCAAATTAGAGTAGCTATTGCTTACTATCTTTTCTAAAATATTCATTTCAATTGGTGTAGCATCTTTTCCAAGCAAAATTGTCATTATTTCACGCTCTTCTAAATCTTCAATTTTTTCAAAAGCATCTTCTAAAGATTTTTTGAAATCTAAATTATGTGTAACTAAGGAATTATTCAAAAATACAAGATATTCATTCTTTTTAATTTTTTCACCATTTAATTTAGCATTTCGAACAGCTCTAGTTATTGATAAAGTTACTACTTCAGAAATTGCTTCCTTATATATTTCGAGTAATTTTCCTGGTTCTTCATCTGGAACATGTCTGATCAAAGCAGCTATACATTCCTGAACGTTTTTTGTGTTTACAACATAGACATTTTTATCTTCTATTGCATCTGCGACTTGTTTTGCCGCCAATATAATATTCGAATTATTTGGGAAAATGAACACATTTTCTGCATTAACAGCTTCAACAGCAACTTTAATATCTGCTGTACTTGGATTCATTGTCTGACCACCAAGCACTATTATATCTGCGCCCAAATCTCTGAGAATTCTTGAAATACCATCACTTGGGGATACCGCAACAACCGCATTTTTTCTTTTTTCACCCTCTTGTTTGTATCCTGTTTCGATAAAGTGTTCATGTTGTTCTTTCATGTTGTCTATCTTTACCTTTAATAACTCACCAAATTCCAGTAATTTTTCTATAACCGTCCCTGGATTATTTGTATGAACATGAAGTTTTATAACATTGTCCTGTACAAAAAATACTACTGAATCACCTATTTCATATAAGAAAGTTCTAACTTCCTCTTCTTGACCGTTGTTAAAATCATCTTTTGCCCTAACAACTAACTCAGTACAATACTGATATTTCAAATCTTCAGGAATAAATTGAATTTCATCGACTGGCATACTGGTTGTTTTTACATCAAGATTAATCTCTGTCTCACCTATAATGTATTTGTAAAAACCTTCTACAATGTAATATAAACCCTTAGCTCCAGCATCTACTACACCTGCATCTCTTAATTTCTTCAACAATTTTGGTGTGTCTTCAACGGCTCTTTTTAAAATTTCCAAGACTTCTTCAAAAAAAGTTTCAAAATCATCTATCATAGAAAGTTCATCAGCTCTTTCTGATAAATACCTCACTGCCGTTAAAATAGTTCCCTCAACAGGTTTCATAACTGAACCATATGCTATTTCTTTAGCAGATCTAAAAGCATATGCAAAATCTGCTACAGAAACATTCTTCTTTTCCTTTAAATAATCACAAAATCCTCTGAAAATCTGTGATAGTATAACTCCTGAATTACCTCTGGCGCCCATTAAGGTACCATTCTTTATTGCATTTAAAACTTTTTCCATGGTAATTTTGTTATCTATACTTTCAAGATATCTGCAACCTTCCAGCATTGTTGCAGACATATTAGAACCAGTATCTCCATCGGGGACTGGAAAAACATTCAATGCATTTATTTCATCTTTGTGTTTTAGTAAATTTTCTGTACCTTTCATAAAACAAAATTTCAGCTTTTCAGCTGTTATTTTTTTCAAGGCATCTACCTCCTTATTTTACGTCTATAACATGAACATTTACTTCAACATTTTCACAACCTGCAAACTCTTTAAGTTTGTGCTTAACATTTTCTATTATATTTCTTCCAACCTCGGAAATTTTGGTCCCATACTCTATTTCCACATAGGTATCAACCTTTATATGACCAAACTCATCTTCCTGAATTTTAACTCTACTCTCTTCACTACCAACTATTTTTGAAAACCAGTTTTCAGTAGCTATACTTACTGGACCATATGTTTCAAGTATCGCAAGGTAAACCAATTTACGAATTGCGTTTAATGTTATATCAAGTTCACCGTATTCTGTTTGTATTTTCATGCAAATTCCTCCTTTCAATTATCGATTTAATTTGCTCTTCTAAACCTTCCTCATCGAGCCTTAAAACTTCCAATAACTTCTCCCTGCTCCCATGAGTTACAAACTCATCAGAAATTCCAAGATTATACACTTTACCGTACTTATTCAATGATTCTCCAAAACCACCATTTATAACCCCTTCTTCTAATGAAAAAACATATTCGTGATTTTTAAAAACCCAATCAATTACCTTTTCATCAATAGGCTTGATGTTTCTTGCAAATACCAGTGTCCAACCATTTTCTTTTGCAACATTTAGCGCCCTTGATGTTAAGGTACCTGTAGAAACTATCGCAATTTTTTCACCTTTATTCAATATTTCCCAGCTATCTAAATCTATCATCTTAATTTTATCATAAATTTCGTCAAAGTTTCCAAATTCCGAATCTCTTGGATATCGTATTGCAACAGGACCTGTTAATGGTAATTTAAGAATAGTATACAAGGTATCTGCTAAATCCTGAACACTACACGGGGCATAAATTTTTATATTAGGAATCATTCTCAAAAAAGCTATATCAAAAACTCCATGGTGAGTAGGACCATCCTCACCTACTACTCCTGCTCTATCTATTGCAAACACAACTGGTAAATTTTGAAGAGCTATATCATGTATAAGCTGGTCAAAACTCCTCTGCAAAAAAGTCGAGTAAACAGCAAATACAGGTTTTAACCCTACCCGAGTCAAACCACCAGCAAAGGTTGCACAGGTTTGTTCAGTAATTCCTAAATCAAAAAATCTATCTGGAAATTTTTCTGAAAATTCTTCTAAACCCGTTCCACTTTTCATTGCAGCAGTTATTGCTACTATCTTTTCATCCTGTTCTGCAAGTTTTACCAGAGTTCTTCCAAATGCTTCACTATATGATATAAAACCAGGAGTTTTTATAAATGTCCCCGAGGAAATATCAAATTTACCTGCACTATGATACTTTTCAGGGTTTCCTTCGGAAATCCTAAAACCTTTTCCTTTCACAGTATTAACTGTTACTGCTACAGGATAATCATATTCTTTTATTCTCTTAAATTCCTCTTCCATTTCCTTTATATTATGTCCATCCACGGGCCCTAAATGCTTAATAGACAATGCTTCAAAGAAATCATCACCAGTTATGGAAACTTTTATTGCTTCTTTCAACTTCTTCAATTCCTCTTCAATATTACCTGTTACTGTTTTTTTCATTAAATTTTTCATCTCTAGATATAGTTTACTGGTTCTTAACTTATCAAAAAAGTGTGATAGAGCACCAACATTTCTGGAAATAGACATCAAGTTGCTGTTGATAATTATTTTAATTTTTGAATTTAAAGTTTTTATCTGATTCAAAGCTTCCAAAGCTTCTCCCGAAGTAAGAGCTCCATCACCTATAACTACCACAATGTGTGCTTCTTTACCCTGTAATCTCAATCCCTGTTCAATTCCAAGTGCTGCTGCTATTGAAGTTCCTACATGGCCCGCTCCAAATCTATCAGCCTGTGACTCATAGATGTTTGTATAACCACTTAAACCATTGTATTTCCTTATAGTTGGAAAAAGTTCCCATCTACCAGTCAGCAATTTATGAGTATAGGCCTGATGACCGGTATCCCAGATTATATAATCCTCAAATGGATCAAACACCCTGTACAATGCCAGTGTTAGATCAACAGTCCCTAGATTAGAGGCTAGGTGACCTCCATTTTGTGAAATAACATCGATTATATATTCTCTTATTTGTCTTGCAAATTTTTCTAGTTCTTCATAGCTCATCTTTCTGATTTTTGATATATAATCCATTTTTTCACCTACAATCTACAACTAATATTTTATCATATTTGAAAAATACGCACAGCCACTGCTGTGCGCCATTTATCAAGGTATTCTTTCCACTCCCATATATGGAACCAAAACCCTTGGTATCGTTATCGACCCATCTGGATTCTGATAATTCTCCATTATTGCCACTAAAGTTCTTCCAATTGCGAGACCAGAACCATTTAAAGTATGAACATAATGCAGTTTATTGTCTTTTCCTCTATAACGTATATTTGCTCTTCTTGCTTGAAAATCAGTATCATTACTACAAGAAGATATTTCTTTATAAGCATTATAAGATGGCAACCATACTTCTATATCATAAGTTTTTGCTGCAGCAAAACCAAGGTCACCCGTGCAAAGTGATACTACCCTATATGGAAGTTCCAGTAATTGCAAAATTTTTTCTGCATCTTGGGTAAGTTTTTCTAAATCGTCAAAAGACCTTTCTGGTGTAGTGATCCATACAAGCTCAACTTTATCAAATTGATGTTGTCTGATCACTCCTCTAACATCTTTACCATAACTTCCTGCTTCCCGCCTATAACATGGAGTATATGCCGTATACTTTTTCGGTAGCTCTTTTTCATTCAACGTTTCTCCAGCATGAAGCGCTGCAAGCGGCACCTCTGCTGTCGGAATTAAAAATAAATCGTCTTTTTTAATATTGTAGGCTTCTTCCTCAAATTTTGGAAGTTGTCCTGTCCAAGTCATCGTTTCTCTTTTAACAAGGTGAGGAACCCATACCTCAGTATAACCATTTTCTTTTGTATGAACATCGAGCATAAACTGTATAAGAGCACGTTCCAATTTAGCTAAATATCCATACATAACTGTAAATCTTGAACCACTCAATTTTGCAGCTCTTTCAAAGTCCATAAGTCCAAGGTCTGGACCAAGATCCCAATGAGCTTTTGGTTCAAAATCAAATTTTCTGGGTTCACCCCATCTTCTTATTTCTATATTTTCAGTTTCATCACTACCAACAGGGACACTCTCATGTGGTATATTTGGAATATTTAATGCTATGTCTTTCATTTTACTTTCTATATCTTGTTGAACTGTTTCTATTTCTTTTATCTTTTCGCCTATTTTTTTACTTTTTTCTATAATTTCTCTTGCCAATTCCTCATTTTTCTCTGCTTTTGCTTTCGCAACAAGTTTAGATAGACTGTTTCTCTCAGCTTTTAAATTATTTAATTCAGTTGTTAGCTTTCTCCATTCTTTATCTAACTCAATTATTTTATCTACTAATTCTGTATTTGCATTTCTTTTTTCCAATGCTTCAATAAATATTTGTGGACTCTGCCTAAGAAGTTTTATATCTATCATTTATATCACCTCTCAAATAATTTCTTTAAATTTTCTTCGAACGGAGGATACACTACTCCTTTTTCTGTTATAATTGCTGTAATTAATTCTGCATCAGTTACATCAAAAGCTGGATTAAATACTTTGACATTATCTGGAGCTATTTGATTTCCTCCACAGTGAGTCACTTCTGTATGTCTTCTTTCTTCAATCGGTATATCTTTTCCAGTTTTGGTATTAAGGTCAATCGTACTGGTGGGTGCTGCGACATAAAATGGTATACCGTGTCTTTTGGCAAGAACTGCTACCATATATGTACCAATTTTGTTTGCAACATCGCCATTTGCTGCAACTCTATCTGCTCCAACTATTACTGCACTTATTTTTCCAAGTTTCATAGCCCAACCTGACATATTATCACTAATCAATGTTACATCAATTCCATCTTTCATCAATTCCCACACAGTCAATCTTGCACCTTGAAGATATGGCCTTGTTTCATCAGCAAACACTTTTATTTTCTTTCCTTGCTCAACTGCTGCCCTTATTACTCCTAGAGCTGTTCCATAATCCACTGTTGCAAGTGCTCCCGCATTACAATGAGTAAGCACAGTATCTCCATCTTTTAAAAGTTCAGCGCCATATCTTCCCATTCTTTTATTAGCTTCTATATCTTCATTTGCTATTGCCATGGCTTCTTCTTCTAATCTTTCTGCAACATTTTCTATTTTCCCATATGATAACAAGGCTTTTTCCATTCTCTCCAGTGCCCAGAATAAATTCACGGCAGTAGGTCTTGTATTTGCCAAAACTTCTTTAACATCAGCCATTTTTTTCTTTAATTCTTCAAAACTACTCGCATTTATTTTTTTGGCCCCCAATACATATCCAAAAGCAGCTGAAGCACCAATTGCTGGTGCACCTCTTACAACCATTTCTTTTATTGCAACTGCTACTTCTTCATACGTTCTACAGGTCATATATTCTTCCTTTAAAGGTATCTTTCTTTGATCAATTAAAATTAACTCATCCCCTGTCCATTCCATGGTCATGGTTTTCAGCTTCATTTGAATACCTCCTTTTAATTTTTAATCACATCAATTATAACATATAAAAAGAAGGCTCCATATTGGAGCCTTCTATACAAAAAGCCAATTTATTCAACGTTATATAAAAGTTTTACCTCACTATTTTCCTTAAATTTTGCAAACTCTTCATCGATAAATTTAGACCATATTTCAGATTGCTTATCACTTAACAATTGATTTGTAATATCTTCTTTAACTTCCTCAAGTGGCTTTATTTGTGGAGGATTTTTTGAAAGCAACTTAACTAAATAGTAATTATTATCAACACTTATTGGGCCAATTAGTGCTCCACTTAATGCTTCTTTTATATAAAGCCATAATTTTTCTGGAAAAACATCTCCTTCTACAACATTTTCATATTTAAAATTATCCAAATTATTCTCTTTTGCAACACTTTCAAAATCAACGCCTGATGCCACCTTTTCTTTTGCTGCTTTTGCAAGAGTTTCACTTGTAAATGTCATAACATAAAGATCGTAAGTTGAAGGGCTTGAAAATTGATCGACATTTTCGTTGTAATAATTTACAATTTCCTCTTCAGTCACTGTAGCATTCTTTGAAACGTATTCAAATAAATTATTTATTGACAAATTTACTAACGTACTAAAATAAAGCCTTTTTTTGAAATCTTCCAAAGTACCCATATTTGCATATTGCAAATACGTATTAAAGGTTTCTTCATCAATCCCCTGCGAAGATAAATAATCTGCTATCTGTTTATCAACATACTGAGTTACTTCTTCCTGAGTAGGTCTTACACCAAACTTTTCAGCAAACTGAACAACTAACAACTGATCAACCATTTTTTCCAAAACCGCCTTTTTGTATCTCATTAACAGTTTGACTCCTTCTTCAGTGTTAGTTAGAACATCAAAAAATGTTTGATCAATTTGAGAAATATTGACAAGCAAACTATTAATATTTGCCTGTGAATTTAGCTCTTCAAGTGTTATTTCTTCACCATTTACTATTGCTACCACTGTTGTTCCTGGTAAAGTTGTTGTAGTAGCTTCTTCAGCAAATACAAAAAATATTGAGACCAGCACCAATAATGAAATTAAAATCTTTTTCATATACTCTCCTCCTTTATTTAACAACGATATTCAACAATTTATTCTTAACATAAATGATTTTCACAATTTCTTTTCCGGAAACATAATTAGAAACCTTTGGCTCTTTTAACGCAATTTCCTTGATTTTTTCTTCGCTTTCATCTACTGAAACATTTATTTTTCCTCTAACTTTTCCATTTACCTGGATTATAATTGTTACTTCATCTACTTTCAATGCTTCCTCATCATATTCTGGCCATGTCTCATTTACTATAAGTGTATCTTTTCCAAGATCATGCCACATTTCTTCGGCCATATGAGGAGCAAATGGCGAAAGAATTAATACCAAGTTTTCAACAATTTCTCTTAAAAGAGGTACATTTAAATCTTCCTTCTTTGTAGAATTTAAATAGTCACTTAAACTGTTATTCAGCTCCATTAAACCTGCAATTGCTGTATTAAATTTAAATCCTCCTTCTATATCCTCTGTAATCTTTTTAATTGACTGATGAAGTTTTCTTCTTAAATCCTTTTCTTTTTTGTCTTTCAAAATCAAATTTTCGCTCTTAATATCTTTAATCAATGGTAATATCGTATAGAAATTGTTCCAAAGTCTCTTTAAAAATCTATTCACTCCTTCAATTCCTGCATCACTCCACTCAGCATCTTTCTCGGGTGGTGCCATAAAGAGGATATAAGTTCTCAAAGTATCTGCACCATATTTATTGATCATATCATCTGGTGAAACAACGTTACCTTTTGATTTACTCATTTTCCATCCATCTTTATATATCATTCCTTGAGTGAAAAGATTTGTAAATGGTTCATCAAAATCTACATATCCAAGATCGTGAAGTACTTTAGTAATAAATCTTGAATAAAGAAGGTGAAGAATGGCATGTTCCACTCCTCCGATATATTGATCAACTGGAAGCCAGTAATTTACATCTTTTGAATCAAATGGTTTATCATCAAGTTCAGGATTGACATATCTCAAATAATACCACGAACTATCTACAAATGTATCCATAGTATCTGCATCACGCTTTGCAGGGCCACCACATTTTGGACAAGTAGTATTTAAAAATTGTTCATTTAATGCAAGCGGTGATTGCCCTGTTGGTAAGAATTCCACTTCTTTTGGTAATTTAACTGGTAAATCCTTCTCGGGTACAGGAACAACCCCACACTTTTCACAATATACTATTGGAATTGGTGCACCCCAATACCTCTGTCTGGAAATAAGCCAGTCTCTTAATTTATACTGAACACTTCTCTTTCCAATACCTTTTTCTTCAAGATACTCAATTACTTTATCAATTGCTTCGTTACTATTTAAGCCATCAAATGGTCCTGAATTTACCATGATACCTTCGTCTTCATAGGCTTCTTCCATCTTTTCTGGATCCAGTGAATTTTCAGGATTATCAATAACAACCCTTATTGGCAAATTATATTTTCTAGCAAATGCAAAATCTCTTTGATCATGCGCAGGTACCGCCATTATTGCTCCTGTTCCATATTCGTATAAAATATAATTTGCGACATAAATTGGGATTTTTTCACCATTTACCGGATTAATTGCATATCTACCAATAAAAAATCCCTCTTTTTCTGCCTCAATACTCGTTCTTTTGAATCTATCTTCAAGTGATATTTTTTGTAAGAATTTATAAAGCTCTTCTTTCCTATCGTCAGTTACAAGTTGTTCAACAAGAGGAGATTCAGGCGCAATAGCCATAAAAGTTACTCCCCAGAGTGTATCGGGTCTTGTGGTAAAAACTCTAATTTTCATATCAAGACCTTCAACCGGGAAATCTACTTCTGCACCAGTACTTTTACCTATCCAGTTTCTTTGCATTGTTTTCACATTCTCAGGCCAGCCAGTTAACTTATCAATATCATTTAAAAGCTTTTCAGCATATTCAGTAATCTTAAAATACCATTGCTCCAAGTGTTTTATAGTGACCTCTGTTCCACATCTCTCACACTTGCCATCCACTACCTGTTCGTTTGCAAGAACTGTTTGACAGTTCGGGCACCAATTTACTGCTCCTTTTTTCTTATAGGCAAGACCATTTTCATATAACTTTAAAAATAGCCATTGTGTCCATTTATAATAATCCTCCTTACAGGTTGCTATTTCCCTGGTCCAATCATAACTAATTCCTATTTTCTTAATTTGTTCTCTTATGACATTAATATTTTTGAAAGTCCATTCCTCAGGATGAATCTTATTCTTTATTGCTGCATTCTCGGCTGGAAGACCAAATGCATCGTATCCAAACGGATGGAGTACATTATATCCTTTCATCCTTTTGTACCTTGCAACAATATCACCTATAACATAATTTTTCACGTGACCTACATGTAATGTTCCAGAAGGATATGGAAACATTACCAAGTCATAAAACTTTGGTTTCTCGGATTGTTGCGGTGTTTCAAAAACTCTTTCTTCATCCCATATTTTTTGCCATTTTCTTTCTATATCCTGCGGAATATATTCTTTCATAAAACCCCTCCTATTGTGTTATTTATCTCTTTATGAAATTATACTACAAATATCTAAGTTCAACAAATAATATAGTATAATTAAAGTGAGGTGATCAAATGCCAAATATCTTCTTCTGCAACATAGAAAATGACCTTGCAATCTTTGATGAGCACGAAACTGCTCATTTGAAAGTAACAAGGAAGAAACCCGGCGACATATTAATTTGTACAGACGGCTCTGGAAATATCTATACTGTAAAACTTGAAAACATTAAAAAACAGAAATCTTTTGGCAAAGTACTGGAGTCTAAACATATAGAAGAAAAAAGTGAGAATAAGCTAATACTTTTTGCCCCCTCAGGAAAATGGGAAAGGCTTAGATGGTTAATAGAGAAATCAGTAGAACTGGGAGTAGATAAGATTTATATAACGAAAACACGATTTTCAAATAGAAATTATTTGGAAAAAACAGACAAAATAAACCTTTTGATTAGAAATAGTTGCAAACAATGTGTAAGGTACAAATTCCCCAGTTTCGAAATCATTAATTTTCCGCAAATTTTTAAGATAGCCCCTCCAAATACTTACTATCTTGATTTTAACGGTCAAAAATTTCCTGAGGAAATTAGAAATGACGTCGGAATAATAGTCGGCCCAGAAGGTGGATTTTCAAAGGAAGAAACCATGGAGCTAGAAAAACATTTTAAAGGTATTAAACTCGGTAAAAAAATTTTGAGATTTGAAACTGCTGCTTTTGTTGCCTTAAGTTATTTTTCCGTTAAATTATCAAAAATTTGAAAAGGGGTGATCCTATGATTAAAGGCGAAAAAATTTATTCATACGTAAAATATTATCATGAGATTGAACCTGAATACCGCGAAAAACTTATTGAAGCGAAAAGAAAATCAGACGTCAGAGAAGTTTTCATATACACAATTTTAAAATTCTTATCTTTAATTGATGAAAATATTGATTCTTCTTATTCACAATATATAAGATTTGAAAGTGATACTTTCGAATTTATCTCTCCATTAAAAGAAAAAATCGAAAAATTGAGTAAAAATAGTGACCTACAATCGATCATTGAAAAGATATACGAAACTGCAAAAAATAGATATCTTAAAATAGAGCATGATGAAAATTCTGATTATTTTAACTTAAAAAAATAAAAAGAGCGGGTCAACCCGCTCTTTTTTCTTCCTTCAACATTCCGTATATCAAAATATCATAATATCTTCCATTATGATACTTGCCTTTCCTAATCCTTCCTTCAATCTTAAAGCCGAGCTTTTCGAGCAACTTCAAAGATTTCTCGTTATACTCGTATACTTCCGCTGTAATCCTTTCAAGGTTTAATTCATTAAACGCAAAGTCAATTGCAAAACTTAGCATTTTTTTACCTTTACCCTTTCCTCGCTCTTCCGGAACAAGATAATAAGTAATATAAGCATTCTTGTTAAAATACCTCATATCGAAAGTTACAAAACCAATGACATCACTGTTTTCCATAAAGTTTAAAACTATTTTTCTTTTCATATTTACAATCCTTGTTTCAGAAAAGTTTTTCAAATCTTCAAATTGTATATCAAGCAATTCGGAATCTGTAATTTTTATGTTCAAATCAATCACTCCTTAAAAGAACCTTGAAATATCAGCAAAGATGAAATAAAAAGCAATTCCCATAAGAATGAAAAATCCAATAGTATGAATTATAGCTTCAATTCTTCTATCAACTTTCTTCCTGGTTATAATCTCAATCAATGAAAAGATTATCCTTCCACCATCAAGTGCAGGAAGTGGTAAAAGATTAAAAATTCCAAGATTTAATGTAAAAAATGCCACAACAGTTAAGATCATTTCCCAACCAGCTTTTGCAGCTTCACCTACAATTACTGCTATCCCAATTGGGCCAGCAATATCTTCGACACCTTCTCCTTTTGTAAACAACTTTTGAAAAGCCTTCCAGATAGCAATAGCTGCGGAATTACAACGCTGAACTGCTAATGATATTGTTTCACCTAGATTTTCAGGTTTTAATATATAATTTTCTGTCTGGAAAAAACCAGGTTCCGATATTATCTTTGCAAATTCTTCCTTTGTAAAGTTAAATGTCAAATTTTCTCCGCCTCTTTCAATCAATACTGTAATTTCGTTGTCAAGAGGTTCTATATATTTATCAATTTTCTTACCCCAAATATCAAGATAAAGTTGATTCTCATTTAAACCTAAAGCAGTTACAAGTTTTACAATAGAAAGATAGTCACTAATTTCAATATCATTTACTCTAACCAATTTGTCCCCTTTTTTAAATGGTTCAATGTCTTTGTTTATATATGGTTTAACTCCCGCATAGTAAAAACCTACTGTATATCTTTCATTACGGTACAAATAACTCACAACAGCACCTGTCAATTCGTTACCATATTCATCTTCTATTTCGATATATTCACCAGCTTTTAAATTTAAATTATTTTCAGGTAAAAAACCATTTATCTTTTCAACCTTTCCAACTATTTTCCCATTAACATCATCAAGTACTATAATATGTTCAGGTGGAGACAACTCAGGGGTTATGACCAAATTCAATTTTTTTCCATTTCGTAAAATGGTAAACGTGACAACATCTTTAGATATTGAATCACTAACTTCAATTGAACTAAATACTCGTTTTCCATTGACTTCTAAAATTACATCACCATCCTGCAACCCAGCAATTTGTGCAGGGGTATTTTCTATAACTTTCCCAACAGTTACAGCAGGAACTCCCCAGATAGAAACAATAGGAATAAATAAAATATAAGCTGCTAATATAGAAAAAAGTGGACCTGCAAACGCAATCAATAATCTTTGCCATGCAGGCTTTGAATATAAAGCATTTTCTCCTTCTTCATCAAGCTGCTCACCTTTTAACCTCACATATCCACCAAACGGTATCAAATTTATACGCAACAAAGTTTTCCCAATTTTCTTCTTATAAAGTATTGGGCCAAAACCAATCGCAAATTCAATAACGTCAACTCCAAAAATTTTCGCAAATAAAAAATGACCAAGCTCATGAACAATTACAACAAACATGAAAACTACAATGAATGCTATAACATTAATTATATAAATCACCTCCACACTTTTATTCGAAAATACAAAATTTCTTTATGTTTTTTATTTGATAATGTAATACATCTCTCAATACATTTTTCAATATTTATTTTAACAAAAAGGCTTACATTTTACAAACGCACTTTTTGACAAAGCCATCTTAAAGAGGTATATTATTGTTGAAATAGATTGGAGTGATATCATGTCAAAAGAAATCTCCATTGGAAATGTAAAGATAGGTGGTAATAACCCGATTGTCATTCAATCAATGACAAATACGAACACAGAAGATTATAACTCAACATTAAATCAAATATATAAACTTCACAAAGCAGGCTGTGAGCTTGTAAGAGTTTCTGTACCAAACTTTGAAGCTTCTAAAAGCTTAAAAATCATCACTGAAAAATCACCAATACCCGTAATTGCGGATATTCATTATAATTATAAACTTGCAATTGAAAGTATCAAAAACGGCGCTAAAAAAATAAGAATTAATCCTGGCAACATAGGAAATGAAGAAAAAGTGAAAGAAATAGTAAAGATAGCTAAAGAATATCATACTCCAATTAGAGTAGGTGCAAATTCAGGTTCTATTTCAAAAGAATTTGAACATCTTCCAAAAGTAGATGCATTATGTGAATCAGCATTAAAAGAAGTAAGAA
The DNA here is from genome assembly GCA_017656345.1 of Thermosipho sp. (in: thermotogales). Classification (GTDB taxonomy): domain Bacteria; phylum Thermotogota; class Thermotogae; order Thermotogales; family Fervidobacteriaceae; genus Thermosipho_A. The sequence continues at coordinate 38,531 of JACDNZ010000008.1, read as the reverse complement.
TTCTTGAAAAGTATGGTTTTGAAAATATTGTAATTTCAGTAAAAAGTTCAGATGTGATAGAAACCATAAAAGCTTACGAAAAAATTTCAAAGCTTACAGATTATCCCCTTCATATAGGTGTAACAGAGGCAGGAACCTACGAATGGTCAATAGTTAAATCTTCAATGGCACTCGGTTATCTCCTGTACAAAAATATAGGAGATACAATTAGAGTTTCTATTGCTGGTGATCCTGTAAATGAAATAAAAATTGCTAAAAAAATTTTAATATCACTTGGACTTAGAAATGGTATGGAAGTAATAGCCTGCCCAACCTGTTCCAGAACTGAAATAGATGTCGAAAAATGGGCAAATATTGTAGAAGATAAGTTTTCTCATTTAAGTAAAAATTTAAAAATAGCTATTCTCGGCTGTGTAGTTAATGGAATAGGTGAAGGTAAAGACGCAGACATTGGAATTGCAGGTGTCAAAAACGGATTTGTACTTTTTTATAATGGAGAAATTGTTGGTGAATACAAAGAAGAACAGATACTGGATGAAATTGAAAAAATTCTAAATAATTTTAAGTAATATAAATCTTTTCTTCTGCGGTGTTGATATGATTAAATGACTTTTTCCGAGCATTAATATTAAATTTTCACCGCCTATTCTATTAAGCGCACTTCTTAAGAAATACGCATTGGCTGTCGTTGTGAAGCTTCCTTCAACATTCGTTTCAAGTATACCTTTATACTCCATACCACGAGAAAAAGTATAAAAGAATATTCCCCTTTTTGTAGCACTTAGCTTTACCTGTGAGTTTCTCCCCAAAATCATTGAACGCCTTAGATAATGTTTAAAATGATTCGAACCAATTTTTGAAATAAGTTTACTATTTTTTATTTCATCTTCCACCAAAAACAACCTGTTTTCTGCAATCTCCTCACCACATACGTTGTAAAAGTAATCTGACTGTAAAATCAGATGCTCTAATCCTTTTCCAATTAAAATTTCTCTTGAAAAACTATCTTTTAATGATTTTACTATGTGTCTTGCAGTATAATATGGGATACTCCAATTTAAACTCATATTACTATCATAGGAATCTCTCAAAGAAAAACAAATAATATCTTTATATTCGGATATTAACTTAACTTTTTTTCCAAAATACATATCAACCATACAACCTTCTTCTATATGTGAAGATGCAAAATCAAGATCATTAACAAAGGAAGATTTACTAAGTTTTGCAACAATATCAAAACGATCTTCAAATTTTTCAAACCTGAACTTTCCAACTTTTAATTTCAAATTCTCTTCTTTCACTCTCAAAGTAACATAATTTCCATCAGAATACATAAACACATTTCCTTTTAATTCCAAAACAAAAGACTTTAATATATCTAAAAAAATACTAAATTTTAAAGATGTAGGATTTATCTCACATATTTCTGCTTTTACCGCAAAACAACCATCTCCACCATAAAACACAAGATTTCCATTATGATAAGCTACACCAACTATTCGATGGGTTGGTTCTACCGTTCCAGCAACTTTATCAATATGTGAGATAACCCTTTTCAATTTTTCAGCATTTATAACTGCTTTCATAACTCACCTCACACAATCTTCAATATAATTATATAACAATACAAATAAAAAGCCACCCCTTAGACAAATCCAAGGGGTGGCCATATTTTAAAATATACAATTATTCTCCGTATTCTTCCGCAAGATATTTATTAATCTGATCGTTTGCAGTTTTAATTGCTGTTTCCATATCAACTTTTCCATTTACAAAGTCTGAGAACATATTTCCAACAACTGTTCTAATTTCGTACCAAACACCTATTTGTGGATCAAATACTGCATTATTAATTTGTGACAATGGAACTTCTGCTAGAGGATCAGTTTTTAAGTATTCTTTCCAGATATTTGTTTCAAGAGCACTCTTCCTTACAGGAATATATCCAGTGTTTATTGACCAGAATGCGGTTACTTCTGGGGAAATGAGATATTTCATGAATTCCCATGCAGCTTTCTTTTCTTCTTCAGTTGCATTTGCAAACATAATTATGTCTGTTCCTGCAAATGGAACTTTTCTTGTTTTCCAAACTGGTACTGGTGCCCAGGCCCATGTAAATTTACCAGCTGAACTCTTATTAACATATGGTTTACTTGCAATAGTTTCAATAAACATTGCTATTTTTTGTTGTCCAAATGGACCATCCATGTAGCCACCTTGATAGAATGCTATACCATCATCTATCATTTTCTTTACAAATGTTAAGACTTCTCTTGTTTCTGGACTATCGATATTTGATACCCATCTTCCATTTTCGAATCTTAAAATGGATCCTCCTCTTAATGTTAAGAGGATATTAAAGAAATCTACTGTTGTTCTGAAACCAAATCCATATTGATCAACTTGTCCATCACCATCAACATCTTCAGTTAAAACTTTGGCATCATAGAAAAGTTCATTTATTGATTTTGGAACATCCAAACCATACAATGTGAAAAGATCTACGTTGTAATAAAGAACATAAAGACTTTTATTAAATGGAACCGCATATACTGTGTCTCCCCACATACAATTCTTTCTAAGTGGTTCAAAGACATCTTCCCATTCTTCCTTTGTTAAACCTATTTTGGGATCGCTTATAAATCCATTCAAAGGTTGTACAACGCCACTTTGAATAAGTTTTGCAGTCCAGTTTGAATATGCTTGAGAGATTGTTGGAAGCTCACCAGCTTGTGCACCAGCAAGCAATTTTTGACTCAAAGCACCGTAATTCCCTACATAAACAGCTTCAACTTGAATATCTGGATGGGTATCGTTGAAGTTTTGAACTATTTGCTCAAGCGTTCTACCATGACCCCCACCCATAGCATGCCAGAATACTATCTTTGTTTGTGAAAAAGCAAAAACTGCAACAGTTAAAGCCAAAAATATGACCAAAAGTTTCTTCATACTTTTCCCCTCCTTTGAAGAGATGAAAATGTCTTAAAGCAATCATTATATTATACCATATTTTATACCACATTTTTCTCCTGAACTATTCCTTTTTTAAATCTTTCTGTATTAAGATACGATATATCACTATGTATGGTCTTTCCAAATACTATAAGTTCCGCTATTGCTTCACCAACTGCAGGAGCTAACATGAACCCATGGCCAGAAAAACCAATTGCATAATAAAAATTATCTATCTTATCAGATTTTCCAAGTATTGGCTGTGCATCAGGTGACATATTGTATTCACCTGACCAATGTCTTAAAATTCTTACATTTTCAAGGAATGGGAAAATTTTTGTCATTTTCCTTGCCATTTCTTTTTCAAATCTAAAGGTCACATTTTCATTTATTCCGGGTTTTTCATCTTTATCACCCTGGCCCATTATAAACTGACCATGTAACGCCTGCCTCATGTAAAAATTTCCTGAAAAACTAATTGCCATAAATGGGAAAAAATATTCAAGAGGCTCCGTTACAAAAATTTGATGTCTATAACTTTCTGTTGGAAGCTGAACACCCGCCATCATTCCTACCTCTTTTGACCACGCTCCTGCAGCATTCACAACTATATCACATTCGAAATATCCTTTCGAAGTATGTATTCCACATATCTTTCCATTTTTCACTTCAATTCCATTAACTTCTGTATGAGTATATATATCAATTCCCATCTTCTTTGCTGCATTTGCATATCCAAATGTTGCTTTATGCGGATTTGCATGCCCATCAGTTGGGCAAAAAGTTGCAAGTATAAGCCCATCGGTATTAATATAAGGATATCTTTTAGAAACCATCCTAGGACTCAGAATTTCAACATCCAATCCTTCTTCTCTTTGCATCTCAACATTTTTCTCAAATTGTCTTGCTTCCTCTTCTGAATAAGATAATAATAAATATCCTCCTTGCCTGTATTCAATATCCATACCTACTTCTTCTTTAAATTTCTTAAAAAATTCTACACTTCGCATTGCAAGTCTCACGTTGGATTTAGTACTCCACTGTTGCCTTATTCCTCCACCGCATCGTCCAGTAGCTCCTGACGAAAGATATCTTTTTTCAAAAATCGCTACCGAATTCTCCCCTAATTTTCCTAAAAAATATGCTATAGCTGTTCCAATTATTCCTCCGCCAATTATACAAACTTTATATTTCATCTTTTTCATCTCCCTTTAGTATTGCTTTAAAAGGAATTGGAATACTAGGTGGTCTAAACCTTCCTGACTCAAGTTCAGAAATGGGAATACCCGTTTTTAATGAAATAATCGATAAAGTTTGTAATCTACACACTCTTCCTCCACAAGGCCCCATAGATATTCTTAAATATCTCCTCAATTCTTCAAAATCCGTATAACCTTCTTCTATAGCCTTCTCAATCTCACTTCTAGTAATTTCTTCACATCTACAAACAATCTCTTCTTCTTTTTCTTCATGTCTAACAAAATGTCTAACATTATCTTCTAGCCCTTTTGGCACTTTTAAATATACAATATGTGTTTTTCCCTTACTATTTCTCACAATCTTTTCAATTTCTCCTTCACCAACAATTTCACCATTCCTATCTAAAAGCAACACCTTTTCTCCTTTTTCGGGCAATTCAAATTCATATGGTATACCAACTATTGAATAATCTGAAAGTTCCTGTACCAGGAATATCGCAAGACCAGGACACTTCATTACACAAACACCACAACCTATACACTTATCATAATCAACGTAAGGTAACCCATTAATATTTCCACCAACATCGATTGCACCAGTGGGACAGGAAGTTTCACATGGATTACAGGGAATATTTTGTGGACACTCAATCTTTACCCTTAATTTCCCGGCAGGCCCTTCATCTTTCTGGGGTTCTGTTCTAAAGCCACCTTCAGGAAACTCTACTCCAAATTTTTTCAATCCTTTTCTTACTTTACCAGAAAATGGTCCTCTTCTAAATTCTTCAAGTTCTTTTTTCATTTTACTGATATTTTCGCTCAAATCCAATCCCGTAATCTTCTGTGCAATGTTATATCCCGCAATATATCCTTCTATCATCGCTGTTGAAGCTTCTTCAATACTTGCAAGATCTCCAGCAATATACACATTATCTACTGTCGTTTTCATATTTTCATCTCGAATTGGTACATATCCTCCAAGCTCAGGAATATATTTTATTTCCGCACCAGCCTGTGCTGCTAGTTCAATACTTGGCTGAAGTCCTACAGCCAAACAAATTGTATCTACCGCAAGTTCTTTCTCCGTTCCTTTTATAGGATTAAAACTGTCATCAACTTCACTTATTACCGCTCCTCTTACTCTTTCTTCACCAATTGCTTCCACAATAGTATGTCTCAAAAGTATTGGAACTCCCATTCTTTTTACTTTATTTGCATGAACAAGATACCCACCAACTTTATTTGAGGCTTCAACAATAGCTTTTACATTAGCACCTGCTTGAAGAAGTTGATATGCAACTATAAGCCCTATATTTCCAGCACCAACAATTAGAAAATCATTACCGGGTAAAACCCTGTATTGATTCATAAGAGTTTGAACTGCTCCCGCACCATACACACCTGGAAGATAATTTTTCTTGAAGGAAATGAACCTTTCAGAAGCACCCGTTGCAATTAATACATAATCAGCATTTATCTCATATATCCTTTCATTTTCTCTATCATATAAAACAATAACATCCTCATATATACCACTTACCGTTGTTTTCATTAAAAATTTAACACCAAGATTTACTGCATCATTATATAATTTTTCACCTATTTCGAACCCTCTCACTGAAGCAAAGAAACCTTCATGACCAAAAAACTTGTGAGTTTGCTTTGGAAGTTGTCCCCCCGGTACTAATCCCTCATCTACAACCAATACTTCTACACCGTTCTCTGCAATCGCAATTGAACCACATAAACCTGCTGGACCCGCACCAATAACTAATGCCTGCACCTTTTTTACCATACAGGTTTCCCCTTTCCTTTTTGTCTCTCAACCCTCATCCCATCTCTTACAGGTGTAATACATGCTCTTACGTTTGGAACACCATCTACAACTACAAGGCACGAAGAACATTTACCTATTGCACAGAAAAAACCTTTTGGTTTTCCACTTTCAGAAAATCCAAAGATATCAATTCCATTACTAATCAAAGCACTGGCAATAGTATCACTTTTCAAAGCTTTTAGTTTCAATCCTTCAAATTCAAATTCTATTACTTCTTCTTCTATTAGATCTCCAAGTATAGGATGAGCAACAACCCTTCTGGACAAAAACATCCCCCCTTTTTTTTGTGTTTTCAATTAATTATACATTTTTCAACTTCAACTATTAAAATTGCATAAAAACTCATATAAACAAATTTATTTATATTAAATACTTTAAATTTAAATTAATCAGTAATATTGAAAGTTTTGTTTTTGATATAATTGACTGGGAGGTAGAAAAAATGGATATTATAAATTTAGTATCAAAAGAACTAAACATTAAGTATTGGCAGGTTAAAAATACTCTGGAGCTTCTTGAAAATAATACAGTACCATTTATTAGTAGATATAGAAAAGAAGCAACAGGAAATTTAAATGAAGAACAAATTAGAGAAATAAAAGATAGATTTAACTATTACCAAAAACTTGAAAATTACAAACAAACAGTTCTAAAATCAATAGATAGTCAGGGAAAACTGACTGAGGAATTGAAGAACAAGATTCTAAATTGCACAAAATTATCCGAGCTTGAAAATATATATCTTCCATTCAAAAAGAGAAAAAAGACCAAAGCAGATATCGCTATAGAAAATGGGTTAGAACCGCTCGCCAAGCTTTTATTATTTAAAAAAATAGATTTTAATCTTGAAGCAAAAAAATTTCTAAATGAGAAATTTGATTCTATCGAAAAAATTGAAGAAGGAGTATCGCATATAATTGGGCAATGGTTCGCCCATGACGCAAAAATCAGGACTAAACTTCTAGACTACATTTTGAAATTCGGATATATAAAAACGTATAAGAAAAAAGAGTTCGAAAATACAAAAACAAAATACGAAATTTTCACTGATTTTACACAGAAATTGAACAAAATCCCAGAATATAGAATTCTTTCCATTTTTCGTGGGGAAAACGAGGGGGTCTTGAAAGTAAATATCAAATTGGATGAAAAATTTAAAAATGATTTATTCAATAACTACCTTACCAATTGGAAAGAAAATAACAAACTAATTCTAAAAGGTCTTGAATACGGTTGGAACAATATGCTTTATCCATCTATTGAAAATGAAGTGAGGAAAATATTAAAAGAAAAGGCTGAAAAAAGAGCTATCGAAATATTTTCAAAAAATTTAAAAGAGCTTCTTTTAACCCCTCCAATAAAAGGAAAACGAATTCTAGCAATTGATCCTGGTTATAGAACAGGTTGTAAGGTAGTCGTAATTGATGAAAATGGAAAATTTCTGGAACATAAAACAATTTATCCTGTACCACCCCACAATGACTTTGAAAATTCAGAAAAAATTGTTTTAGAACTCATCAAGAAATATGATTTAAATCTAATTGCCATCGGCAACGGAACAGCTTCAAGAGAAACACAGCAATTTATAGCCCAACTTATTAAAAATCATAATCTTAATATTAAATATCTATTTGTAAATGAAGCAGGTGCATCAGTTTATTCTGCATCTAAGCTTGCAAAGGAAGAATTTCCTAATCTTGATGTCACAATCAGGGGTGCAATAAGTATTGGCAGGAGAGTCTTAGATCCACTTGCAGAATTTGTCAAAATAGACCCAAAATCACTTGGAGTTGGCCAATACCAGCATGATGTAAATCAAAAACTTTTAAAAGAAAAACTGGATAACGTAGTAGAAGATGTCGTTAATCATGTTGGAGTTAATTTAAACACTGCATCCCCCAAACTACTTGAATATGTTTCAGGAATTACTTCGAAACTATCAAAAAAAATTGTTGAGTACAGAGAAACGCATGGGAAATTTATAGAAAGAAAAGAACTTTTAAAAATTAAAGGCCTTGGCGAAAAAATATATCAACAATGCGCAGGTTTTTTACGTATATTTGATGGAGCAAACCCCTTAGAAATGACGGGAATCCACCCAGAAAACTACGAAACAGCAAGAAAATTACTGTCAATATACGGATTTAATGTATTTAATATAAAAGAAAAGGAAAACCAAATTAAAAATACTATGGAAAAAATTCTTAGTGATGAAAAAAAACTTACAGAACTCTCAAAAGAATTAGATATAGGAATTTACACATTAAAGGATATTATTCTGGATTTAATAAAACCCGGGAGAGATCCTCGGGATGAGCTGCCTCAACCACTTTTATACGATGACATACTAACATTTGAAGATTTAAAAGTTGGTATGAGACTTCAAGGAACAGTAACCAACATCACAGATTTTGGAGCTTTTGTAGACATTGGTATCAAAGAAAGTGGGCTAATACATAAAAGCAAACTAAATGGTGAAATTCATATCAATCAAATTGTTGATGTTGAAATAATAGATATAGATAAAGATTTAAAACATATCAGTTTAAAAATGATTAATTGATGCCAAATTTCACGGTCATCAAGCATAAGTCAGAAGCGAAGGAGGATTTATCCTGACAATGGTTTTTGTTGGATAATTGGTCAACACTTTATTTAGCTTTTCATTTATTTCTTTTACATTCTTTGTCTTTACTATAAAGTGATGCAGATAATTACCTCTTATTCTTGGAATTATATATTCAGTAGGTCCAATAATCTCATCTTCTATAACCTTTTTAAGTTCATCCACAATCTTACTAATGGAAACATAACCAAATTCTTTATCGGATGAATATGTAATTACCTGAACAACGTTAGAAAAAGGTGGATAATTTAGATTCTTCCTTTTATTAAGCTCATTTTCATAAAATTTAACAACATTTTGTTCGATTGCGTATTTTAATACTTCACTTTCTGGATTATACGTTTGTATTAAAGCCTTTCCTTTACTCCTTCGCCCTGATCTCCCCACTACCTGAACAAGCAATTGAAAAGCTTTTATCTCAGAATTATAATCCGGTAACTTATAAATTGCATCAATATCAGTAACAACAATCAGTGAAATACTTGGAACATCCAATCCTTTTGTAATCATCTTTGTTCCAACTAATATATCAATTTTTCCATTTAAAAGGTCCTTAATGACATCATTAAATAAGTTTGGCTTTTTGATTATCTCCGTATCAGCCCGGGTAATGATTCTACCTGGAAAAAGGGCTGTTAACTCTTTTTCCATCCTTTCTGTCCCTGCACCTTTTTCAAGTAGCATTACAGAACCACAAGAAGGGCAGACATTTATAACACTTTGAGTGTAACCACAAATATGACATTTTAATTTCCCTTCTTCTTTATGATATGTCAAGGCAACATCACAATGCGGACATTTTACAAAATACCCACATCTCTGACACATTAAAAGTGAAAAACCTTTTCGTCTTACAAAAGTTATGACGCTATTACCTTTATCAAGCTCTGATTTAATCTCTTCAATTACCTTTCTGGAAAGATGTGGCGTTAATTTTTCCTCCTTGTTTAAATCAATGATATCAACATCAGGTAAAACTGTTCCAAACCTTTCAGGTAGAATATGAAAGTGGAACCTTCCCTCTTTCGCAGCCTGATAATGCTCTAAACGTGGAGTAGCACTACCGAAAATAACTGTCTTTGGAAATCTTTCGACTATGGAAATAGCATCGTATATAGGAGGAGTGTCCTGATAGTAACTATCATCGTGCTCCTCATCAACTATTACAAGATTAAGATTTTTTAAAGGGACAAAAACAGCACTTCTTGTTCCAATTAATACATCTATTTCCCCTGTTACACTTTTTAACCAGATATCTATCTTTTTTGACTTAGTTAGATAACTATGATAAATGCCTATGTTAAGTTCTGGAAATCTTGATTTTATTCTGGAATAAGTTTGCTCAATTAAAGACGTCTCTGGAACAAGATACAACGTTCTTCCAATTTTTAAAAAATGTTCCATGACCGAAAGATAAACTTCTGTTTTCCCACTTCCTGTGACTCCCATTAACAAATGTTTCCCTTTGTTTCTTTTTATATCCTCAACTATATTTCTTTGATTTTCTGTAAGTTCAACTCTCCTGTTTTCATACTCTACTGGTTTTTCATATAGTTTCACAATTTTCTTTCTTTCAAGTTGTAAAAGAGTATCCTTGGAAATACCTAATATACTTTTCAACTCACGATAAGTCGCCGTTCCTCTTGAAAGAAGATAATTTAGAACCTTTTTTTGTTTTTGTGTTAATCTTTTTTCTGAAATTTCTCTTATATCAGCTTCAAGATACACATACATATCCCTCTGAGGCCTTGGTTTTCTTACCATTAAATCTTTTTCAATCTTTATTAAGCCATTTTTTAGGAATTCTTTTAATTTATTTTCTCCATATTTTTTAACAAATTCCTTTACTGTTAATTCTTCGATAGGATATAAAGGACTTAATGATTTTATCTTATTCACAAAATACTCATCAATGCCTTTTGGAAAAGACAAATCCAGCAACCTTCCAGCAGGTATATTGTATTCTTTACTCACTTCTTTTATGACTCTAACATACCAGTCAGCAACAAAACTTCTACCATCAACTCTACCTATAATATCGCCATCTTTTTTTGTATAATCGCCTTTATCTAAAATATATGCAATTATCTTTTTCCCATTATAGTTAACATAAACCCTTTCACCAATCTCAAGATCAAGTTCATATGAATAAAATAATGGTTTATTCACATTAATTCCCGACAAAGCAATTTCATATACCATTATCTTCACCTCATACAAATTTTACCATATAGATAACTAATTGTACTTGACTTAGTTTGACTGTTATATAATAATATAAATGGAAAATTATCAGACCAGCAATGGAGGTGATAAAATGCCAATGTACAGGTATATTTGTAAAAATTGCGGAACCGAAAAAGTTGAACTTCACGGAATTAATGATACACCGGAAATAATATGTGATGTATGTGGAAATGAAATGGAAAGAACAATTGGTAGAGTTGGAATTGTGTTTAAAGGAAGTGGATTTTATATAACAGACAGTAAAAACAGCAATTCCTCCAAACAAGAAAACAAATCATCTAATAAATAAATTAAAAGCCCCCATTAAATGGGGGCTTATTATTGGTCTACGGATTAAAGTGGTTTTACATTTGCAGCTTGAGGACCCTTTTGACCTTCTTGAACCTCAAACTCAACTTCTTGACCTTCTTTTAATGTCTTGAAACCTTCTGTCTGGATTGCACTCCAGTGAACAAAAATATCCTCACCATCTTCTTTGGTGATGAATCCGTAACCTTTCTTTGCATCAAACCATTTAACTGTACCTTTCATAAAAAAAACGCCTCCTCGTAAATCATTTTACATTCCCCTTCTCCGGGGTTAATTAAAGTATACACCTTTTAAATTTTTTGTCAATCTTTTTTTAAATTTTTTCAAATAACCTCATTTATTATTCTCAACTTTAATAACTACAGTTATTTCACCTTTTACACCGCTATTAAAATGATCAATAGCCTCTATAACTGTTCCCTTAAAGTATTCCTGAAACATCTTTGTCATCTCTCTTGCTACAAAAATTTCTATGTCACCGAGGATATCATAAATATCTTTAAAGGTTTTTAGTAATCGTTCCGGGTTTTCAAAAAAGATATAAATAGTATTAAGCCTGTCTCCCTTGGCTATTTCTCTTAACAATCTTCTTCTTTTCTTATCTCTTGGCATAAAACCTAAAAACATAAACCTGTTTCCATAAAACCCACTTGCAGTTAAAGCTGTCAAAACTGCACTTGGCCCTGGAATAACATCAACTTCTATGTTGTTTTCATGGCACAAATTAATCAAATCAGTCCCAGGGTCAGCAATAACAGGCATTCCTGCATCACTTACATATGCAACATTTTCCCCATTTTTTAACTTTTCAATTATTTTTTCCTTCTTCTTAAGTGAACTATGCTCATTAAAAGAATCAACAGGTTTTGAAATAGAATAATAATTTAGAAGTTTCAAAACTCTTCTTGTATCTTCAGATAAGATCAAATCAACTTTTTTTAATATTTCCAAAGCACGTAAAGTTATATCCTCAATATTACCAATTGGTGTTCCAATTATGTATAACTTTCCGTACAAATAAATCTCTTCCTTTCTTTTTCAGCGAGTTTTAATATTTCATCAATATTTTCCATTTTTTCGATTTTAAAATGTTTAGAAAACGCCTGTAGCAAACTTTCTTTCAATTTATTAATTTCAATCTTCATGTGCAAATCTAATCCGTATTGCATAACATCAAATTCATAATTTTTAAAACAATACTTTATTTCATTATTTGTTTCCAAAATTATTGAACCATGTTGCAATACAAAGTCTTTTGTCCTCATTTGGGCACTTCCAACAACCTTCCTATCTTTTAATGTTATTTCATACCAGGATGGTGCATCAAAACAGGCTAAAGTATTTCCTTTTTTGCCTCTCTCAGTTAAAGAAACAGGAAAGCCAAGAGAATTCAAACCTTCAACAATGATTTTTGAAATCTCTTTATAAAAGTCTAAAACTGAAAGTTTGAAAAATTCATGCCATTTTGGAATTACTATACTATAAGTAAGTTCCTTAAAATGAAGAACGGCCCTTCCACCTGTGGGCCTTCTAACACATTCATAACCTATTTCTTTTAAAAATTTGAAATTAATATTTTTTGGTTTTTGATGCACGCCTAATGAAAGGGTAGGAACTTTCCAGGTGTAAAAACGAAGGAAAGGTTGATTTAAAAAGCCCAAAGAATAATCAATGGCCATATTTAAATCTCCAGGTAAATCCCAGGTTTCAAAATATTTCATATCTTATTCCTCTCCATTTATTCAAATTCTTCTAAAAGCATCCAGAACACTTTCAGCTATTGCTTTAAACTTATCATTATCAATTTCTGCTGCTCCAATTATGCTTTCTTCATGTGAGTTGTATTCTTTTGTAAGGTGCGTAATTATAAATTTTTTACCTGCAAGATACACTTCAATAGTATCATCTATAGATATAGCATAATCATGAATATCCGCAAGCGCATTAAGAACAGCATTACCAATTATTATTGGAACATTTTTAGAGGTCTTTGGTCCAGTTGCATCTCCATAAAACTCCTCATTACCATGCTCAACTACCACTGAAACCTTTAAAGTTCTTCCATCAAGTTCTTCAACCTTTAAATTATTTAACGAGTACGGTAAAATTCTTGCTTTTTGTATATCCCCTTTAATCTGTGCAACACTAACTATTCTTCTATCAATTTTTAAGCCAGTACTGGCGAGCAATACTGTCTCAATGTCTCTAACCACTTGTTTTGGACTCTTTTCACTATCTGCAACTATATGTATTTCAACTATTTCATCGCCTTCTTGAACTATCTTTGCAGCTTTAACCCCTGGAACTCTGGTAAGTAAGGATTCAACACTTTCAATATTAATCATACTATCCCCCCAGTTCTTTAACAAATTCCCTGAATTTCAAAAAATCTTTCACAAATAACTCTATTTTTTCCATTATTATTGTATTATTTATATCTTCTAAATTAATTTTAAACATCCCAACAACCTTTTCCTTTATACCAGAAATTGGAAAAAATTTTCCAGGACTAAAACCATATTTATTTCTCAACACCGCAAAAAACTCTGCATAAAGATTTCTATACTCCCCGTTATTTATCCCTACAAAATATACTCCATCATCTGTTACAAAAGTTTTTAAAAAATTGATTTGACCATTGGATAATTTTAAAATTTTCTCGTACGTCTTAGCATCAACTTTTTTTGCAAAATTAAGCCAAGACTTCCCGGTTACTTCCTCATAAAACATTTCTTTTACAACCAGTGATTTATCACCACCAACTGCTAGAAAATGCGTTTGTATTGGAAACCTTAATATTCCAGCCTGAATTTTAGGTATCTTAGAGCTTCCAAATAATGTATCATAAAAGTTTGCAAGTTGCTCATCATAATAATCTTTTATCTTATATAATGATGGAGTTCTCTCAAACGGATTTGATATTGTTACTCCATATATTATTTTTCCATCAGGATTATAACCTACAATAAGTGAGAAATTGTTTTGTGAACTAATAGAAACAAGAATTAGATGTTTATGAAAAACATCCAATCTTTCTTTATAATCATAAAGAAATTTTAACAGATTATCCTTTTTAACAACACTAATTTCATTAATTTCATTAATCTTTTTTAATTTCTCTGGTCCATAGTATACCATATTATCTTCTCTTTACAAAATACTCTATACTTCTATTCCAGGTTTTTTCTTCCTCATCTGTAAAATAACATGCCGGGAGTTCCCCTCGTTCCCTATGATAAGCAAGACACTCACAACATTTTCCTTTTCTGGGACAACCTGGATAACTACAATTACAATTTTTTAGGTTGCTTTCGTAGTTTTCACAATGCATCCTATCCCTCCCTGATTTCTACTACATCATTTTTATCATTCATAATAAGTACTTTGGGACCTTTATATTCCCCTTCAGAAAACATCCCAAAAGCCATGATTATTACCCTATCACCCTTTTCTACTAATCTTGCTGCTGCACCATTTATAACTATTTTTTTACTCCCACTTTCCTCTGGAATAACATATGTAACAAATCTTTGGCCATTATTTACATCAGCGACCAATACCAATTCATTAGGTTTAATTCCTGCTTCTTTCATAAGTTGCATATCTATACCAATACTTCCCATATAATTTATACTTCTATCTGTTACAGTCGCCATATGAATTTTGGACTTCAACATGATTTCAAGCATATTTTTCCTCCTTTTCATTGGTGTATGGGATTTCAAAAATAAATGAGTTTCCATCTTCCGTAGTTTCCACCCAAATTTTTCCCCGATGTTCATCTTCTATTATTTTTTTACATATCGAAAGTCCCAAGCCTGTACCATGTACTTTTGTAGTAAAAAATGGTGTAAACAGTTTTTCAAGAATTTCTTTCTCAATAGGTTTTCCTTGATTCCAGATAATTACTTTCACATTTCTTAAACCCTTTTTTACCTTCATTTCTATTTTACCACCTTCTAGCGTTTCATCAATCGCATTTTGAAGTAGATTTATCAAAACCTGTTTTATTCTTGATTTATCTGCTTTTATCTCAATTCTTTCACTATCAGTTTTAAACTCAAACATTATGTTTTTAGCCTTAATTTTATCCTCATGAAGTAAAAACACTTCTGAAATAAGTTCATTCAAATTAAACTCTTCAAAGTTCAGAACTTTTCTTTCTCTACTAAACTCAAGAATTTCTGAAACTATATTCTCCAGTCTAAAAATTTCATCTGAGATAATTTTCAAATATTTTCTCCTCTTAATCTCATCATCGGAATATTTTTCCAGTCTCTTTACAAATCCTCCAAGTACAGATATAGGATTTCTCAATTCATGAACAACTCTTGCTGCCATTTCACCCAAAGCTGCAAGTTTTTCCTGCTTTTTTCTTTCCTTTTCTAATAATACCTTTTCTGTTACATCTTCAAAAGTTATTATTGTACCCTGTAACATTATTCTTTCCGCATCCCACAATGGAGCAATTGAAATATCAAAATATCTATCCTGATTAAGAATGGAAATTAAGTAATTTGTCAATTTCAATTCATTTTTATTTTTTAACACTTCAAAACTTAAATTTCCTAATTCTTTGAATTTTTCACCCAATAAACTTAAATTCTTGCCAAGCATTTCTTCCTTACTTTTTTTAAAATAATGCTCTGCCTTTTTATTCCATTCTGTAATTTCACCTTCTTTATTAAGAACAACAATAGCAGCTGTTAAATTCTGTAAAACAAGCTCTGAAAAATCTTTCAAATACTCAATTACATATTTCTGTCTTTCAAGATTTATAGTTTTTTCTTTCAATTCTGCATAATTTTTTGAATTTTCTATAGCAAGGCCTGCACTATCAGACAAAAGTCTTAAAATTTCGATATCAGAACTACTGATCTCATGTTTCGAATATTTATTATCTAGGATTACAACACCTAAAATATCATTCTTTCCCACCAATGGAACTATAACAAACTCTTCAGTATCCAAAAGTGGTGAAAGATAATCTGGTGTCTGGATTTCATTTATCATTTTTTTATTTACATGAACTATTTTTCTTCTCAAAACAGCTCTTTCAAGAAATCTATGGGATTTATACGGAAAAATTGCCCCTTTAATTCTTTTTGTAAGAATATTATCCAAAGTTAAAGACATAGATTCTTCCATAAGGTATTGAACAACGTCACCATATCGCATTGCTCTTTGGTTTGCTATTTTCCATTCGTTTTCCACTTCTTTCTCATTTGCCGGACCTATCCATGCTTTTCCAACTAACACATCTTTTTCTTTGTCTTTTAAAAGCAACAGGGCTCTATTAAATCCCAATGTTCTTCCAGAAGTTAAACCTATTAACAATACTTTTAACACTTCTTTCGGATCATTGCTCGTCCTCATCGCCTGACTAATATAATGAACAATATTTAGCTTTTTTAATTGTTCTTTCTGATTTTCAATAAGTTTCTCATGTTCTATTTTTAAATTTTTTAGTTTATTAATCTCATTTATCAACTGCTCATAATATGAAAGTCTTGAATAGGCCAATTCAAATCTTTTTACCGCATCTATTGCAATATCAAGATCAAAAGATTCATAACTTTTTTCTGGTATGTAACCGGCGCCATGTGTTTTATTAATAAACACCAGCCAAAATTCTTCCCTGCCCTCATTTAATTGAAAAGGAACAATCATCATTGACTTTACTTTAAATCCAACAAAATCACACTCAAATTTTGGTTTTACAATTATTTGAGGTTTTTCAATAAACGTATTTATCGCAAAATCAGAAAAGCCTGGTATTAACTTATCCACATAAGTTTCCGGAAGAGAATTTTTGATAATATAATCTTCATTATCCTTCTTAGCTAAAAAAATCATATCACTAGGTAAATGCAAATAAAGGGTTTCTACAAATTTTTTCATCAAATTGTTAACATTCTCAACACTCGAAAATAAATCAGTTATTTCAAGGAGTTTTTGCATTCTTTTCATTTTCATTTTAGCAAGATATAAATTGTAAGAATGGTATAAAATGTTTGAAAGTTCTTCAATATAACTTTTATATTTCTCAAGATCAACCTTTTTATCCAGTAGTAATCCACCTATAACATTTGAATTGAAAGTCAGCAAAATGGTGAAATAATTTTTGCCTTTAATATTTATATTTGAGGCATTTTTAATCAAGTTCTTATCAATCTTTGTTGAGACAATATCTTTTTCTCCCGCGATTATTCTTAATATACCTTTATTTTCCTCATAAATCGCCAAATTGACAATACCTACGTTAAGATGTTTTTTCACATCTTCTATTAAATTCTGCAATTTTTCATTTGGATATCCATGTTCAAATAATTCAGAGATTCCTTCATAAACTAACTTAGATAAGAATATCACCTTTTACCTCCTCATTATCATTTCATCTTTATTTTACCACAATAAAAAAATAAGCCCCGTTCGGGGCTCATTATTATTCTTCAAATTCATACAAAACCAACTTACCATCTTTTGTTTTTATCAACATATTAATTTCATTGGTTTCCATATTTCTAAAAACAAAAAATTCATGTTTCATAATATCCATTTGATCAATTGCCTCATCAACACTTGTTATCATTAAATTTACTCTTTTTACTCCTATTACTTTTTCGCTTACTTCTTCCTCTGGCATTTCGTCAACCATTGTTTCACCTAAACCTTTAAAGTTAGCTTTATGTCTTGGTCTTACATAATCCTTTTCCCTTTTTAACTTCTTTTCAAAAGAATCAGATAACCTATCAATAACAACGTAAATATCAGGATCTGTTTCTGTAACAACTATATCTTTTCCTAAATAATGAACCATAAATTTTCCTACATAATTAACTGCATCCTTTTCAAATTTAATTTCTAAATGCACATTGTCTTCCAAGAATCTATCAATTTTTTCCAACCTTTTTTCAAGATAACTTTCCATAGCATCAGTAAAGTTAAATCCTTTTGTGGCAACTCTGTAATCCATATAATTCACCTCCTAAAATTATACCTCAGATTTCGTGCTTAATCTCTCGTTTATATCTGGTGCAAGTTCTACTAAATAAAAAGTGAAAGTTATAATAGTGAAAATTATCTTCAACCAAGTATCAGAAAGCAATGTTTCGTTTTTGTTAATATCTTTACCAGTGTATTTATTTATTGTTAATAATAATGATATCACAAGAATACCAGAAACCAAAAATAGCCATGGAAAGAAATAAGAGGCAAAACAAAACAAAATAAAGAGAATCAGGTATAAATGGAAGACTGAGTCACCTTTTTCCTTATTTTCAAGCAATAAAGCATTCCATCTCCATATAATGAGTGCAAAACCCAGAACTCCAATTGTAAAAATAGTATTGGCAACCAAAACAAGTGAGGAAAAAATGCTGGCAAAAACGTTGGAAGTAAACCCAATTGAGAAGAAGATAGACACAAAAACAACAAGGTCAGAACTCGGTAATGATTTTGAAAATAATTTTGATAAATATCTATCCATATTTTCGGAGGTTATACTCCTTCCCCCCTTCAATTTAGTACTTTCCAACTGCAATTCCAAAAATTTCAGGTCCAGTATGTACACCAACAGCCGCACTAATCTGTGCAACTACTTCTTTTATTTTGAAATGCTCAACAAACCGATCTACATATTTCTTATATTTCGGACTTCCATATCCCGCCACTATATATGGACTCTCAATTTTTCTTTCTTTTATAAACTCTTCTGCTTTTTCTATGATTTTTTCTGAAAGTAAAGTTAATTTTCTTGCACTTCCAACAGATTCAACTTCACCACTATTATTAACAATCAAAATTGGTTTTATCTTTAAAACTTTACCAAGTAAAGCCTTAGCTTTCCCTATTCTTCCACCTTTTTCAAGGTAATCTAAAGTTATTACACCAAAAAATATTCGCGTATCTTTTTTTATCTCATCAACAATATCTTGAGTAACCTCTATACCTTTTTCAAGATAATGAACAATTCCTCTATATACAGCATAAGATTCCATACTGGTTGTTCTTAAGTCCAAAACTTTTACCTTATCCTTAAAAGGCTCACTGATTGCTTTAAACATGTTATACGTTCCACTCAATTTGCTTGAAAGGGAAAGCATGTAAATTTTTTCATATTCACCATATAACTTTTTAAGAAGTTCTTCAACTTCTTTTGGATTCGGAAGTGATGTTGAAAACTCTTTCGCTGTTTCTAGCATTTCATAGAATTCATCAATTGTTAAATCTTCTTTATCTCTATATTCTTTTTCATCAATATACACTCTTAGTGGTACTCTAAAAATAGGATATTTTAATTTTACATCTGGCATATCAAACGAAGAATCAATAATAAACGCTATCATCATTTTCCTCCCATATAAACATGTGGATCAATATTCTCTGGGATTTTAACATCCTCTGTTACTATTATAACATTTTTTCCATCACAATGGACAAACCCATCATCTATCATGTATTCATAACTATTATTTTCATCCTTAGCAATTATTTTATCAACTTTTAACTTACCAATGATTGGTGCTCTGTTGTCCAAAACACCCATTTCTCCCTCAACTGTTCTAAATGTAATTATTTTAACTTCTTTTTCAAAAACGAGTCCTTTTGGTGAATATATTTTCAAAATCAAAATAACACCTCCTAAACAAAGGCGTGAGCCAAAGGCTCACGCAATTACTTTTTCAGCTTCTTGGCTTTTTCAACAGCTTCATCAATAGTTCCTACCATGTAAAATGCCATTTCAGGAAGATCATCGTATTTTCCTTCAAGAATTTCTTTAAATCCTCTTACAGTTTCGCTAATTGGAACATATTTACCAGGAATATTACTGAATTTTTCAGCAACATGTACTGGTTGACTTAGAAATCTTTCAATTTTTCTCGCTCTTTGAACAATCAACTTATCTTCTTCAGACAATTCTTCCATACCAAGAATTGCAATTATATCCTGCAAATCTTTATATCTTTGAAGAATTTCTTGAACCCCTCTTGCAACCTGATAATGTTCTTCACCAATTACATTAGGATCAAGCATTTTTGATGTTGAATCAAGTGGGTCAACAGCAGGATACAATCCTAATGCTGCTCTTCTTCTTGAAAGAACAACAGTTGCATCTAGATGCGTGAATGTCGTAGCAGGTGCGGGGTCGGTAATATCGTCAGCCGGAACATATATTGCCTGTACTGATGTAATTGAACCTTTTTTCGTCGACGTGATTCTTTCCTGCAATTCACCCATATCTGTTGCAAGGGTTGGTTGATAACCAACTGCTGATGGCATACGTCCTAACAATGCTGAAACTTCACTACCTGCTTGCACAAATCTGAAAATATTATCTATAAACAGAAGCACATCTCTTCCTTCAACATCTCTGAAATACTCAGCTATCGTCAAAGCAGACAATGCTACTCTAAATCTTGCTCCTGGTGGTTCGTTCATTTGTCCAAACACAAGAACAGTATTATCTAAAACTTCTGCCTCCTGCATTTCAAGATATAATTCGTTCCCTTCTCTTGTTCTTTCACCAACACCTGCAAAC
Source organism: Thermosipho sp. (in: thermotogales) (assembly GCA_017656345.1). Classification (GTDB taxonomy): domain Bacteria; phylum Thermotogota; class Thermotogae; order Thermotogales; family Fervidobacteriaceae; genus Thermosipho_A. Next base: position 17,817 of record JACDNZ010000008.1, on the reverse strand, counting down.
ATTGAAAAACCATGGTGTTCAATCGCTATATTTCTTATTAACTCCATAACAAGAACTGTTTTACCAACTCCAGCTCCACCAAAAAATCCTATCTTTCCACCCTTTGGAAATGGAGCAAGAAGATCTATAACTTTTATACCTGTTTCGAGTATTTCAACCGATGTTGACTGTTCAATTATCTCTGGTGGATTTCTGTGAATAGGCCAGTATTCAACTTCTTTTCCTACATCCCCGCGTTCATCAATTGGTTCTCCAATAACGTTAAACATTCTACCTAAAACACCTTTTCCAACAGGAACTTTTATTGGTTCTCCCGTATTTTCAACTTCAAGACCTCTCATCAAACCATCAGTTGTATCAAGTGCTACTGTCCTAACTGCATTGTCACCTATAAGTTGTTCAACTTCCAGAACAAGCTTTTTGCCTGATTGAGGATTTACAACAACCAACGCATCATATATATCAGGAAGTTCTCCTTCTTCAAATTGCACATCAACTACTGGCCCTATTACTCTTATTATTTTTCCTTTAGATTTCTTTGACACTTTACACCACGCTCCTTATGTATTTATTCCTCTTGCAATGCTTGAGCTCCTGAAACAATTTCAATAAGTTCTTGTGTAATAGATGCCTGCCTTTCTTTATTAAGCTCAAGTGTTAATTCTCTTATAACTTCTTCTGCATTTTCTGTTGCATTTCTCATTGCATTTTGTCTTGCATAAAGTTCACTAACCTTTGTCTCATATGCCAATGAGTAGATACTGGCTGAAACATAAAACTGAATAAGCGATTCAGTTAGTTCTTCTACATTTGGTTCATATTCATACCTGTACACTTTTAAAGTATTCCTTTCTAAAGGAACTATTTTCTTAAGCTCTGGCTTTTGCATTAATCTATTTTTAAATTTCCCATATATAACATATATATTGCCAACACCATCATCCAACATATCATGCATTACAGTATTTGCAAAATCAAATGTTGGAACGTCGTACACTCTTTCATATATCCTTCTAGTTTTTGGATTTTTCCTAAAGTATGGTACAGTTTTTGTTCCTATTGCATATACATAATCAATATTTTCTTTTTCTATAACATGCAAAGCATATCTCGATAATTCAGCTGGAAATGCTCCACAAAGTCCCATATCAGTAGATATAACTAAAAGTGCTTTCTTCCCTTGTCCAGTTAAAAATGGATGGTTACCTTCAAATTCAACATTTTCAAGTAACCTCCTTGTTTCGTTTAGAAATTCTCTAACGTTGTCAAGGTTTTTCTCAATTTTTTTGACCCTGGCTGTTGCTACCATTTCCATGGCTTTAGTAATCTTCTTCAGAGACTCCGTAGACTGTACTCTTCTTTTTATTTGTAAAAGTCTACCTCTACTCATAATTTATCACTTCCCAAGAAGTTTGAGAAAATCATTTCTAAATTCTTCTATAGCTTCTCTTAACATTTTTTCTATATCTTCAGTTAACACTTTCTCTTCTCTAATTTTATCCAGAATATCCTGTTTGTTTTCATGCATAAATTGTAGAAATCTTTTTTCAAACATTCTAACTGATTCAACAGGTATATCATCAAGATATCCATTAATACCTGCAAACAACACTACAACTTGTTCTTCAACTTCTAGAGGCGAATATTGTTCCTGTTTCATTAATTCCATTAATCTTTGTCCTCTTGTAATTTGAGCCTGTGTTGCAGGATCCAGCTCAGTTGCAAATTGTGCAAATGTTTCTAATTCTTGATACTGCGCAAGATCAAGCTTTAACGAACCTGCAACTTGCTTCATAGCTTTAACCTGTGCAGCACCACCAACACGTGAAACAGATAAACCTATATTTACAGCAGGTCTTTGACCTGAATAAAATAATGATGGTTCAAGATATATTTGACCATCTGTAATAGATATAACGTTTGTTGGAATGTATGCTGAAATATCATTTGCTTGTGTTTCAATAATTGGAAGAGCGGTTAACGATCCTCCACCATATTTTTCGTCAAGTCTTGCAGCTCTTTCAAGCAGTCTTGAATGTAGATAGAAAACATCTCCAGGGTATGCTTCCCTTCCTGGTGGTCTTCTCATAAGAAGTGATAATTGTCTATAAGCAACAGCGTGTTTGGACAAATCATCGTAAATAACCAATGCATCTTTACCTTTATGCATAAAATATTCGCCCATAGCACATCCTGAATAAGGTGCTATATATTGAAGAGCAGCATTATCTGATGCACTTGCAACAACAACGGTGGTGTATTCCATTGCTCCGTGTTGTTTCAATTTATCAACAAGTCTTGCAACAGCTGATGCTTTTTGACCAATTGCAACATAAATACAATATACTCCTTTTCCCTTCTGATTAATAATTGTATCTATAGCAATTGCTGTTTTACCTGTCTGTCTATCTCCAATTATTAATTCCCTTTGCCCTCTTCCAATTGGGATAAGTGCATCAATCAATTTTACTCCTGTTTGAAGAGGAGTATCAACAGGTTTTCTATAAATAACACCTGGAGCCTTTACTTCAATATCCCTATACTCATCAGTTTCAATCGGTCCAAGTCCATCGAGAGGTTGCCCCAATGGGTTGACAACTCTTCCTAAAAGACTTTCCCCAACTGGAACCTGCATGATTCTTTTCAATCTTCTAACCGTATAACCTTCTTTAATATCTTTATAATCACCTAATATAATTAAACCAACGTTATCCTCTTCTAAATTGAATGCTATACCAATGGTTCCAGTCTCTACAAACTCAACCATTTCGTTTGTCATAACATTGTTTAAACCATATACTCTTGCAATTCCATCACCAACTTGTATAACTTTTCCAACGTCTTCAAGATTTATATCTTCTTTAAAATCTTCTATTTTCGATTCAAGAACCTTTATTAATTCACCGGGATTGATTCTCAAAATTTCACCCCTTCCTCAAGGAAAAAACTTCTCTTCCGATTTTTTCTAATCTACCTTTTACAGATACATCCAGCATTTGTCCTGCAAATTCAATGATTACACCTGCAATAAGGCTCTCATCAATTTCTTCTTCAAATACAGGTTTTCTATTAACATATTTCTCTACAAACTCTTCAAGCATTTTTTCCTCTTCTACAGAAAGTTTAGTTGCACTAATAACTTTTACTGGTATTTTGTTTTCCGACTCAATTGCCGCATATTTATACAAAACCATCATTTGTGGAATATATCTTTGTCTTTTATTTCTAAATACTATTTTTATAAAACTTTGAAAAATCTCATCAATGGCTATTTTCTTCTCATTTTTTAAAATTTCTTGAAAAGCAAGATTAATAAAATAAAGCTTTTTCTCCAGTTTTTCTGTAGGATTATTCAAAAACGAGGAAAAATTCGAATACAAACCATTTAAAACTTCAAATAAAACCTGATATTCTTCCACTTTATTAAATTTCTTCGCGATATTTAAAAGTGCCCTTACATACTTACTTGCAACAATTGAGTACCTCATTTTTCAGACTCCTTTAGCACTTTAATCAAATATTCTTTTTTTGCTTTTTCATCAAGAGCACCTTTTAGTATCTTCATTGCTAGAACTATAGCAAGTTCTCCAGCTTTTTGTTCAACTTCAGAAAGCATTTCTGCCCTCTCTCTTTTAATTTGTTCCCTTGCAGATTTCAAAATCTTATCAGCTTCATCTTCAGCCTTTATTTGTGCATCAATAATAATTTTTTCTGCTTCTTCTTTAGCTTTTTTTATTATCTCATCCGTTCTTTCTCTAATTTTCTGCAACTCTATTTTTGCTTGTTCCTTATATTCTTCCGCTTCCTTTCTCAAACTCTCAGCTTTTTTTATTTCTCCTTCTATTTTTTCCTTTCTTGCATCTGTAATTTCGAAATATTTATCATACAGGAATTTTTTCAAAATATACAAAAGTAACAAAAAACTCATCAGCTGTACCACTGATGTAAGATTAATTTCAAACATTTCCATTTTTATCGCCTCACATTATAAAGAAAGTAAAATCAAGAAAGCAATGAGCAATGAATAAATACCTGTAGATTCTGCAACAGCATCTGCAAGAAGCATACGTGTTGTAATTGTACCAACCATTTCAGGTTGTCTTGCCATTGCATCCATTGCATGGGCACCAATGTTACCTTCACCTATACCAGGTCCAATTGCTCCAATTCCCATTGCCAAACCTGCACCAATAGCTTTACCCATAACAATTAGAGCATCTGCTAATGTCTTTTCCATACTTCTCAACCTCCTCAAAAATTTATGATATTTGTGCTGATATATACGCCACTGCTAACATTGCAAATACTAATGCCTGTATTAAACCTACAAAAATTCCGAAGAATCCCCAGAAAACTATAGGTAAAAGCAAATATTTAACTAGATATGAAAGCATAAAAGTTAAAATTGCTCCACCACCAACATTTCCAAAAAGCCTTAACGAGTGTGATATAGGTTTTGCAAGTTCACCAATAACATTCATAGGAAACATTATTGGGTTCGGTTCAAACCATGATTTTAACCATCCTTTTACACCCTTTGCTTTAATTGCAAAAGCATGACTTATAACAAAAACCATCAGTGCATATGTTAAATTTGTATTCAAATCGGCAGTTGGTGCAAAAAAAGTGTCAGAAAACAACGTAAATTTCACACTTCCATTTGCAATTGAAACATTAAGCCCTGGAACAGCCCCACCCAGAATATTCGAAACTGCAATATAAATGAATAAAGTTGTAGCGATTGTAAAGGTAGGTTTGACAAAGCGAGGATCATCTATAACACTTTCTACTATTTCATACATAAAATCAAATACTGATTCAGTAATTGATTGTTTTCTATCAGGAATTATTTTGAAATTTTTACCAACTTTTACTGCAAAAATAATCAAACCAATAATTATTGCCCAACTCATAGCAATAGTAAGTGGATTCAATCTCGTATACCATGCACTTTTATCTGAAATCTGAACAATCCATCTACTTGCAAGTCCCTGGGTAACCTCACTTGTGTCTTTTGGCACAAAGTAGAATGCATTAATTATACCTATTGTAAAATAAACAACAATGAAAATAATCAAACCTACTTTTGCCTTTTTATTCATGTCGGTCACCTCCAAAAAGAAACCCTGCTATGTACGCTGCTATTTTTACATTTATTAATCCAAAAAATACTCCTATAATTGCAAGTGTTCTGTTTTCAACAAATAAAATACCGGCTAGCAAAAATAAACTTGCTGAAAACAAATACCTGATATAAAACCCCTTTTTTCCTTTCTTTTTCTTGTAATACATACCAATTATATCCAGATATAATGAATATGTATATAAAATTGACCCAACTGTTCCCAAACTGTAACAAACTATAAAGGTTAGACTTGGAGAAACCACTAACGAAACAGTTACAACTAAAATATACACGCAACCTATCACATATAAGAATTTCTTCAAAAATTCATTTTTTCTTATTTTCAAGCCTCTCAACTTCCTTTAAAAGTTGCCTTATTCCATTATATAATCCCGAAACTGCTCCAAAAAATAAGAAAATAATTAAAAAGATATTTTCCGTATTGAATAACCAATCAAACAATTTACCAAGTAAATAACCCACAAATATATTTCCTAAAATTGTTGCTCCAAACACAAGAACCAAATTTAACTTTACTATTTCCTTTCCAATGTTATCTTTCTTCATAACTATACAACAAAAATATTTCTTGGTAAACTGCTTAATACTTCACAACCATTTTCGGTTACCAGAACATCATCTTCAATTCTTATACCAAATTCTTTTGGTAAGTATATTCCTGGTTCCACAGTTACAATCGTGTTTTCTGAAATTTCTTTATCATAACTTGGGCTGAATCTTGGTTCTTCATGAACTTCTAAACCTATTCCATGTCCTAATGAATGCCCAAAATATTTTCCGTATCCTTTTTCTTCTATGTGTTCTCTTGCAAACTCGTCTATTTTTTTACCTGTAAGTCCTGCCTTTATATTATTTAAAGCTTTTTCCTGAGCATCTAGAACTATTTTATGAATTTCTCTTACTTTTTCATCAGGCTCACCTATACAAAATACTCTAGTTAAATCACTAACATAACCTTGATAAACCGCTCCCCAATCAACAACTACAGGTTCACCTTTTTGTATCTTTTTTTCACTTGCTATTCCATGCGGAAGTGCACCTCTCCAACCTGAGGCTACAATAGTCTCAAATGCTATTCTGTCAGCACCTAAAAGTTTCATTTGATATTCAAGATATGCAGCCACTTCCTTTTCAGTAATACCTTCTTTTACAATATCTAAAGTTTTTCTGAATGCCTCTTCTGCAATTAAAATTGCCTTCCTGATCTTTTCTATTTCATTATAAGTTTTCACTGCCCTTATATTCAAAAGTTCCTCAGTTAAATCTACAAATTCAACATTATCAAGCATTTTAACTAATTTTTCAAATACTGACGTTGAAACGCGTCCTTTTTCAATTCCTATTACTTTAGATTTAATTTTCTTTATATTTTCAACCAAAAAATCTAAAAAACTTCCACCAGTATATTTTATAAGTTCAAAATCGGACTCGATTTTTACCTGTTCCCAATATCTCGAATCTGTTATTATTAACCTTCTGTCTTTCGAAAAAATCACAGCGGAAAGACTACCTGAAAAGCCAGAAACGTACCTTTGTGAAGGATTATTGGAATTTTCAAAATTTAACACAAGTAAAGTATCTACTGCTTTTTCTTTTAAAAGAGAAACTAATCTATTCATATTTTCCCCCTTCCTTTTCTTGGCGTGCCTGGCGGGAATTGAACCCGCAACCTCTGGATCCGGAGTCCAGTGCTCTATCCAATTGAGCTACAGGCACAAACCTATATAATGATTGTTTTTCCATTATTTTTTAAAAATTTTTCTACTCTTTTTCTATATTTTGCACAAGTTACAACTGTATCATATTTATCTTCAATTGTATCTTCATTTCCAAAGACAAAATTACCCATTTTAAACTGAACATAAGCAATGGAATAATTTTTTGTAAAAGCATCTCCTCTAACACTTTTCAAAGGTAATACTTCAAAATATAGAACTGTTCCTTTTGCATCTATCTTTTTCTCAAATTCTTTTAAAATTTCAAATCTTTGAGCTATGTTCGGATTTGAAACATAATCAAGAAAAATCTGTCTTGCGCTAAACGCATCATCATCTTTTATACCAAAGGATGCTGCCATCTTAGTTGTTAATCTCTCATCAAACAAATATACTTTATAACCTTTCTTTAAAAGCTTTTCGGCATATTTTAACACTTTAAAACTTTGATTAGAATAATTACCACTCATAGATATAGGCATACCTAAGATAACAGTTTCAATATTATTTATTATTTTGTCAATTTCTTTTGTCTTTATAGTTCCACTTTTATTTATAAATCTTTCTCCAATAGCGTAACCGCTCTTACTTTCTCCATAATCAATTGCAACTATCAAATTACCACCTACAATTGTAAAAATACATCGTACATATTTCTTTCTTCAATCATTTTATAAATATCTTTAATCGGCGCATTCAACAACATTAAAGTATACTTCTCAAAATATGGAAGCTCTATCTTTCTTTCCTCTAACCTCAAAATAGTTTTACCAGCTCTATAATCTTTAATTATCGATTTTAAAACTTTCAAAGGTATTCCTTTTTCTTTTGAAAGAATTTTTATAAACTCATCGCTAAGTTCATTATCACTAATCAAATTAATAATTTCATTTACTTTATCACTATCCGGGAAAATATTTCTAAGATGTTTCAATCTCTGAAATGCATCTTTCTTATTATAAAATAGCTGTAATATTGAATATGAATCACCTGAAACAGCGTCAATTAACTCTTTAACGGTTAGCGGAAAATCATATAATCTAATTTCTGCACCGTTTTGCAGCATCGAAGGTAATCCATCAGAATTTGTAGAACTGACTATTTTCTTTATTCTCTTCTTCTTAACAAGGGTACTAATCGCTTTTTTCTGGAAGGGTTCTAAAACAGGACTATAGAAAACTAAATCTTTGTAATAATATCCGTTTTTTATAAGTTTTTCATAAAATTTGGTCACATATGAATAATTTGAAAATAGAAATGCTATAGATTCAGAATCATGTTTTACAGTCTTTTCGTCTTCCCTTCTATCCTCAAGTCCAAAATTAAACTTCCTTTCCTCAACATATACGGGAAGATTAGTTTCAAATTTGTAAAGGGATGTAATTATCACTTCCCGTTTTCCAATTTTTGAAAGAAGTTTCGTATATGTTTCATAAGAAAGTGAAGACAAAAACTGAATCTCATTTAATACTATAAAATCAAAATCGTCCAGATCCACTTCATTTTCAATTACCATTATTGCGTTTGTTACAACATTTCGGGAATATTTTCTACTCATTGAATTTACGAATGACAAATCCTTTGGTGAATGTCTGGATAAACTTTCATAAACATGAAGTGCATCAATATTTGTTGAATTTATAACTAGTGTTCGACCTTTTTGCATCAAAAGCATTAAAAAAGCATTTCTAGTTAAAGGATCAGACTGTAATACAAAAGGTTTCTTTACATTTAAATACTTTTCAACCTTTTCATATCTTTGTACAAGTTCATCGGTTGTTGCATAATGTTCAAAATCATCAGAATTCTGATTCTTCCAGTCATTCGTAAACGAATATATAAAGTATTTATCTTTATATTCTTCATCAGATGTAGAAGATACTTTAAAATCTAAAACATTCAATACTGGCCCAACACCGTTTTGTCTGATATTTGCAACCACATCCAGTGACGTCAAAAATGCTTGAATTGCTGGAACCTCGTTATAACTTTTCTTCAAACCAAATCCTATTCCCTCAATAACTGTATTTTTTCCCCTTAGACTCATTCTTACATTTGAACCACCATTCCCGAAAAATCTTATTCTATCAACCACAGAATTTTTAATGACAAAAACTGGTTCCGGATTTCCATGTCCATATGGTTCTAGATAACTTAAAGCTTTAATTATGTTATTATCAATTTCATCGATACTCAAGGCTGCATCAATTTCTATCTTCGAATCTGACTTGAAGAAAGTTTCTCCAAATTTCTCGGAAATTGATTCTATAAATTCTTCTATTTTTTCCTCAGCTATACTAAAGCCAACAGCCATAGGATGTCCGCCAAACTCTTCAAAATACTCAGAAAAATCACTTAATACTTCTAAAATGTTAACTCCATCAACACTTCTTCCCGAACCTCTCCCTATACCGTCTTCTATTGTTATAACTAAAGAAGGTTTGTTATACTTTTGAACAAGCTTTGTTGCAACTATACCCAAGACACCTGCATGCCAATTTTCGCTATAAACAACAAGAAGTGGCAAATCTTTCAACTTTGAGTTTTCTATTTTCTCCACAGCTTCCTCAAAAATTTTTGTTTCAATTTCTTGCCTGGTAAAGTTATAACCCATCAGTATTTCCGCAAGTTGCTCGGCAGATGAAATACTTTCTGTCATGATAAGTTTAAACGCATCCTCAGCTGAATAAAGTCTTCCTGCAGCATTGAGTTTTGGTGCAACTCTATATCCTATATCTTGACTGGAAATGTTTGTAATATTAAGTTTTTTCAACAATTGAACTAAACCTACTCTTTTTGTATTATTTAATCTCTTTAAGCCTTCTTTTACGATATATCTATTTTCATCAACCAGATCAACCATGTCAGCAATAGTTCCAAGCGCAACAATATCTAAAAATGAATCAATTTCTTCATCAGGAATATTTAATTTTTCGGCAAGAGCACTTATTAACTTATAAGCAACACCCACTCCTGCAAAATCTTTAAATGGATATGTTTCATCATCCCTTTTTGGATCAACAACTGCATGTGCATTGGGAATCTTATCTTTAACCGTATGATGGTCTGTTATTATTGTATACATTCCCAGTTCTTTTGCTTTCTCAACCGCTTCAAAACTGGTAATTCCACAGTCAACACTCAACAAAACACGGAAACCTTTTTTATAATATTCCTCAATAATATTAGGCTGAATTCCATAACCCTCATCAAGCCTATTAGGTATGTAATAGTCAACTTTCCACCCATATTTTGATAAAAATCCTACTAAGGTTGCAGCTCCTGTTATACCATCAACATCATAATCCCCATAAACAAATATGGGGTAACCTTTTTCCCTTGCCATTAAAAGATAATTAACTGCTTTGTCCATGTCTTTTAAAAGGAATGGAGAGCGCAGGTGTGATCTTTTGGGGTAAATGAACTTATATGCACTATCTACATCTGTATAACCTCTACTAATAAGAAGTTGAGCAGTAAGAAAAGGAATATCGAGTTCCTTCGATAACTTTTCTACCAGCTCCTTATTAATTTGTCTTAATTCCCATTTCACTATCCTACTCCTTTCTTTTTTTATTTTTCTATTACTTTATATTAATTTTACCACAACACGAAAAATTTTTAAAGGAAAATTTATTAAGTGAATTTCTAAGGGAAATTTAAGGTAAAAATAGTAAAATAAAAGAAAATTGGAATGATTGCAGATTAATTTATAGTTCAAAACTTAAATCAAACTAAAAAATGGTGTATAATATTATTGATCCGCATTTCTCCGCTATTCTTCATGTGTTCCAAGTTCCACCTGTTTTATCATTTTCCGGTTTCACAGAACTACAAAAAATCACAGGAGGTGGAAACATGAGGAACACTCCAGTTTACTGGCTCGTACTTTTAGGTGAAAAAGAATATCATATACTTCCAATTTTGTACGTTCCATCGCAAAAACACGTAGACCAGATATTAGAAACGATTTATAAAAACAAACTCGTGGATTTTGAAGTGAAAAAAGTAATGTTCTCCGACAATTTTGAAGCGGTTAAAAACGTTACTAACAAATATCTAAACTGAAATTGAAAGGTGGTAATATGTTAAAACATGGAATTTCGTATAATGCACTTGTAAGATTTTCTGTAATTGATAGTACCGAAATAGTTGAAGAAGCAAGAAAAAAACATGACCTTTCTCCTTTACCGGCTGTTGCTCTAGGACGGCTCTTAACAGGGGCAGCTTTGATGACTCCATGGCTTTCAGAAAAGGAAAGGTTAACTTATATTATTGAAGGTAAAGGAGCTTTAAAGCATATTGCAGCCCAAGCAAAATTTGACGGTAGTGTTAGAGGCTATGTTACACCAAAAATTCTAGATTTTCCATTAAACAATCTAGGAAAATTTGATTTAAAAGGGGCAATTGGCGGTGGTACTTTAAGAGTAGTTCGAGATCTTGGATTAAAAACTCCATACGTTACTCCTATTCCTCTTCAAAGCGGAGAAATTGCGGAGGATCTTACGTATTACTTCACTGTTTCCGAACAGATTCCGTCTGCTATTGCTTTAGGAGTGTTAGTTGACAAGAACGGAATTAAAAAAGCAGGCGGAATCATTATTCAAATTCTTGACAAAGGACTTGATCCGAAAATTATATCGGAGCTTGAAAAAAAGTTTAAAGAAATAACTCCAATTACTGATTTTCTATCTAAAAATAAACCACTTGATGCAGTTAACCACATATTTGGAAATGCAGTTGAAGAAATACTTGAAAAAGAGATAAAATTCAAATGCGATTGTTCCCGTGAAAAAGCTTATGAATCACTAAAAGTATTAACAAAAGAAGATATTGATTACTTATTAAATGAAGAAAAAGCAGAAGTAGAATGCAAATGGTGTGGTACAAAATATTATTTTTCCAGCGAAGAATTAAAAAGAATTAAAAAGGAAAAATTGGAGGACAAGTGATGAGTTTATCTTCAAAGATTACTTATATTACAACTCTAATTGTTGCTCTTGTTCTTTCAATAGTTCTAATTACATTTTACTTTTCAATAAGAAATATTGCCATTGCTTCCATTAGAGATGATCTTCTGGAAGCAATTAAAATTCTTAATTCTCAAGGCTTAATGAGAGAAATGATGTTAATGAAAGGTATGCCAGGACAAAGACAAAAGGACTTTTATTTAAAATACGATGGTATCGTACTATTTGATCCATATGAACTTGGAAATATTCTTGTTGAAAAAAATGAAATTAAAAAGATAGAAGGAAGAACTTACTATTTCCTTAAAGTAAATAATAATGTAGTTATCGGTAAAGATATAACACCCACCATTATTTTTCTTGATAATTTGAAAAAGCGGTTTATTTTTTTGTATATAATTTCACTAATTTTGACAAGCTTACTAACATACTTTATCACCAGAAATTCCATGAAACACTTGAAAAGTTTTGTGAACGAACTTGAAAATATTAAAGGGAATGACCTTGGATTTAGATTTATAAAACCAAATACCAATGATGAAATAGATGAATTAGTTGAAAAATTTAATGAACTTATGGATAGAGTAGAAAAAAATTACAAACTTCAAGAAGAATTCGTATCCAATGTATCCCATGAATTAAAAACACCTATTGCAAATTTAATAGGTTACTCGGAGATGTTAAAAAGATGGGGACACAAAGATAAGTCAATTCTTGAAGAATCAATTGAATCAATAAGAGAAACAGCAAATAAAATGAAGGAACTAATTGATAATATGCTTATATTATCCAAAAATTACCAAATTGATACAAAACAACTTGAATTAAGACCACTTGTAGAAAAAATTGTAAAACAAAAGGAAGAACAACATGGACAAAACATCTCAATAATTGGAAATGGCACAATTAACGCCAATGAAGAAGCATTAGAAAGAGTTATTTCAAATCTTCTTGAAAATGCTATATTACATGGTAAAGCCCCATACGAGGTAATATTATCAGAAAATAAAATTGAGGTTATAGACCATGGACCAGGTATAAGTAAAGAAGAACAAGAAAAAATATTCGAAAGATTCTTTAAATCCAGAAGTTCTAAAGGCCATGGACTTGGTCTGTTCCTCGTTAAACAACTTTGCGAGCAAATGAATTTAAAAATAAATCTTGAAAGTGAGAGTGGATACACAAAGTTCGTCATAAAGGGGGCACAAAAATGAAAAGTGACATTGAGATTGCAAAGGAAGCTAAATTAAAACCGATCACTGAAATCGCCAGTCAAATCGGTATCGAAGACAGTTTTCTTGAACCATATGGAAAGTATATCGCAAAGGTAGATACTAAAATATTAAGGACCTTATCGGAGAAAAAGGATGGAAAGTTAATTCTTGTAACAGCCATGACCCCAACACCTGCTGGTGAAGGAAAAACTACTACAAGTATTGGACTTTCCATGGCATTAAATAAACTTGGAAAAAAATCAATTGTTACCTTAAGAGAGCCATCACTCGGTCCAGTTTTTGGTATAAAGGGTGGCGCAGCAGGTGGAGGATATTCCCAGGTTCTTCCAATGGAAAATATCAATCTTCATTTTACAGGTGATATACATGCTATTTCTGCAGCACATAATCTTTTATCTGCAGTTATTGACGCACATATAAAATTTGGAAATGAACTCGGAATTGATCCCACAAAGGTTTATTGGAAAAGAACCATGGATATGAATGATAGAGCATTAAGACAAATAGTAGTTGGACTCGGTGGAACCGCAAACGGACACCCCAGAGAAGATGGGTTCATAATTACAGCCGCTTCAGAAATCATGGCAATTCTTTGTCTTGCAAAAGATATTAAAGATTTAAAAGAAAGAATATCAAACATAGTTGTTGCACAATCATATGATAAAAAATTAATCAAGGTAAAGGATTTAAAAATAGAAGGAGCCATGGCAACACTTCTAAAAGATGCCATAAAACCAAATTTAGTTCAGACAATTGAAAATACTCCAGCGTTTATCCATGGTGGTCCATTTGCTAATATAGCACACGGTACAAATAGTATTATCGCAACAAAACTTGCACTAAAACTTGCAGATTATGTTGTTACTGAAGCTGGTTTTGCTGCAGACCTTGGTGCAGAAAAATTTCTAGATTTTGTTGCACCAACTGCAGGTTATAATATCAACGCAGTAGTAATTGTTGCTACAATTAAAGCATTAAAATATCATGGAGGAGTTAAAAAAGACGAACTAAACAAAGAAAATGTTGAAGCAATGATAAAAGGAATGGAAAATCTTAGAGTTCACGTTGAAAATATGAAAAAATATAATGTTCCAGTAGTAGTTGCATTAAATGTGTTTAATACCGATACCGAAAAAGAACTTGAAGAATTTTCAAAACACTGTGAAATGCCACATGCATTTGTTAGAGCATTCGAAAAAGGCGGAGAAGGCGCTATTGATCTTGCAAATCTTGTACTTGAAAACATTACCGACAATCAATACAAACCTTTATTAAATGAAAAAATGACACTCGAAGAAAAAATCGAAACTCTCGCAAAAGAAATTTATCGTGCTGGTAATATAATTTATACAGATAGTGCAAAAAGCAAACTTAGATTTCTTAAAAAACACGGATATGATTCACTCCCGGTAATAGTAGCAAAAACTCAATCAAGTATTTCAGATGACCCTAAAAAGATAAATGCACCCTCAGGATATGAATTTACAATCAGAAATTTTGAACTTTCTGCAGGAGCAGGCTTTGTAGTTGCTCTCGCTGGAGATATTATGAGAATGCCCGGGCTTTCAAAAATCCCAAATGCTGTAAATATCGATATTGATGAGGATGGTAATATATCAGGACTGTCTTAAAAAATCCCCCATATGGGGGATTTAATTTTATTTATCCGTACTGATAAAAATATTCTTGCTGTCCAAATTGTATAATTTGGTTTAATAATTCAAAATATTTTTTTATATTAACGACACTACATCATTTTCAAGCATAAATTAGTATAATCAAGAATCAGGGAATATTTTTCTATATTTCGTTTTTATGTTAGGATTTTCACAAAATACGGGTATTGAAAAATCTTGATTTGTAAGTGATAATTTAATTGGACTTTCCACACATTGCACAGGGAGGTATTTAAAATGGAAATCAGCAAAATGGGTAATATTAAGGCTCCAGGCCCACTCTACGAAATGGCACAACATCAATTTTTAAAAGCAGCAAAACTCATGGATCTTGATCCAAACATAGGCAACTTTTTACTTTGGCCACAAAAATCACTTGTGGTTCACTTCCCAGTAGTTATGGACGATGGAAGAGTTGAAATATTTGAAGGATATAGAGTACAACATAACACAGCAAGAGGTCCTGCAAAGGGTGGTATCAGATACCATCCCGAAACAAACCTTGATGAAGTTTCTTCACTTGCTTTCTGGATGACATGGAAATGTGCTGTTGTAAACCTTCCATACGGTGGAGGTAAAGGTGGAGTAAGAGTTGATCCATCAAAACTTTCTGAAAAAGAACTCGAAAAACTAAGTAGAAGATTCTTCTCTGAAATCCAAATGATGGTAGGACCAACAAAAGATATTCCTGCTCCAGATGTAAACACCAACGCAAAAATCATGGCATGGTACATGGATACGTACAGTATGAATGCTGGTCAAACAACACTTGGTGTTGTAACTGGTAAACCACTTGATCTTGGAGGTTCTGAAGGAAGACCTGAAGCAACTGGACGCGGTGTTTCAATCATTGCAGCAGAAGCATGTCAAGTAAGAGGAATTGAAATTTCAAAAGCAACAGTTGCAATTCAAGGTTTCGGTAATGTTGGTTCTTTCTCTGCAAAAATTCTTTCTGAAGAATACGGTGCAAAAATTGTTGCAGTAAGCGATGTAAGCGGTGGACTTTACAATGAAGAAGGATTTGACATCGATGACTTAATCGCTTACAGGGATCAAAATGGTGGAATAATAAAAGGATATCCAAAAGGTAAGCCAATTACCAATGAAGAATTGTTAACACTAGATGTTGATATTCTCGTACCAGCAGCTCTTGAGAACGCAATTGACGAAAAAATTGCAAAGGATGTTAAAGCAAAAATAATTGTTGAAGGTGCAAATGGTCCAACAACAGAAGAAGCAGAAAAAATATTAATTGAAAAAGATGTACTTGTCGTACCAGATATTCTTGCAAACGCTGGTGGTGTTACAGTATCATACTTTGAATGGGTACAAGACTTACAAAGCCACTTCTGGGAAATTGAAGATATAAGAAAGAAACTTGCAAAAATCATGAAAAAATCATTCAGTGAAGTGTTTGCAACAAAACAAAAATTCAACACAGATATGAGAACCGCAGCATACATTGTTGCAATTGGAAGAGTTGCAGAAGCAGTCAAAAAAAGAGGATACTTCCCAATGTAATAATAAAGATAATAAGTATGGCTCCCTTTTTGGGAGCCATATTTTTTATTAGCTTTTTAGTTTGCTTCAAAAATTAGACAGACATTTTTTTACTTCATTTTTCTTCTAAAAACTCAAGCGCAATTTCATATGCTTTTAAACCATACATTAGAGCTGGTCCACCACCCATACAAACTGCAACTTTAATTGTATCAAGAATATCCTCTTCATCTGCTCCTGCTTTAAGTGCTGCTTCAGTATGCCACATTATACATGGTTCACAACGTATTGCAATCGCAATTCCAAGACTCATAAGTTCTTTCGTTTTTGTATCAAGTTTTCCAGGAGCTTCTGCAATATGTATATATTCTCCAAACTTTTCTATTCCCGATGCTTTTTCCATCACTTCTCTCAATATTTTCTTTACATCTTCAAGTTTTTTTCTGTAATTTGCCATCTTACTCACCTCCTTATATTGTGATTTTTTTCACTTCACTTTAATTATATATGTTTAATTAAATTTGTCAAACGTAATTTTTGACTTTTTTATGAAAAGCATGAATTATATAGGTTTTACAACATTTAAAAAGTTTTTCGTTAATAAAAAATTCAAATCCCTTGACAAAATTTTACAATGATGGTAAACTGTCAAAAATATATTAAAACATTGATGCTTAAATTACATTCTCAGTACTTCTGGATTTTGAGATAATGCTTAATTTTTCACAACCAATCCATTTTATTTATACTCAAGGGGGAATACATATGGATGCTTATCAAAAAAATCTCACAATTTATCCTATGTACAGATTCATGATCAACATGCTAATTATCGGTCCAATACTTGTTCCATATATGCTCTTGAAAGGATTAAGCTATACTCAGATTATGACCCTACAATCTATTGCTGCAATTTCTACATTCCTTTTTGAAATTCCTACGGGGACAATAGCTGATAAAATATCAAGAAAACTTTCTCTGTTTTTTTCAGGATTGTTTATATCCATAAGTACTATTATTTACATCTTATTTGATTCTTTCTTTCCATTTGCAATTGCAGAAATCATCTTTGGATTGGGATTTACTTTTGGCAGTGGGGCAGATTCTGCTATTTTATATGAAAGTTTAAAGAAATTAGGTAAGTCATCTGAATACCAACAACGTGAAGGAAGTGCTTTATCATACGTTTTTATTGGCCAGGCTGCTGGTTCAATAGCAAGTAGTTTGTTATATAAATTAAATCCAGATATCCCTTTCTGGATCAGTGCTTTTAATGCTTTTATAGCAGCAGTAATTGCTTTTTTCTTTGTTGAAACTGAAAGAGAAAAAAGTGAACATAGTTACGTTATACACGTTTTAAAAAGCGCGGGTATCGTTGTTAAAAGCCCAAGAGTATTCTGGGCTATGCTTTACTCATTTTTGATGGGATTTGCAATAAGAATAGGTTTTTGGTTATATCAACCATACTTTTCGAAAGTCAATATTGATGTTGTATATTTTGGTACTATTTTCTTTTTATTCAACCTTGTTGCAGCTTTTAGCTCCCGTGTACTGGTCAAAAAATTTAAAGATGAA
>JACDNZ010000007.1 GCA_017656345.1 Thermosipho sp. (in: thermotogales) | reverse complement strand
TACCTTCGCACGGTAGAGGCCGTGGGTTCAAATCCCATCGGCTCCACCAATAAAAATGCCCTCCAATTGGAGGGCATTTTTTATTTACAAATCATAACTTTTTTATTTCTTCTAAAATCTTATCAACTATAATTTGACCAACTCTGAGTTGAGCTTCAAAAGTTGAAGCACCAATATGTGGAGTTACAACAACATTAGGTAATTCAAGAAGTTTTTTTCGTAGTTCATCTGTTGGTGGTTCAATTTCAAAAACGTCAAGGCCAGCAGAGTATACTTTTCCTGAAATCAATGCTTCATATAATGCTTCTTCATCAACAACGCCACCTCTTGCAGCATTAATTATGATAACTCCATCTTTCATTTTTTCAATAGAGTTCTTGTTAATTAAATGTTTGGTTTCAGGTGTAAGTGGTACATGGACAGTAATAATATCTGAATTGCTGAATAATGTGTCAAGGTCAACAATTTTTACATTAAGTTCAGTTTCTTTTACAAAAGGATCGTAGGCTAATACTTCCATGTCAAATGCAAGGAGTCTTTTTGCGACTTCTCTGCCAATATTTCCAAAACCTATAATTCCAACAGTTCTTTTATAAAGTTCGTGACCTTTTAATTCCTTTTTTGTCCACTTTCCTTCTTTTAAGTCCATTGTACCCTTTGCGATGTGTCTTGCGCAGGAAATCATAAGTCCTATAGCAAGTTCAGCAACTGAGATACCATTTGCACCAGGAGTATTTAATACTTTTATACCTTTTTCTTTTGCTTTTTCGACGTCGACGTTGTCAAGTCCAGTGCCAGCCCTTGCAATTATTTTTAAGTTTGTTCCAGCTTCAATAATATCTGCTGTTACTTTTGTTGCACTTCTAACAACAAGTACGTCAATATTAGGGATTTCTTTGATTAGATCTTCCTTTGAAAGATGGCCCTCAGTGACTTCATAGCCAGAAGCTTTCAATTTTTCCATGGCATTTTTATCTAATGGGTCGTTGACGTGAATTCTCATTATTTATTTACCTCCTTGAAAAGCACTTCCTGAGCTGCTTTCACGCCCACTCCAAATTCAACCTTGTATCCAAGTTCATTCAATACAAATTCCAGAGCTGATATTCCTACGATAGTATCGAAAATACTTAAATAACCTAATGTTGAAATCCTGAAAATTTTACCTTTAAGTTGTTCTTGACCACCTGCAATTGTTACTCCATATTTGTCTCTCATTATTTTTGTCAGTTTCTTACCATCTACACCTTCAGGAACTTTAACTGCTGTTGCAACATTTCCAGGGCGTTTTGAGAACAGTTCAAGTCCCATAGCTTTTACAGCAGCTCTTGTAGCATCTGCCAATACTTTATGTCTCTTCCAGACGTTTTCAATTCCCTCTTCTTTAATCATATTAATTGCTTTTCTAAGCATATAAATAAGGTTTACACCAGGGGTCCATGGATTATCTGGATATTTTTTGTTATATGCTTTTAGATTAAAGTAATATTTCGAATTGTTCGAATTTTCAACCAATTTCCATGCCTTATCATTTAAAGCAATAAATGCTAGTCCAGGTGGAAGCATTACTCCTTTTTGCGAACCACTAACAACTACATCAATACCCCATTCATCCATTTTTAAAGGTTCAGCAAGTAAAGCACTAACAGCATCAGTAACAAGTACGATATCAGTATCTCTTGTGACTTTTGCTATACCTTCAAGATCAATTACTGTACCTGTTGATGTTTCGCTATATGTTGTGAAAACAGCTTTTGCATCTGGATGTTTGGAAATTGCCTCTTTTATTTGTTCAGGTGTAACAGCTTCACCCCATTCAAGTTTTAGTGAAACGACGTTTATATTGTAGGCTTCAGCAATTTCTCTCCATCTTTCACCAAATTTTCCAGCTTCAACAATTATAGCTTTGTCACCAGGATTTAGAAGATTGCTTACGGCAGCTTCTAAAGCGCCTGTTCCAGAAGATAGTAGTGTAAATACCCTATTTTGAGTTTGAAATAGGTATTTTAAACCTTCAAGAGTTTCTTCTAAAATTCCAACAAATTGTGGTGTACGATGGTGAATAGTATCTTTTGCGCCTTCCAGGAGAATATCAGATGGTACGGGTGTTGGTCCTGGTGCCAATAAGTAGTTTTTCTTAATCATTCAATTACACCTCCCAAGTTTTGTGATGTTTTACACTTATATTTTAAATTAAATTAAAGAAATAGAAAATAGTATATATCATTAATTTTTTCAAATAAAAGCTTAAAAAATCAATTTTTCTGGTGTAAACTTGGCAATTTAAAGTTTTACTAATTCTAATATATATTGTACACTTATTATAGAATTATTTCAATTGTTTGAATGTGCAAAAATTTGCATGCAAAAATTTGCAAACTGCAATGATTTGCAAATGAAATTTATACTTAAAATAAATGATAATTTAATTTGGAGGTGTTAATATGAATTTTGAAAAAAAATATTCGAATTTAGGAAAAAATTTAAAATCATCCCTTATAAGAGAATTACTGAAGTATGCTTCTGTGCCTAATGCAATATCTTTTGGAGGAGGAGTTCCGGATCCCGAAACTTTTCCAAGAACAGAACTTGCACAGATTGCTTCCGAGGTTATTGAAAAAGAATACGCTTATGTTTTACAGTACAGTACTACAGAAGGTGATTCTGAACTTGCAAAACAAATGTTGAATTTGCTTGAAAAATTATATGGTTTTGAAAATTTAAGTGAAGAAAATATTATGTTTACAACAGGTTCTCAGCAAGCTCTTGAACTTGCAGGGAAGATATTTTTAGATGAAGATAGTTTTGCAATTGTTGAAGATCCATTTTATCTTGGTGCAGCCAGCGCGTTTAGAATGAGGAATTCCAAATTTATTGCTATTCCTTTAGAGGATGACGGAATGAATGTTGATGTATTAGAGAGGAAATTAAAAGATTTGGATGCTAAAAGGTTGATTTCCAAAGTGAAATTTATATATGTGATTCCAAATTTCCATAATCCGGCGGGAGTTACCCTTTCTCTTGAAAAAAGGAAAAGAATTATTGAGTTGGCCGAAAAATATGATTTATTGATCATTGAGGACGATCCTTATGGTCTTCTAAGATTTGAAGGGGAATATATTCCATCATTATTTAAATTAGCTGAAATAGGAAGAGTTCTTCTTCTTAATACTTTTAGTAAAATACTTGCTCCAGGTTTAAGGATAGGTGCTGTAATTGGTGAAAAAGAAATTGTAAGGAAATTTGTTCTTGCAAAACAAGGGACAGATTTGTGCAGTTCTGCTTTAACTCAACGAATAGCTGCAAGATATCTCGAAAGATATGATTTGGTTCAACAAATTACTCCAACAATTAGATTGTATAAATCAAAGAAGGATGTAATGATGAAAGCTTTTGAAGAGAATTTCTCGGATATAAAGGGAATAAAGTGGGTTAATCCAAAAGGTGGTTTATTTACATGGGTAACTTTGCCTGAAGGTTTTGATACTTTGGAAATGTTTGAGATTGCAAAGAAAAAATTAGTCTTTTATATACCTGGTCAAGCTTTTACACCTGATGATAGAATTTCTTCATCAATGAGAATGTCATTCTGTTTGCCACCTCATGAAAAAATTTTAGAAGGGGTGCAAAGATTAAAAGAGGTAATTATTGAGTATGGAAAACTCAAGGGGTTGATATAGTGTTGATTTTAGTAATAAATCCTGGTTCAACAAGCACAAAGGTTGCAATTTTTGAAGATGAAACAAAAAAAATACAAAAAGTTTTGTATCATCCTCATGAAGAATTAGAGAAATTTGAAAGTCTTATGGAACAAGAAAAATATAGAAAAAATGCCATTTTAGATTTTTTAAAGGAAGAAGGTTACAATATTGAAGATTTTGATGCAATTGCTTGTAGAGGAGGAGTGCTTCCTCCATTGAGAAGCGGAACTTATAATGTTAGTAAAGAAATGGTTGAATATTTAAAACACAAAACTAAAGTAAAGCATGCTTCAAATTTAGCGGCTGTAATAGGTTACGATTTATCGGATGATAAAATCCCTGTTTTTATAACCGATCCTGTTTCAGTTGATGAAATGATTGACGAAGCAAGGGTTTCTGGGATTCCTGAAATTGAAAGATTGAGTTTAGCACATGCTTTAAACATCAAAGCCGTTGCAAGGCAGGTGGCCAAAGAATTAGGTGCAAAATATGAAGATTTAAATATGGTTGTTACGCATCTTGGAGGAGGTATTTCTGTTACTGCACATCAAAAAGGTAGGATGATAGATGTTAATAATGCGAATGATGAAGGTCCTTTCAGTCCTGAAAGAACTGGGGAATTACCTGTAGGTGATGTCGTGAAACTGTGTTTTTCTGGAAAATATACTCACAAAGAAATTAAAAAAATGTTTGTAGGAAAAGGTGGACTTGTTGCATATTTGGGTACAAATAATATGAAAGAAACTTTGGAAAAAGCAAAGAATGATGAAAATTTCCGAATAATAGTTGATGCAATGGCATATCAAATTGCTAAAGAAATTGGAGGAATGTGTACTATTTTGAAAGGACAAGTTGATGCTATAGTTATTACAGGTGGAATTGCACATAACTCGGATTTTGTTGAAAATATTAAATCGTATATATATAAATTCGCACCAGTGTTTGTGATTCCTGGTGAATTTGAAATGGAAGCTTTAGCATTAGGTGCATTAAGAGTTTTAAGGGGAGAAGAAAAAGCTCTAACTTGGGGTGAGAAATATGAAAAATTTGAATGAATTACTGATAAAAGCTAAGAATAATGGTCCTAAAACAGTGTCAATAGCTGTTGCAGAAGATGAAGTTGTGCTTAATGCTGTCGAACGTGCTAGAAAAGAAGGAATTGTGAATGCTATTTTGGTTGGAAATATCAACAAGATAAGAGAAATAGCTAAAAGAAATAGTATAGATCTTAGTTTATATGAAGTTATTGATAAACCTTTTGAAGGAGACGCAGTTAAAACTGCTGTATCATTGGTAGCGGAGAAAAAAGCTGATTTCGTTATGAAAGGTAAGATAAAAACTGGGGATTTAATGAGAGAAGTTTTAAAAGAAGAATATGGTTTAAGAACCGGGAGAACTTTATCGTTGGTTAGCATTTTCGATATACCAACATATCATAAGTTGTTAATAGTTTCAGATGCTGGAATGACGATAGCGCCAACTTTAGAGCAAAAAGTGGATATTATTAACAATGCTGTTTTTGTTGCAAAAAAAGCATTAGAGGTTGAAAATCCTAAAGTTGCAATTTTAGGTGCTGTGGAAATAGTTAATTCAAAAATGCCAGTAACTATTGAAGCTGCAATTTTATCAAAGATGAATAACAGAAATCAAATAAAAGGTTGTATAGTTGATGGGCCATTTGCATTAGATAATGCTGTTTCTGAAGAAGCTGCAAAACATAAAGGAATTGTGAGTCCGGTGGCTGGTGATGCAGATATTTTAATAATGCCTGATATTGAAGCGGGAAATATTTTTTACAAAGCAATGGTGTTTTTGGGGAGTGCTAAAGTAGCTTCAACAATTGTAGGTGCTAAAGTACCTGTTGCTTTAACGTCAAGGGCTGATTCTGATGAAACAAAATTGCTTTCATTGGCATTAACAAATTTAATGGTAGGTGATCATTAATGTATAGAATTTTGGTAATAAATCCTGGTTCAACGAGCACAAAGCTTGCTATTTTTGAAGATGAAAAACTTGTTGCATCTGAAACTTTAAGACATAGTGCTGAAGAACTTTCAAAATTTGAAAAATTAATCGATCAATACGAATTTAGGGTTTATGCTATTGAAGGTTTCTTAAAGAAGATAGGTTTTGATTATAAAGATTTTAATGCAATTGTTGGCAGAGGGGGTCTTGTTAGACCTATTCCAAGTGGTACATATGAAGTTGATGAACTCATGGTAGAGGAATTAAAACAAGGTAAATATGGAGAGCATGCTTCTAATTTGGGTGCAGTTATAGCGTTTAAAATTTCAAAAGAGTATAATATTCCCGCATATATAGTAGATCCAGTGGTTGTTGATGAGATGGAAAAGATTGCAAAAATATCAGGACATCCTTTATTTGAAAGAAAATCAATATTTCATGCACTTAATCAAAAAGCAGTGGCAAGAAAAGCTGCTGAAAAACTTGGAAAAAAGTATGAGGAAACAAATTTAATTGTGGTTCATATGGGTGGAGGAATTTCTATAGGTGCACATAAAAACGGTAAAGTTGTTGATGTAAATAACGCATTGGATGGTGACGGACCGTTTACTCCTGAAAGAAGTGGAACATTGCCATTGACTCAATTAGTGGATATGTGTTTTTCGGGAGAGTATGATTATGATTTCATAAGGAAACGTATAAAAGGAAAAGGTGGTCTTGTAGCATATTTAGGAACAAATAATGCCGTTGAAATTCAAAAAAGAATAAAAGATGGTGATAAAGAAGCTGAAAAAATATACAAAGCAATGGCTTATCAAATTGCGAAATGGGTTGGAAAAATGGCTGCTGTGTTGAAAGGAGATGTTGATGCAATAGTATTAACAGGTGGGCTTGCATATGATGAGAGGTATATGGTTAAGTGGTTGAAGGAATATATAAGTTTCATTGCACCTGTACTTGTTTTTCCAGGCGGAGATGAAGAAAAAGCTCTTGCCTTAGGTGCATTAAGGGTTTTAAGAGGATTAGAAAAAGCAAAAAAGTATAAGGAAGAGGTGCAAAAAGGTGCCTAAAAATTTTGTTTTTATTGGATTATTTGGCAGTGGGAAAACAGAAATAGCAATTAATTATGCGTTACATTTAAAAAAAGAAAATGAAAAAGTTGCGATAGCAGATGTTGATATTATATCCCCATACTTTAGAACAAGGGATGTTATTGAACAGCTTGAAAAAAAAGGGATAAAAGTAATTACACCTCCTGGGGCTTTAAAATATGCTGATTTACCAATTGTATCCGGTGCGGTTGCAGGATATCTAAATAATGAGGAATATAAGACTGTTTTGGATGTTGGTGGAGAAGAAAACGGAGTAGTTGTTGTTGGTTACTTAAAACCTCATCTATCTGATGCAGAAATTTCTTTTGTAGTTAATACTAGGCGACCATTTACTTCAACGGTAGATGGAATAATAAAAGCATACAATCAGTTAAGCAAAATTGCGAAAGTGAAGATAAACTATTTGATCAATAATACAAATTTATCAAATGAAACAACTGAGGAAATTATATTACAGGGTGAAGAAATTGTGGCAAAAGCTTCTGAAATATTAGAAATTCCTGTGAAGTTTACAGTGGTTCCTGAGTTTTTAAACGATGTTAAAGCTAGGTTTCCAATTTTCAGAATTGAGAGATTTATGAAAATGGAATTATAAGGAGGTTGCAGAAAATGCCAAAAGTGAAAGGTTATATCGAAATTGATCAGGAAAGATGTAAGGGATGTGGATTGTGTATAAATGCTTGTCCTACAAAAGTTATAGAATTATCAGAAGGTTTTAACAGTAAAGGATATCACCCAGCAGAAGCTAAACATTTAGAAAGATGTATAGCTTGTGGTTTCTGCTATAGAATGTGTCCAGATGTTTGTATAACAGTATACAGGGAAGAGTGAGGAGGGAAAATATGGAAAAAGTAATGGTAAAAGGGACAGAAGCAATTGGAGAAGCTGCTATTAGAGCTGGTTGTAGGCATTTCTTTGGCTATCCTATAACCCCTCAAAGTGAGCTTCCTGAATATATGTCTAAAAGACTGCCAGAAGTTGGAGGAGTTTTTTTGCAGACTGAAAGTGAAGTAGCAACTGTAAATATGTTGTATGGTGCAGCTTGTACCGGAACAAGGGTAATGACTTCTACCTCTTCTCCAGGTTTTAGTTTAATGATGGAGGGTGTTTCATATATGGCCTGTGCCCAACTTCCAGCTGTATTTGTTAATGTTGTTAGAGGTGGGCCAGGGCTTGGTGATATTCAGCCAGCTCAGGGTGATTACTGGCAAGCAACAAAAGGAGGAGGACATGGAGATTATAAATTGATCGTATTAGCTCCTTCTACAGTTCAGGAGGCAGTAGATTTGACAGTTTTAGCATTCGATCTTGCTGATAAATATAGGACACCAGCACTAATTTTGGCCGATGGATTATTAGGACAAATGATGGAACCAGTAGAATTTCCAGAATTTAGAGATTTAGAAACACTTCCAGATCATAGTAGCTGGGCACTGACAGGCGCTAATGGAAGAAAGCCACATATTGTTACATCTTTTGATATAGATCCTTATGTTTTAGAAAAGATGAATTTAGAGCTTGTTGAGAAATACAAAGAAATTGAGAAAAATGAAGTTAGATGGGAAGAATTTAAAACAGAGGATGCAGAAATTATAATAACAGCTTTTGGTACTGTTGGAAGAATTGCTAAGAGTGTTGTTGAAATGGCAAGAAAGGATGGATTAAAAATAGGCTTATTTAGACCTATAACAGTTTGGCCATTCCCATATAAACCTTTGGAAGAATTAGCTGAAAAAGTTGAAATGTTCTTTGATGTAGAAATGAATATGGGCCAGATGCTTGAAGATGTAAGATTAGCAGTGAAAGATAAAAAACCAATAGCATTCTATTCAAGAATGGGTGGAGTAGTCCCAACACCAAACGAAATATACGAAGCTTTGAAAAAGGAAATCGGGAGGCGAGTGAAATGAAAAAATTATTATATAAAATGCCAGAATCTCTTTCTGGAAAAGAATTTACATACTGTCCGGGATGTCATCATGGAATAATCCACAGATTGATAGCTGAAGTTGTTGATGAATTAGGCATAAGAGAAAAAACATTGGTGGTTGCTCCTATTGGTTGTTCAGTTTTTGCGTATCAATTTTTTAACATGGATGGAACTATAGCGGCCCATGGAAGAGCCCCAGCAGTTGCAACAGGTATGAAAAGAGCAAGACCAGACTTATATGTATTTACCTATCAAGGTGACGGAGATTTGGCAGCAATTGGAACTGCAGAAATAATGCATGCGGCGAATAGAGGAGAAAAAATAACAACAATTTTTGTAAATAATGCAATTTATGGAATGACAGGTGGGCAAATGGCCCCAACCACATTGCTTGGAATGAAAACAACAACAACTCCATATGGAAGAAGTGCAGAAAATGATGGTTACCCAATGCACATGTGTGAATTTTTAAAAGAAGCAAAAGGAATAGCTTATCTTGCAAGAACAAAAGTTAATACACCGCAGGATGTGGAAAAAACTAAAAAAGCGATAAAAAAGGCATTTTTAGCTCAAGTAAAGGGAATTGGTTTTGGATTAGTTGAAGTTCTTTCAACCTGTCCAACTAACTGGGGAATTGATCCAATTTCTGCAAATAAATGGCTTGAGGAACATATGATCCCAGAATATCCACTTGGTGTATTTATTGATAAGGTTGGTGATGAAAAATGAGATTTATTTTTGCAGGATTTGGTGGTCAAGGAGTAAT
Source organism: Thermosipho sp. (in: thermotogales) (assembly GCA_017656345.1). GTDB lineage: Bacteria > Thermotogota > Thermotogae > Thermotogales > Fervidobacteriaceae > Thermosipho_A. The sequence continues at coordinate 81,768 of JACDNZ010000007.1, read as the reverse complement.
GCTAATGGGGCAAATTCTTGCTTATGCAGGTATGATTGAGGGGAAGAATGTTACTTGGATGCCATCATATGGTCCTGAAATGAGAGGTGGAACCGCAAATTGTACGGTAGTTGTAAGTGATGATCAAGTAGCGTCTCCGGTTGTGGATAAAGCAGAAGTTGTTGTTGCAATGAATATTCCATCAATGTTAAAATTCCAGGATTACATTACGGAAAATGGTTATTTCTTTTTAAATAAATCGGTTATTGATAGAGAACCTGATAGAAAAGATGATGTAAAAATTTATAAAATACAGTGTAATGAAATAGCTGATGAATTAGGAAACTTAAAAGTAGCAAATATGGTAATGCTTGGGGCTGTAATTGGAGCAACAAATATAGTTTCTAAGGAAAGTGTTTTTAAAGCATTGGAGAAAAAATTGACAGGTAAGAAATCTGAATTAATTGAAATAAACAAAAAAGCTATAGAAGAAGGAATAAGAAAAGCTAGAGAGCAGTAGGCGGATGAGATAAAGCCATCATTATGGGACCTTCGGGTCCCGTCTTTTTTGGTTAAATATGTTGTAAATTGAAAAAATATTTTGAAATATCTGGAAAATCGTGTATAATTGTTTATAGGAGTGATTATTTTGCTAAAAAGCATGACAGGATATTCAAAGGTAGAATATTTGGATACCAGTTACAGAATTACTTGTGAAATAAAAACACTTAATTCAAAGGGACTAGATGTAAATGTATCAGTTCCATATTATCTTAGTTCTAAAGAAATAGAAATTTCGAAGATTTTATCAGAATATATAAATCGTGGCAGGGTACATGTAAGAATAAATGTACGATTCCTGAAACCGATAAATATAAATTTAGATTTTGCAATGGCAAGATCCTATTTTGATAGTTTAGAAGAATTAAGAGAAACGCTTGGTATTCAAACACCGACTAATCTTTCAGATTTGTTGGTTTTTAGAGAATTATTTAGAACTGATATTAATGATGAAGAGATTGAAGAATTATGGGCGACAGTAGAAAAAGTGTTAAGACAGTCACTGGAAAAAGTTGTAGAAGAAAGAGTTAAAGAAGGTTCAAAGTTATTAACTGATATAAGAAAAATGATAAATAGAATGAAAGAGATAGTGAATTATATAGAAGATGCATCGAAAAATTTGAAGGAAATAATAGCACAAAGAATCAAAGAGAATGTAAAAGAAATATTACCAGATAATATAGAATTAGACATAAATCAATTTGAAACAGCTGTAGCATTGATAGCAGATAGGGCAGATATTAGAGAGGAAATAATTAGGTTAAAAAGTCATTTAGAAAGAATGGATGAACTATTAAATAGTGATGAGCCTGTAGGTACTTTGATTAATTTTTTGACTCAAGAAGTTCACAGAGAATTTAATACAATTTTATCAAAAAGCAGATTATTGGAAATTAGTGATTATGCTATTGAAGGTAAATTTATTAATTCTCAATTAAAAGAGCAAGTACAAAACCTGGAATAGTATTTTGGGAGGTGTGATGATGTTTGGGCTTATTAATATTGGTTTTGGAAATGTTATTGCGGGTGACAGGATTGTAGCAATTGTTAATCCGGAAAGTGCTCCTTTAAAAAGATTGAAAGAAGATGCAAAAGATGAAGGGAAATTGATAGATGCAACATATGGTAGAAAAACTAGAGCAATTCTCATTTCTGATAGCAATCATATTATTTTAAGTGCTATTCAGCCTGAAACAATTGCTCAGAGATTTATGCAATCATTCTTTGAAATAGAAGAACAACTTGACAAAATTAGAAGAAAGGGATAATATGAAAGGAACATTGTTTGTAGTTAGTGGGCCATCAGGAGTTGGAAAAACAAGTATTATTAATTCATTAATTAACAAATTAGATAATGTGGTATTCTCTGTTTCCTGTACTACAAGAGCTCCGAGACCTGGTGAAGTTGATGGAGTCGATTATTTTTTTGTTTCTAAAGAAAAATTTATGAAAATGATTGAAAATTCGGAGTTTTTAGAGTGGGCAGAGGTTCATGGAAATTTATATGGAACACCGAAAAAGTTTGTTTTAGAAAATATTGAGAAAGGAAAAAGGATAATTTTGGATATAGATGTTCAAGGTGCTTTACAAGTAAAAAAGAATTTTGATGATGCTGTTTTTATTTTCGTTGCTCCCCCAAGCTATGAAGTTTTAAGGGAAAGATTGTTAAAAAGAGGTACTGAAAAAACAGAAGCACTATTGAAAAGACTTGAAAACGCTAAATGGGAACTTTCAAAAATGATAGAATTTAATTATTTAATTGTTAATGATGATCTTGAAAAATCAGTTTTAGTTATGAAATCCATAATTATTGGAGAATCTTACAAAACAACGAGAATATTGACAGAGGAGTTAATAAAAAACCTGTTTAAGGGGGTAAGTGATAGATGAAACCGGTAATTAATTATGATGAATTGTTGAAAAAAGTTCCATACAAATTTGCTATTCCGATAGCAGTAGCAAAAAGAGCGGAAAACCTTAAAGAATTTGCAAAACCTTATGTTCAAACCTGGGATAGTAATTATGTAAGCATTGCTTTGAAGGAACTAAGCGAAGGTTATATAAGAATTAAAAATGAGGAAATTCTGAAAATTTTAATTCCAGATGTTAAATAAAAAGCCACCTAAGGTGGCTTTTTATTTTTCTAACATTTGTCAAGAATAGTACTTAAATGGTTCTTAACAACAGTTCAAAAATATTATTCATTTTTGATGTTTTACGAAAAAATTGATATTACCTAGTATCGAAATTTCTACAAGTGCGTTAAGTACAGTAAGAATAATAAAATATTCAATTTTTTGAATTTGGAAATATATTTCTGAAGTTTTTTAATGCCATTGAAAAAACAAACATTAGTAGTAATGATTAAAATTATAAATTTATGAAAAAAGTTCCTGCTTACGCAGGAACATAAAGAATTTAAATTACTATAACCTCTGGATTATTTTATTATAGGAGAGCTTTCAAGAAAAGCCTTAGCAAGTTTAAAGGTATTGGCATAATCTTCAAGACTAATTATAGATAAAGGACTATGAATGTATCTTGCGGGGATCGATATAACTCCAGCAGGTACGCCATAAATACTTCTTGCGTATCTTGCAGCATTTGTCCCTCCTGCAGTTCTTCTTTTGTATTGAAATGGAATTTTATTATCTTTAGCAGTCTTAACTAATGTTTCGAAAATTTCCTTGTCAATTACATAGCCAGAATGAAGGAAAGTTAAAGCAGGGCCATCTCCAAGATGTGTTGCCCAATGTACTTTTTCGAGTTCAGGATTATCTCCCGCAGTTGTACATTCAAAAGCTAGTGCGAAATCTGGTTTGATTTGTTCCGATACGACCGCTGCTCCTCTTAATCCAGTTTCTTCTTGTACAACGAAAGCAAAATAGAGATCGTAATCACTTTTTATATCGTTTAAGATCAAGTCAAGTAAAATACTGCAACCACCTCTGTCGTCAAAAGCTTTACCAGTAGCAAAGTTTCCAATTTCTTCATATTTAGTAGCAAATGATACATAATCACCAAGACTTACATTTTTTTCTGCCTCTTCTTTTGTTTTAAATCCGGCATCAATCTTTAAATCAGAGTATTTGGGAGTTTTTAAATATTCTTCTTTTTGAAGATGAATTGCTTTGAATCCAATTATCCCTGTAATTGTGTTATTTATTATTACTTTTTTTCCTATGACAACTCTTGGATCAACGCCACCAACTGGCATAAAAGATAATGTCCCGTCATCATTAATTTTGGTTATCATAAATCCTACTTCATCCATATGAGCATCGAGCACCACTTTAGCTTTACCTTTACCTTTTTTAAATGCAATTAAATTCCCCATTTTGTCAACCCAATATTTATCAACTTTCTCTTTTATTTTTTCTATTATAAAGTTTCTTACTTTTTCCTCGTTTCCTGATACACCATTTAATTCGGAAAGTTCTTTCAAATACATTATTGCACCTCCATTTCAGCAATAGTAAATGCCATAAGTTTTGCAGTATTTTCAACATCGTTAATGGATATTTTTTCAAATGGTGTGTGCATATATCTTAGTGGAATAGAAATCAGTTGGGTTGAAATTCCTTTTCTAACTAATTGAACTGCATCGGTATCTGTTCCAGAATTGCGAGGAATTGGTTCAAGTTGAAAGTTTATATTATACTTTTTAGCAACATCTCGGATTTTTTTGTGAAATTCTTTATCTATTACTGGTCCAAATCCCAAAGCAGGTCCTTTGTTTATCTCTATTTTTGAATAACCAGGTATCTTTTCATCACCATGTGTTACATCAATAACAAAAGCATAATCTAAGTCAGAGAAATAAGCGCTTGTTGGCGCACCAGGGCCACCAATTTCTTCTTGAGTTGAGAAGATAAAAAATACATCATATGAATGATTAATTTTTTGCAGAATTTCTGCAGTCTTTATGATTGATACACAACTTGCTCTATTATCAAGTGCTGGTGCAAAAATGAAATTGTTAGATTCAAATCCATCTACACTGTCAAGCATTACGATGTCTCCCACTTTTATTTCATTCCAATTGGCATTCATGCTAATATCAAGAAATAAACCATCAAAATTGGGCATGAGTTTTCTTTCTTGAGGTTTTTGAAGATGAGGCGCTAGAAACCCAAATATTCCTTTAAATACCTTTTCACCAGAGTATATTACTGCTCTTTGACCAGCAACAACCTTAGGGTCCCAGCCACCTATACTTGCCACATAAGCATATCCTTGGTCATTTATTTTTGATATAACGAATCCTAGCTGATCGACATGTGCGAGTAATCCTATTCTTCCTTTCCCCTTACCTTTTTTTGTACATATTAGACTTCCTATTTTTGTTATGAAGCATTCATCTGAGTAGTTTTTCATTATATTTTTTATTTCTTCTACAACCTTATCTTCATAACCTGAAGGACCATGTAATGAAGTCAATTTCAATAATAATTCTTTTGTGTTCAATTTTACCCCTCCTCTTTTTTGTTCTGAATTAATTTTAACACAATTTTTAAGATAAGTTTCATTATTAGTCTGCCATTAGATTGGTATAATTATATAAAAAGAAAAAAAGATTTGGAGGGAGTGATATGAGGAGTCCTGAAATTGTGGAGTTTGAACTTACAACTGCATGTAACTATTCATGTATTCACTGCTATTGTAATGCAGGAAAAAGATCAATCTCAGAATTAACAACTGATGAAGCAAAAAAGGTTATAAAAGATTTATATGATGCTGGAGTAAAAATTATTGATTTTATTGGTGGAGAGCCTTTAATAAGAAAAGATATTTTTGAATTGATTGCATATGGTAAAAAATTAGGTATAACTATGATGATTAATACTAATGCATCACTTGCATCAAAAGAAGTTGTTTCAAGGTTAAAAGATGTTGATCCTGAACTTCTTGTAGGTGTTTCTCTGGATGGTCATGTGAAAGAGATTCATGAATTTGTAAGAGGTTCAGGTACTTTTGAAAAGACAATGAAAGGGCTTGAAAATTTTTTAGCTCAAGAATTTAATGTTACTATTTTGCATGTTATAAATAGAATTAATTATAAGTATTTTGAAGAAATGGTAAAATTTGCGAAAAAATTAAATGTTAATCTTTATGTCGACAGATTTGTTCCAGTTGGAAGGGGTGAATTATATAAAGATATTTTGATTCCAGATAAGGAAATGATAAAATATGTAAACAAAGTTATCGAAAAATACAAAGATACCGTTAATTTTATAGTAGAAGAAAATATTTCAGGTGGTGAATGTACAGCAGGAAGGAAACATGCCTCTATTTTAGTAGATGGTACAGTTGTACCTTGCGGGCATTTTAGGTATGATAGGGAATATTATATGGGAAACATAAAAGAAAAATCATTTGAAGAAATTTGGAATTCATTTAATCCAGAAAAGTTATTTATTCAGTGTAATAATTGCGAGCTATTTAACAAGTGTCATGGTGGATGTAGAGCATTTGCGCATAAGCTGGGTCTATCTTATGATCCAATTTTTTGCGAGGTGAAATGAATTGTTCGAAAAAGATCTCCAATTTAGGAAATTCCAAATGTACGGTTTTTTAAAAAATCTGAGATTTTTTGAACCATTTCTTGTTCTTTTTCTTTTAAGCAGTGGAATAAGTTTTTTACAGATAGGTATCTTGTATTCTGTAAAAAGTATTGCAACAAATATACTTGAAATTCCCACAGGTATAGTTGCTGATCTCTATGGTCGGAAAAAATCAATGCTTTTTTCGATGACTTCATACATATTTTCCTTTCTTATATTTTATTTTTCGCATATGTTTCTACTTTATATTTTTGCAATGATTCTTTTTGCGTTTGGTGAAGCTTTTAGAACAGGCACACATAAAGCAATGATATTTGATTATTTAAAGATCAAAAACATCGAGTATTTAAAAGTTCAATATTATGGTTCAACTAGGGCTGCTTCGCAACTTGGTTCTGCTTTAAACTCGATTCTTGCAGCAACTATTGTATTTTTTAGCGGTGATTACAGAAAAATATTTGCATTTACGATCATACCTTACATATTAAATTTTATTAATTTAGCAACTTATCCTAAGGAATTGGACAAACTTAATGTAAAAAAATCGAAAAAAGCAACTTTAAAAGATTTTTTGTCAGCGATCTTAAATTTGAAAGTCTTAAAGATTATTTTGAATACTTCCTCATATTCGGCAATGTTTAAAAGTATAAAAGACTATTTACAACCAATTCTTGAAACCTTTGCTTTATCGCTTCCAATATTTGTAGGATTAAGTGATAAAAAAAGATCATCATTGGTTATTGGTTTTGTTTATTTTGTTTTATACCTTTTAACTTCTTTTGCTTCAAAAAATTCCTGGAAAATTGGTAGGAAAGGATCATCGATTGCTTTAAATATCACTTTGATTTTTGGAGCATTTGCAATTATGTTTGCAGGTTTAAGTTATATGTTCAAATTTTATATAGTTTCAATTGTTATTTTTATAATTCTTTTTGTTGTTGAAAATTTGAGAAGACCAATTTCGGTAGCATACATTAGTGAGAATGTGAATTCAGATGCAATGGCATCTGTGCTTTCGGTAGAATCTCAATCTACAACATTACTTACAGCAATATTTTCCATTGTTGCAGGGTATTTTGCTGATAGATTTGGTATAGGTAATGCTGTAACATTTTCTGGAATTATATTGATTTTCATTTCATTGTTTGTTTTTATAAAGGGTAAAGATTAATTTTCGTATTTTTCTAAAGCTTTGATAATTTTCTGGTAGTTATAAAAACCATACCAAAATCCCTGAAATCTAATTATACCAAGGTCTTTTTGGAGAGGAATAAGTAGTTTGTGATAAATTTTCTGAATGTGCTTTTTCTTCATGTGAATTTTAATTCCTGGAGGCAAAATACCTATCAAAACGTCAATTGAAAGTACATCGAATAATCCTTCAATAAATGAATAAAACAGTACCTCATTTTCGAATTCAGAAATCCCTACACGTAAATTGTTAATAGAAATGATTCTCAGATCCTTTACAACTTTTTTAAACTTTTCGTGATCAATTGGTTTAGCATAAATTGTGTCAGTTATTTCTTCAAATTTATGCTTTGAGAGAAAATCAGCAAAGTAATGAAACTCTTTTTTTCTAGCCGTTTTAAACATTATAGTATCAGTGTATAAAGCTACGGCAAATGAAAATAAGACATCATCGTTTAAAGTTATATTATGTTTTAAAGAGAGTTCATACAAATTAACTACATTTGCACTTGATTCAATAATATATGTGTTTAATGCTTTTTTAATAAATTGTTGATCTCTCATGTGATGGTGATCGAAAAGTATATATGGTTTTTCTTCTGGAAGAAAATCCACATACTCTCTTTTCTCAGTGTCATATATAAAATATAAATCATAACTTTCAAAATCGATATCTTTTTTGTCATTTAAATTAAGTTTTTGTGCAAGTCCTTTTGATGTTCTAAGGATTATTTCTGGCAGATAGTAATTTCCGCCAAAAAGCATTAATCCCCAATAAATTGAGGCTATTCCATCACAATCGGGATTTACATGTGTAGTATGTAAAATTTTTTTATTTTTAACAAACGCCTTTAAATAAGTCAAATCCATTATATATCACCTCACAATAATTATATATCAATTTGTGTTTTTTATTTATATAGTGTATAATGAATTTATCAATACTAGTGAGGTGATAAACATGGGTGTGAAAAAAGGAGATACTATTAAAGTCCATTATGTTGGAAAATTTGAAAATGGAGAAGTGTTTGATAGTTCAATTGGAAAAGAGCCGTTGGAATTTGTTGTAGGAAATAATCAAGTAATTCCTGGTTTTGAAGAAGGGGTTATTGGTATGGAAATAGGTGAAAAAAAGACAATTAACGTTCCTTTTGAAAAAGCATATGGTCCAATTAGAGAAGAATTAATTTTTCCAGTTGATAAAAGCAGGCTTCCTGAGGGTATTTCAATAGGTGAATATTTAGAAGTTCATCAACCAGATGGGAATAATTTTGTGGTAAGAGTGTCAGACATAAAAGAAGAAACTGTTTTTTTAGACGCGAATCATCCGTTGGCTGGAAAGAATCTAATATTTGAAGTTGAACTTATTTCAATTGAATAAATGAACTTTCAAAGGCTCCTTAGATTTTGGAGCCTTTTTGTTTAAAAAAGGTATGAAGAAATAGACTCAAATTGATGAAAATTTTTAATGATAAGTTTGATAAAAAATTCTTTCAGAAATATTACTTCCAATTATTTAATTTCTTCCAATTAGTTGTAGGTTTCCATTCCTTTTGTTTTTTTACCGGGATTTAAAAAGTTAAAGTATAATAATCAAATAGTTTTCGAAGAAAGATTTTGCGATTAATAGCGTTGTATTAATGGTACAACTTTTTAATATTTTGTGGCATATATTGACATCTGCTGTAAGATATTGTAAAATTTTTTCTGAGGTGATAAAATGAAAGGAAATTTGAAAAAAATAATTGAAATATTGTCGAATTCAAGTGTGCCAATGAAGGGAAGAGAACTTGCAGAAATGTTAGGGGTGAGTAGACAAGCTATTGTTCAGTATGTATCTATTTTAAAAACTAAAGGTTATAAAATTTTTTCTACAAGAGATGGTTACATTTTAGAAAACACTAAGGGAAAAATTAGAAAAATGGTTGCTGTTAAACACAACTCTGATGAAATATATAACGAATTGCTATCCATTGTAAACGCTGGAGGTAAGGTAATAGATATTATTGTCGAACATCCTATTTATGGTGAAATTAGGGGGCGACTTGATATTGCGTCCAATGATGATGTTTCAAGGTTTATTGCGCTTATGGAATCAACTCATGCTACGCCATTACTGGAATTGTCAGGTGGTGTTCATATTCATACTATTGAAGCTCCTGATAGAAAAACAATGGAGAATGTTTTAAGATCAATTGAAAAATATCTTATAAAAGGAGTGGGGAAATGAAAATAGACGAAGTAGTCGAAAAACTTATTTCAAAAAGACATCAAAAAGCACTTCTGGGTATTACCTCAATATTTTGGATTATTGGAGCTGCTGGTGTTATGGTAATGCCTTTCGCTATTCCTGATATAGCAACTGAATGGAATTTAACTACAACAGCAAGCAGTTCTTTGATCAGTTCAACCTTTTTAGGAATGCTTTTTGGTGCCCTTTTTTCAGGAATTGTACTTGACTATTTTGGTAGAAAAACTGGAACAATATTTTATCTATTATTATCCATAGTTTTTACTACGTTGTTTGGTGCATCTACTTCATATAAAATGGCTTTGCTTTTAAGGTTTTTATCTGGTTTTGGATATGGAGGACTTCTTCCGTCAGTCAATACTTATCTTTCAGAATATACTTCAATAAAAATAAGAGGAAGATATTTGGTACTACTGGAAGCAAGTTGGGCAATTGGAAGTATTTTGATTGCGTTGTTTGCGGTAACGATTGGACAGGTATATGGTTGGCGATGGAATTTTTATATTTTCTTTTTAGGAATATTTGCACTTGTTCCACTATTTTTTGAAAAAGAATCTCCAAAATATGTATTCAAGAAATATGGTAAAGAAGAACTTGAAAAAAGATTTGGAAAAATAGATAGTGAAATCGAAGAAATTGAAAAAACTAAAATTACTTTTGGAGCTTTGTTTAAAAAGGTTCATATTAGAGAAACGATCTTGGTATTAGTCTCGTGGTTTGTAGTTAGTTTTGTTTATTATGCTCTTTTCTCATGGGCGCCAAAAATATTTATTTCTCAACTTGGAATTACGATTACCAAGGCAAAATGGTACACATTTTATATTTATCTAGCTCAGTTACCAGGTTATTTGTCTGTCGCATATTTAATTGAAAAATGGGGAAGAAAACCTACATTAACAACTTATTTTATTGGAATGGGACTGGCATCTTTATTATTACCATTTGTTTCTGGAAATGTTTCTTTTCTGCTAATAATGTTGGTTATTTCATTTTTCACGTTGGGAGTTTGGGGGCTTGTTTACGCGTATACCCCCGAGTTGTTCCCAACTTCTTTTAGAGGAACGGCAAATGGATTTGCGGGTGCAATGGCAAGAATTGCAGGGATAATCGCTCCGTTTTTTACAGGATATTTTGTTGACAAATCAATTATATCGGCTTTAGTAGTAATTTCGTTAATATCAATAGTTTCTGGGATAGTGGTATTGATCTTGGGTAAAGAAACCAAACAATTATCAGTTAACTAGGCATCCATATGGATGCCTAGTTTTTTATTTGACTATATTATTTTTTTATGTTATACTATTAGCAGACACAACATGAGAGTGATAAGCAAAGTGATAATAAAGTGAGGTGAAAAAATGAGGGATCTTTCAGATAGACAGGAAAAGATCCTTTATTGTGTTGTTAGAGAATACGTAAAAACGGGTGTACCAGTAAGTTCTAAAAAAGTTTTGGAGTCGACGAATTTAAATTGGAGTGGAGCAACAGTAAGAAATGATTTAAGAAAATTAGATTATTTAGGATATATCTTTCAACCGCATACTTCTGCTGGAAGAATTCCTACAGATAAAGGGCTTAGATTTTATGTAAACGAAATTATAAAAATAAGACAGGAAACTAAAAAGAAGAGTACATCTGTAGATACAACTATGAATTTCCCAATTGGGGACCTCGATAAGGTTATCCAGGGGGCTGCAAAACTTTTATCAACCACAACAAAGAGTTTCGTGATAATTGAGAAGCCAAGTCCTATGAATTTAAGGATTCGAAGGATTGTTTTGACTCCAGTTACCAATAGTTTTTCGATTGTAAATATTATAACGGAACTTGGTTTAACAACTGTTTTACCAATTCAACATTTTGAAATTTATAACATTGAAGATATAGAAGAATTTTTGAACAAGAGTTTACAATCAGCATTTTTGAGTGATTTTAAACTAAAATTGAGGGAAATGGTTGAAAAATTTTCCTGGGCAAGTGGAAGATTGAAAGAATTTATAGAACTTTCTGAAAGAATTGCTTCCGAGAAATATGAAGATTATATAACAGATGGTGTTTTTAATTTAATTAATGCAAAAAGGTTTGATGAAAATAAATTAAAGGAAATTATTAGATTTTCTACTTCTTCTGATTTTTATGCTCAGGTTTTTAATTTAGGTGAAGGAATTTACATTGGTAAAGAACACAATATTAGAAATTTTGAACAATATACAATAGTGATAGTACCGTATTTTGTTGGAAATAGGGAAGTAGGAAGAATAGCAGTAATATTTGATAAATTTAGTGATTATGATAAAGTATTTGAAAGTATAGAGTATGTTGTGAATAGATTAACGGAATATTTTACAGTAGTTTCAAGAAATATTCAATAATGGAGGTGGGAGTATGGAGAAAAGAAAAGAAGAATTGAAAGATGCAAAAATTAAGCAAGATAATGAAGTTGAAATAAAAGGTAAAGACGAAAAGTTAGATGAAAAAAATGAGAAAATTATAAAAGAGATGGAAGAAAAAATTGTTGAACTTGAAAATCAATTAAAGGAATTTGAGAATTATGCAAGAATCTTAAAGTCACAATTTGAAAATTACAAGAAAGATGTGCAGAAAGAAAAAGATCAAATAGTGGTAACAGTAACAGGTAGAATAGTTGAAAAATTTATAACAGTGATAGATGATTTTAAAAGAGCCTTTGGAAATGTGGAAGAAGAGGTAAAAGATACTAACTTTTTCAAGGGAGTGGAGTTAATTTATAAAAATTTGAAAAAAATTTTGGACAACTTAGGTTTGAAAGAAATAAAAGTTGGTGATAAATTTGATCCGTTTGAACATGAAGCTGTTGAGAAGGTTGAAGTTGAAGATAAAGAAGAGTACTCGATAATTGAAGTAGTAGAGGATGGTTATAAATTTAAAGATAGGGTAATTAAACCAGCAAAAGTCAAAGTAACAGTCAAACCAAGGAGGTGAATGAATGCCAAAAAAAGATTATTATGAGATTTTAGGAGTTTCGCGAAATGCAACGGAAGATGAAATTAGGAAAGCGTATAAACAGTTGATAAAGAAATGGCATCCAGATAAACATCATGAAAATAAAAAAGAAGCAGAACAAAAATTCAAAGAAATCCAGGAAGCATATGAAGTATTGTCAGATCCTGAAAAGAGGGCAATGTATGATAGATATGGTTATGTTGGTGATGTACCACCAAACGCAGAAGGATTTGGAGGATTTAGAGGATTTGGAGATTTTGAGGATATTTTCAGAGATTTTGGAGATTTTATAAACAATGATATTTTCAACATTTTCTTTGGAAATCAAAGAACTTCTTCAAGAAGAAGTCAAAAAAGGCCCAAAAGAGGAGAAGATATAAATATATCGGTTGATGTTTCATTTGAAGAATTATTTACAGGTACAACTGTTCCCTTAGAATATGATAGATATGAAGTATGTTATCATTGTAATGGGGAGGGTATTGAACCTGGCAGTGGTTGGGTTACATGTCCAAAGTGTCATGGTACAGGTACAGTAAGAGAAGAAAGAAGAACATTTTTAGGTGTAATTGTAAACCAATATACCTGTAATCAATGTGGTGGAACAGGAAAAATACCTGGTGAAACTTGTCATGTTTGTGGAGGCTCAGGACGTGTAAAAAAACGTCATAAAGTGAATGTGAAAATACCAGCAGGGGTCGAGGATGGAGTTATTTTAAGAGTTGTTGGTGCTGGAAATGCAGGTTACAATGGTGGAGAATATGGAGATCTTTATGTACGTGTAAGAGTAGTAGGAACTTCTGGGTTTATTAGGCAGGGCAAAAATCTTATAAAAGACTTAACAATAGATTATATTGAAGCGATTTTGGGTACTAAAATAAAATTGAAAATGCCAGATGGTGAAGAAAAGGAAGTCAAAATTCCAGCAGGAGTCCAGCATGGTGAAGAAATTTATGTGTATAAGGAAGGGTTACCAGATATGAGAACTGGTAAAAGAGGAGATTTAATTTTGAGGATCAAAATTGAGATTCCGAGGAGAGTATCTAAGACTGAGAGAAAATTACTTGAGGAAATTGCAAAGTTGAGAGGGAAATAATGATTGATGAAGAAAAAATTATAAATTTTATTAGTAACACGTTAAAGGAAAATAATTTTTCGGGAACCGTTTTAGGAGTAAGTGGTGGAATTGATTCTGCTGTGGTTTTAGGGTTATTAGTTAAAACAATTGATAAAACAAAAATAAAATGTTATATATTGCCTGAAAGAGATAGTTCTCCTGAAAGTGTAAGAGATGCTAAATTGGTTTGTGATCATTTTGGAGTAGACTATGAAGTGAAAAATATTACTTCAATTTTAAAAGCTCTTGGAATATATAAATATTTTCCACCTGCTAAATTGATTCCCTGGAAAATTAGAGCGAAATATGCAAAAGAAAAGTGGAAAAAATATGAAAGAATAACAAACCCGTACGAGATGGATGTTTTTGGAACAGATGATTCGGAATTTTTAAAAGGACTTTCATATTATAGAGCAAAACATAGGGTGAGGATGGTTTATTTGTATAAGGAAGCCGAAGCAAGGAATTATGCAGTTGTTGGGACAACAAATAGAACGGAATTTTTGACGGGATTATATGTAAAATGGGGAGATGATTCAACCGATATTGAACCAATAATGCATTTATTTAAAACGGAAATATACGAACTTGCAAAGCAATTGGAGGTTCCCGAAAAAATAATCAAAAAACCTGCTTCTCCTGATTTAATTCCGGGGTTAACAGATGAAGAAGCTTTAGGATTAAATTATTATGATATTGATAGAATCCTCAAAAAAATAATTAATAATATTGATTTAAGTGATGAAGATCAGGAAAAAGTAAAAATTGTTAAAGAGCTGTATAATCTTGGGAAGATGAGAAATAGTGTTAGAAATTTGAATCTACATAATAATGAATGAAGGGGTTGAGTTTTATGAATTTAAAACAGATTGCAAGAAAACTCGTTGAAAATACTATAAAAGAAATTTTACCTGAAAAACAGGTAAAAGATAAGCTTATGGAACTCGAAATTAAAGAGGATGTATATGTTCTTGCTATTGGTAAAGCAGCTTGGAGAATGGCAAAAGCTGCTACAGAAGTACTGAACGTAAAATATGGAATTGTTATAACAAAATATGAACATTCGATGGGGGAAATAAGTAATTTTGAAATTTTTGAAGCTGGTCACCCAATTCCTGATGAAAATTCCTTAAGAGCTACAAAGTATGCTCTTGATAAATTCAGTGGTTTGTCAGAAAATGATCATTTAATATTTTTGATTTCGGGTGGTGGTTCAGCATTATTTGAATATCCTGAAGATGGGATAAGTTTTGAGGATATTCAGAATATAACCAAGCAATTGTTAAAGTCTGGAGCAGATATAGTTGAAATTAACACGATAAGGAAAAGACTTTCAAAAGTAAAGGGTGGGAAATTTGCAAAAATCATTTCGCCCACTAAAATTACCGCACTTGTTTTGTCAGATGTTTTAGGTGATAGACTTGAATCTATTGCTTCTGGACCAGCATATCCTGATATTACTACAAATGAAGAGGCTTTAAAGATTGTTAAAAAATATAACTTAGAAATTTCTCAGAGGATTCAAAAGGTACTTGAAAAAGAAACACCAAAAAAAATTGATAATGCTATTCATTATATAGTTGGTAGTGTAGATGTCGCATGTAGAACACTTGCAAGGTTTGCTCAAAATGAGGGGTTTAATACGTATGTTTTGACTACTCAATTAAATTGTGAAGCAAGAGAAGCAGGACGATTTATAGCAAGTATTGCTAAAAGTTTGAATCAGACAACTTTTGAAAAACCTGCATGTGTAATTTTTGGAGGAGAAACTGTTGTGAAAGTAAAAGGTTTTGGTAAAGGTGGAAGGAATCAGGAGCTTGCTTTTTCAGCTGCAATTGAAATAGAGGGTATGAAAGACGTGGTGGTGGCTTCAGTAGGTACAGATGGGACCGATGGTCCTACCGATGCTGCGGGTGGAATTGTTGATGGAAATACCGTAAAGAAGATAAAAGAACTGGGAAAAGATCCATATGAATTCCTAGAAAACAATGATACATATAATGCTTTGCTTTTATCAGGTGATTTATTAAAAACTGGACCTACCGGCACAAATGTAAATGATTTTGGCTTCGTGTTGATAAAATGAGGGGAGGATAGAGTGAAAGTTCTTGTTTTAACAAAAATAACTGATTATTTTAAGAAAATGATCGAGAAATATTCGA
This sequence comes from Thermosipho sp. (in: thermotogales), assembly GCA_017656345.1. Taxonomy (GTDB): domain Bacteria; phylum Thermotogota; class Thermotogae; order Thermotogales; family Fervidobacteriaceae; genus Thermosipho_A. The sequence continues at coordinate 65,961 of JACDNZ010000007.1, read as the reverse complement.
AAATATATAATATAAAGTTTTATACAAAAAATGAAATTGATAAAGTTTTAAAAGAAGTTGATGCTGTTATTGGTGCGTCTTTATCTGAAAAGCAAATTATTGAAGCGAAGAATTTAAAAGTAATTTTTATTCCATGGACGGGAGCTGATAAGCTACCTTGGGAAATAATAAAGCAAAGGAAAATAATTGTTTCAAATTCCCATGGAAATGGCAAAATTGTAGCGGAAAGAGCAATAGCACTTGCTCTGTCTTTACTTGGAAGAATCGTTGAATATCATAAAGATTTAGAAAAGGGCGTTTGGCATGGATTTACTGTTGGCTTTAAAGAAAAAGATTATTGGTTTTCTTTACAAAACAAAAAGGTAGCAATTTTAGGTACAGGAGTGATAGGTAGACATTTGGCAAAGCTTCTAAAAGGGTTTGATGTGGAAATAAAAGGTTATAGAAAACATGTTGAAAATGTTGACGGATTTGATTTTGTCACCAATTCTCTAGACGAGGTTCTTAAAGATGTGAATATAGTATTTTTGACTCTACCTTTGACTCATGAAACTTATCATATAATTGATAAAGAAGTTTTTAATAAGATGAAAAATAAATTTTTAATAAATGTTGGAAGAGGAGAATTAATTGATGAAAAAGCTTTATATGAAGCTCTTAAGGAAGGTATACTTTTAGGGTTTGCCAGTGATGTATGGTATGAATATCCTGATGAAGAGATAAATTCTGTATTACCTTCCAGATATCCTATCCATACTTTTAGGAATGTAGTTATTTCTCCTCATGTTGGTGGTTTTACAATAGAAGGTCAACGTGGAAGAATCGATGAATTGTTTGAAAATATTGTTTCGTATGTGGAAACTGGAAAGCCACGAAGTATAGTGGATCCTGAGAAAATGTATTAACATTACATTTATGGGGGTGAAATAATGAATATCACCGTAATTGGTGCAGGAAATGGTGGTCTTGCATTAGCTGGTTTTTTAGGTATGAGAGGATACAAAGTTACTTTATATAATAGATCCTTAAAAAGAATTTCTGCATTTATGAAATCAAAAGTTATAAAATTAGAAGGTGAAGTTGTTGGAAAAGTAGTAATTGAAAATGTTACTACTGATATTGAAGAGGCTTTAAAGGATGCAAAGTTAATCATGATTGTGGTACCTGCATTTGCACATGCTGACATTGCAAAAAAAGTGGCAAAGTATGTAAAAGATGGTCAAATTTTTGTTTTAAATCCTGGAAGAACGTTTGGAGCTTTAGAATTTTGGAATGCTCTAAAAAAAGAAGGGGTAAAAAAAGATTTAATTGTTGCTGAAGCTCAGACTTTTCTTTTTGCTTCTCGAACATCTAATCCTGGAGTTTCTCATATTTTTAGGATAAAAAATGCTGTTCCAGTTTCAGCATTACCAGCAAGAAGGAATCCCGAGTTAAAAGAGGTGTTAGAGGAGGTATTACCAGAATTCCAGGTTGTAGATTCGACTTTATATACAAGTTTTAATAATATTGGAGCTGTTTTTCATCCTGCAACTTTAATTCTCAATTCTGGGCGAGTAGAAAGTACTTATGGAAAATTTGAATTTTACCTTGAAGGAATTACTCCATCTGTTGCAAAAGTTTTGGAAAAAATTGATCATGAAAGATGTGTGGTTGCAAGAACAATGGGAATTGAACCAATGAGTGCAGTTGAATGGTTAAATTATGCATACGATGTTCAGGGCAATAATTTGTTTGATGCAATTCATAATAATAGTGGTTATCAGGGGATTATAGCTCCCCCTAGTCTCCAAAATAGATATATTTTTGAAGATGTTCCCATGAGTCTCGTTCCAATTTCCTCAATGGCAAAAAAATTAGGTATTGAAACGCCAGCAATAGATTCAATTGTATATCTTTCTTCAATTATGATGAATAGAAATTTTTATAAAGAAGGAAGAACATTAGAAAGACTTGGAATTGATAATCTCAACATAGATGAAATAAAGAAGTTATTAAATGAAGGGGTGATAGATTGAAAAAGATATTGGGGGCATCCATTGGCAGCTGTGTTCACATAGCTGGGTTGTTAAATTTTCTAAAACTTGCTGAGAGTGAGGGATATGAAACAATTTATTTGGGTGGAGCTGTTAGTTTAAATAAATTGATTGGTGCAATTATAGAGACTGATCCTGATATAGTTGCAATTAGTTATAGACTGGATCCTAAGGCTTTAAAAAGCTTATTAGATGAATTATATAAAAAACTGGAACAAAATAATTTATTGGATAAGGTTTACATATTTGGAGGTACTATTGAAACAGGTAATATTGCTAGAAACTTTAAATTTATCTCAAAAGTTTTTGATGGAACCCAAGAAATTGAAGAGGTTGTTTTATGGCTTAGAAATATTGAAGTGGAAAAAAGAGAGTTAAAAATACCTCCTCAAACTCTTCCGGAAAGAATAAGATATAAAAGTCCATATCCACTTATAAGACATCATATAGGATTATCGACAATTAAAGAAACAGAAGAACACATAAGGATTTTGGCTGAATCTGGATTACTCGATATAATTTCACTTGCTCCTGATCAAAATTGTCAACAACATTTTTTTGAACCTGAAAAAATGGATAAAAAACAAGATGGTGCAGGCGGGGCCCCAATAAGGACCGTAGATGATTTTAAAAGATTATACCAGGCATCAAGAAGAGGTAACTATCCTTTAATTCGTTGTTATTCGGGAACGAATAATCTTCTAGAATTTTCGAAGATTTTAAAAGAAACTATTAATAATGCATGGGCTGCCATACCGTTAACATGGTATTCGGAGCTTGATAGAAGATCCGATAGAGATCTTTTAAGTGCCATAAAGGAGAATCAAGAAGCAATAAAATGGAATGCCATGAATGGTGTTCCTGTTGAAATAAATGAAGCCCATCAATGGGCTTTAAGATATGCCCATGATGCTATAGAAGTAGCAACATTTTATTTAGCTGCATACAATGCAAAAAAATTAGGTGTAAAACATTACGTTGCACAGTATATGTTAACGACTCCTCCGGGACTTTCACCAAAATTTGATTTAGCAAAGCAAATTGCAAAAAAGCAACTTATTGAGACATTACATGATGAGAATTTTATTTCATATACTATGGTTAGAACAGGACTTTTATCATTCCCGGCTGATGAAAATTCGGCAATGGGTCAATTAGTGAGCACAATGTTTTATGGAATGTATTTAAAGCCTGATATTTTACATGTAGTTTCATATTCTGAAGCTATTAGAAGGGCTACCAGTAAGGAAATTATAGAAAGTGTTAAAATGGTGAAACAGGCGATGAGAAATGCAATGTTAGGATTACCTGATTTTATGGAAGATAAAGATGTAAGAAATAGAGTTGAAGAATTAAAAGAAGAGGCTATGGAAATAATAGAAGCAATAAAACAGCTTGGAAGCGAATATGATGATCCATTAGTCGTACCAGAAGTCATTTATAATGCTGTCAAGGTGGGAATTTTGGATGCTCCAGGATTGAAAGGACTTTCAGTGGCAAAGGGAAGGTTTGAAACGCGAATAATTAATGGTGCAAATTTTGCAATTGATGAAAACGGTAATATTTTAACTGAAAGTAGGAGAATAGGAATATTAAAAAAGGAGGCTGGGATATGAGAATAGCAATAGTGTTTGAAAAGGATTTGAATGCTGAAGAGAAAAAAATGGTTGAAAGTGTAAAAAATGCTATAGAAAAGAAATTTGAGTGCAAACTAGTGCCTTTCGATGAAAATTTTATGGAAAAGATAACAAATTATGATTTTGTGTTTAATCTTTCAAATAAGGGTGGAAAGGAAACAAAACAAATTCATGTTCCAGCTTTGCTTGATTTATTAAACATTCCTTATTCGTCATCAAACGCTTATTCGCATTCATTATGTTTAGATAAAATAACTACAAAGATAATGATGAAATATCATAATATACCGACTCCAAGTTTTGAATATTTTGAAATAGGAGAACTCCCAGAAAGTATGGATGACAAAGTTTATATTGTAAAACCACCGAGAGAAGGAAGTGCCAGAGGAATAACCAGAGATTCTGTGGTTAACAATATTGAAGATCTAAGAGAGCAAGTTTTAAAGATTCACAAGGAATTTAATCAGCCCGCCTTGGTGGAAGAGTTTATAGATGGTACAGAAGTAAGCGTAGGGTTGATAGGTAATGGTGAAGAGATAGAAGTTCTTCCAATTTTAGAAATTGATTTTTCAGTATTACCAGAAGGTTTAGAGAGATTTTATTCGTATAATGTAAAACATAATTATGGTGAACAGACAAATTATATTTGTCCTGCAAGAATTCCCAATGACATTAAAGAAAAACTCGAATTTTATGCAAAGAAGTTGTTTAAAGTACTTTCTTTAAGAGATTATGCGAGAATGGATGTTAGGATTAGAAATAATGAAATTTACTTTCTTGAAGTTAATTCAATGCCACAGTTAGTTCCAATTTATTCTGATATTACTAAAATGGCGGAAGCTGCTGGAATGTCCTACGATGATTTAATATTAAAAATTTTAGAAGTTTCAATGAAACGCTATAAGGGGGAAGATTTATGAAAAGTTATACGAAATACTTATGGTTTAATACAAAAAAAAGAAAGGATTTAATTAGAATAACTGATGAAATTGAACGAATAGTAGAGGAGAGTGGAATAAAGGAAGGTTTTTGTTTGGTTTCAGCAATGCATATTACTGCTGGTATAATTGTCAATGATGATGAATCAGGGCTTCATAAAGATATTTGGGAATGGCTTGAAAAGCTGGCTCCTGTTGGGGATTATAATCATCATTGGACAGGTGAAGATAATGGAGATGCACATTTGAAACGTATTTTAACACATCATCAAGTTATATTACCTGTAACAAATGGAAGACTGGATCTTGGTCCTTGGGAACAGGTTTTTTATGCTGAATATGACGGTCAGAGAAAGAAAAGAGTAGTAGTAAAAGTGATAGGTGAGTAATATGGAACTTTCTCAGTTGTATAGGTCAGTTTTGGAGTCAATTGTTGAAGGAGTAATTATTGTGGATAAAGACGCACGGATCTTGTATATTAACAAGACAGCCGTGCGTCTTTTAAATTTAGATGGCGAGTTTGTTGGTATTCCGGTAACAGACGTGATACCAAATACAAGATTACATATAGTTGTTAGGACAGGAATCCCGGAAATTGACGAAGTTCAAAATGTTGGGAAAAACATTATTGTAACGTCACGAATGCCTTTGAAAGATAAAATGGATAATATTGTTGGAGCTGTAGCAGTTTTTAGAGATATAACAAGTATCCGAAAGTTAGCTGAAGAAATTACAAATTTACATGAAATTGAAGCAAGATTAAAAGCAATAATTGATTCCACTTATGATGCTATTTCAGTAGCAGATGAGTTTGGAAATGTTGTTTTAGTAAATAAGGCATATACTGAACTTACTGGTTATAAGCCTGAAGAAGTTATAGGGAAACCAGCTACTGTAGATATTGCTGAAGGTGAAAGTATTCATATGTTAATAGCTAAAACAAGAAAACCGATTTATAATGCAAGGTTAAAAGTAGGTCCTTCAAAAAAAGAGGTAGTTGTCAATGCAGAACCTTTATTTGTGAAAGGAAAATTTAGTGGGAGTGTTGCAGTTGTACATGATGTTTCAAAGATTTTTGCGTTAACCAGAGAATTAGAAGAAATGAAACGAATAATTAGACAAGTGAAAGCCCAATATACTTTCGATGATATTATTGGAAATTCTGAAAAAATCCAAATGGCAAAAGAACAAGCTAAAAAGGTTGCAAGGACGCCTGCAACGGTTCTCTTAAGAGGTGAAAGTGGCACAGGGAAAGAGTTGTTTGCACATGCAATTCACAATGAGAGTAATAGAAGAAATGGGCCATTTGTAAGTGTAAATTGTGCAGCAATATCCGAAAATGTTCTTGAGCTGGAACTTTTTGGTTATGTTGAAGGGGCTTTTTTAGGTGCAAGAAAAGAAGGAAAAATGGGTTTAATAGAAGAAGCAGATGGTGGAACTTTATTTCTTGATGAAATAGGAAAAATGCCGATTAATCTTCAAGCGAAAATCCTTAGATTTATAGAGACAAAAGAATTTATTCCTGTAGGATCCACAATGGTTAAAAAAGTTGATGTGAGGATAATTGCTGCAACAAATATGGATCTTGAAGATTTGGTAAGGAAAGGTAAATTTTTAAGTGATTTGTATTTCAGATTAAATGTTTTTCCAATATATTTGCCTCCTTTAAGGGATATGAAGGATGATATACCGCTGCTTGCAAAATGTCTTTCTAAAAAGATAGCACAACAGTTTGGAAGAAAGATTGATAAGATTTCTACGATTGCTATAAAGTACCTTATGAGCTATGATTGGCCAGGTAATGTTAGAGAATTAGAAAATGTGATTGGACGAGCAATTATAAATATGAACATTAATGAAAGTGTACTTGAAAAAAGGCATTTCCCAACATTGTTTTTGGAACAGACTTTTGAAAGTTTTAAATACGAAGGTTCGTTAAAGTCTTTGGTAGAAGATTTTGAGAGAAAAGTAATTGAAAGTGTACTTAAAGAAAACAAAGGCGATAGAACAAAAACAGCACGATCATTAGGTATAAGTCTTAGAACTCTTTATTATAAAATGGAAAAGTATGGATTGTAATAAAAAAGGGAGGAATTTTGTTATGAAAATGACAGTACTACTTGAGGGTGGAATATTGAGTATACCTGGAAGAGCAAAAGCTTCTTTTTCTACAATTGTGCTTTTGGAAGCTGGAGATCGAAAAATTCTTTTAGAACCAGGTGACTATGTAACACATAGTATACTGGAAAATAAATTAAAGGAATTAGGGATAAAAACCGAGGAAGTTACTGATATTTTACTAACACATTTCCATCTTGATCATGTTTATAATTCAATATTTTTCCCTCAGGCAACAGTACATATTTCCGAAAATTATTTAAAGAAAAACTATGAAAAATTTGGAATGATAATTGGAAAACAATACAAGTTAATAATGGATAGTTGGAAAGAAGTTAAGGTGTTTAAAGATGGAGATGTTTTATTTAATAAAATAAAGGTGTATCATACACCTTGGCATTCAAAAGAACATTCATCTTTTGTTATAGAAACGGAAAATATGGGGAGAGTTTTTTTCCCAGGTGATATTGTAATGACTCGAGTAGAATTTTATGATATAATGAGGATGCTGAGAGACGATGAATGCGCAAGATTTGTTAGAGAGATTGTAAATAATTCTGATTATTTGGTTTTTACGCATGATGGTGTGTTGAAGTTGGACAAATGGAGGTGAAATAAATGAAAATTGCCTTAGTTTCTTATGAAGTTTTTCCATTTGCAAAAGTTGGGGGATTGGCGGATGTTGTTGGTGCTTTACCGAAATATCTTGAAAAATTGGCAGTATCACCTGTTGTTTTTATGCCAAAGCATAAAATAACCGAAGATAATGCTGTTAAGTTTTCGTATAAATTAGAAAAAATTAAAGAAAATTTAGAAATTCCATTTCTTAATACTAAAGAAAAGTTTGATATTTATTTGTCAAAAATTCCTGGTTCTAATGTACCAGTTTATTTTATCTCGAATAATTATTATTTTTCAGCTGAAAAGGTATATGATGGTCCTGATTTAGCAGAGCAGGCTATTTATTTTTCTGCAGCAGTTTTGGAGAGTATCAAAGCTTTAAATATGACATTTGATATTATTCATGTTAATGATTGGCAAACTGCTCTAATACCTGTGTATTTAAAAACTTTATATGCTGATAATGAATTGTTTAAAAAAACCTCTTCTATTCTAACTATTCATAACCTTGGGTATCAAGGAATTTTTGAGAGCAAATATATGAAATTTGCAGGATTGCCAAGTTTCCTTTATGATATTAACGGTATAGAATTTTATGGAAAAATTAATTTTTTAAAGGGTGGAATTTTGTTTGCTGATGTTATCAACACAGTTAGTCCAACATATGCACAAGAAATTCAAACAAAAGAATATGGTGAAAAACTTGATGGAGTTTTAAGGCTTAGGACCTCGGATTTGTATGGTATTCTAAATGGAATTGATTATGATGTTTATAATCCAGAAACTGATCCGAGAATTTATGTCAATTATTCTATAAATGATTTGAACAAAAAATATGAAAATAAAAGAAAACTTCAAGAAGAATTGAATTTGCCTGTGAAAGATGTTCCGGTTATTTCAATGATTAGTCGACTTGTAGATCAAAAAGGCTTAGATATTTTAGCTGATGTGTTTAGATATCTTCTGTTGTTAGATGTACAGTTTATTTTACTGGGCACGGGTGATGAAAAGTATGAAAGTATGTTTAAAACATTAGCGAATGAATTTCCTGAAAAGGTTTCAGCTAATATTAAGTTTGATATTAACCTTGCTCAAAAGATTTATGCGGGATCAGATATGTTTTTAATGCCGTCTAGATATGAGCCATGTGGTTTGGGGCAGTTATACAGTCTTAGATATGGAACTATTCCAATAGTAAGATATACAGGAGGATTAGCGGATACGGTAAAAGAGTATGATGAAAAGAACTTTTCTGGTAATGGTTTTGGATTTAAGGAATATGATTCAGCATATCTTTTGAGATCAGTTGCAAAAGCGGTTGATTTTTATGAAAATAAAAAGGTTCATTGGAAAAAGATAGTTGAAAATGCCATGAAGTCTGATTTTTCATGGGATAGATCTGCACGTGAATATGTGAAATTGTACGAAAGAGCAAAAAGCAAGAAACAATAAAGGAGGTTTTATGATGCCAGAATATAGAAAAGATCCAGTGGTAAAAAGATGGGTAATTATTGCAACTGAGAGAGCAAAAAGGCCTCATGATTTTACAATTCCAAAAGATGAAAATAAAAGTAGTTTTTGCCCTTTTGATTATGGGAATGAACATACAACTCCTCCGGAAGTTTTAGCTTTTAGACCTATGGATACACAACCTAATACGCCAGGTTGGTGGGTTCGAGTTGTACCAAACAAATTTCCCGCGGTAAATCCTGAAATAGAGATAAATAAATATGGTCATGGAATGTATGATGCAATGACAGGTTTTGGGTATCATGAAGTAATTATTGAAACACCTGATCATAATAGCAGTTTTGCGTTACTTGATGATAAGCAAGCAGAAGAAGTTGTCTGGGCGTATGTTAAAAGATATAATACAATTGCTGAAGATGAAAGGATTAAATATATTTTAATATTTAGAAATCATGGTATAATGGGTGGAGCCTCACTTTCCCATCCTCATAGTCAAATCATAGCTATTCCTAGTGTTCCAAAAAGAGTTCAAGAAGAAATGAATGGAGCGAAAGATTATTATGATTACAAGGAAAGATGTGTATTTTGTGATATGATTTCTCAGGAAAAGATTGAGAACAAAAGAATAGTAGAAGAAAATGAGGATTTTATAGCTTTTGCACCATTTGCTTCTAGATTCCCATTTGAAGTATGGATAATGCCAAAAAAACATTCTCATAATTTTGGACAAATTAGTGAACCTGAAATAAAAACTTTTTCTAAAATAATGAGAAATGTCTTGTACAGAATATATAAAGTTTTAGATAATCCACCATATAATTTTGTAATACATACTTCTCCAACTTATGATGAAGGAAAAATTTATTATCACTGGCATGTTGAAATTATGCCGAGATTAACTAAAGTAGCTGGCTTTGAGTGGGGATCAGGTTTCTATATCAATCCAGTTCCACCAGAAGATGCAGTAAAGTATTTAAGAGAAATTGAATTATAATAACAAAAGGGCGATTTAGTTCGCCCTTTTGTTTTCATTATTAATTCCATAAGGTTCTTTTTCAACATTTGAAAGTGGTTCAACATGTATTACTATATCAAATAATTTTTCGTTAAGTGATTTTGTTATTTCATTTTTCAAACATTTTGTAATTTCATGAGCTTCTTTAACAGTCAAATTTGGGTCTACTTCAATATCCATATCGATATCATATTTATTTCCAATCTTTCTAATCCTAATTTTATGAGGATTATGAATTCCCTTACATTTAGTACAACTTTCAAATACCATATCGTATAACCATTCATCTCTTGGATGAATACCATCCATTAAAGAAAAGAAGTTTTCACTGAATATTTCAAACGAAACTTTAATGATTATCAAAGACATAATTATACCTACCAATGGATCCATCCAGGATAATCCTAATTTATTTAGTAAAACTCCAATAAAAACAATTGAAGATAACATTATATCGTTTCGCATATTTAAAGCTTCAGCCACAAGAGATGGTCTATGATGTTTTTTTCCTGTTTTGTATTCAATAATGAATAAGAAAATTTTACCTGAAACTGAAACCAAAGTAACTATTATAGGAATTATACCTATGATAACTTCGTAATTTCCAGTTGTTATTCTTTTTGTACTTTCAATTAATAAAGAAATACCAGCATAAAAAACTACAAAGGAAATTATTTTAGCTGCAATGTTTTCAATTTTTTGATGCCCGTATGGATGAAGTTTATCAGGTGGTTTTGAAGAAAGTCGAGTTGCAAAAAATACAACAATTGAGGTTAGAATATCTGTTGATGAATCTACTCCATCAGCAAGAACAGCCATGCTATTGAAGGCTAGCCCTGTGATTACTTTTAGAAATGCAAGTATTGTATTTGTTAAAACAGCAATAAGAGTAACTTTTTTAATTTCTTTGTCCAAAATATCACTCCTAAATTATATTAGCTTTGAGAATTTGTTCCATGATTTCTAAAGAATATTTATACATATTTTTATCATATGTATTTGTTCCATCTTTGTAAACGTTGACTACTATATCTCGATTCCTCAATTCCTCAACTGTGAACAACACACATATATTTGTGACTAAACCAACTACATCGACTTCGGAAACATCCAGTTTCTTTAATAGTTCATCTAGATTTGTGTTAAAGAAGGCTGAATATCTATTCTTTTTAATGAAGTAAACTTTATCATAATTTTCAATTAACTTTTTTAACTCATCAATAATTTCCGCACCTTTGGTATTTTTAACACAATGTTTTGGCCATATATTAAATTCACTATCATTTTCATCATGCCAATCCTGGGTAAAAATAATTGGTTTATTCTCTTTAACATATTTTGAAATCAGCTCTTTGATTTTTGGAATTACAGCTTCTGCACCTTTAAAGTACAAAGCGCCGTTGCTTTTTGCAAAATCATTTTGAAGGTCGATAACCATTAAAGCTTTCATTTTATCACCTTCATATATTCCTTTTAAAACCTTCACCTAAAACATATCTTGATTCTGTAACAATTACAAAAGCATTGGGATCGACCCTTTTAACAAAATTGATTAATTCACTTAATTCTCTTCTTCTAATTGAAACGTAAATAATTTCCCTATCTTTACCGGTGTATCCACCTTTTCCCTTTAGATAAGTAAATCCTCTTCCCATGTCTTTTAGTATAAAATCTGCTATTGGTTTGTTATTTTCTGTAATTATAGTAACAGTAATTGCTAGTTCGAGACCTTTTAATACAAAATCAATTGTAATACCATTTATAATTATAGCTAATATTGAATACATACCTACTTTTGGATCGAAGGCAACTCCTGCTAGAAATCCTATAATAAAATCAATAATCAATAAACTTGTACCAATTGGTGTACTGAAGTATCTGTTAAAAATTTTTGCAATTATATCGGTACCACCAGTTGAAGAGTTTTGTGAAAATGTTATAGCCATACCAACGGCTGTTAAGATATCACCAAAAAATACTGCCAGAATAATATCTCCAGAGGTATATTTTGGAATTTTTATAATTCTATCAAAAAAGTCGATCAGGAAATTTAATAGAAAAGTGGAATAAATTGTTTTATAGCTGAAATCAAAACCAATTGTTATAAAAGCAATTAAGAATAGAATTATATTAATTATGTACATCCAAATACCTACAGGTAGAGAAATTACTGAATGTAATACAATTGCAAGACCTGAAGCCCCACCTGCTGCAATATTGTTTGGGATTAGAAATATAACTAGTCCCAAGGCAGTTAAAGCTACTCCAAATGTTGTTAAAACATATTCTTTTACTAATTCACTTTTTGGAATATTTTTATTTTTTACCATTATTTATTCCTCCTTTATTTCACAGGAGTTTTACGATATCACCATATAAAGGACCTGCAGTAATTTTTTTAATTTTGACCAAGACTTTTTTACCAATCATTTCAGCTGAAGCATTGAATCCTATAATTTTGTTTCTAATGTCCCTACCATAGAAGATACCATTTTTACCTTCAGACTCAACTATTACTTCTACTTCCCTTTCTAAATATTTTTCATTCAATGCTCGATTAATCTCTTTTTGGAGATTTAAAAGATAAGCCATTCGTCTTGTTTTGATGATTCTAGGCACATTATCCTGAAAGAATTTCCAAGCTATTGTTCCTTCTCTTGGTGAATAGATTGCAAGATTTAACCTTTCAAATTTAATTTCTTTAACTAACTTAACGGTGTTAAGGAAATCTTCTTCGGACTCATCGGGAAATCCCACTATTATATCACTAGTAATAGAAGCATCGGGTACTATTTCTCGTATGTTTTTTATTAATTCTTTGTATTCTTCAATTGTATATCTTCGATTCATTTTTTTCAAAATTTTATTACTTCCGTGTTGAACTGGCAAATGAATATTTTTACCTATTTTGTTGCTTTTGGAAATTTCTTTTGCAATATCTAATGAAAAATCTGTTGGATATGATGTCAAAAACCAAATTCTTTCTATTTGTGGGATTTCTGCCGTTTTATGTAATAGCTTTGCAAGTGAAGAACCGTCATTTAAATCTTTACCATAAGCGTCGACGTTTTGTCCTAGATAGGTGATTTCTTTGATGCCTGTTTTTGCTAAATTTGAGGCTTCGGAAAGAATGTCTTCCATTTTTCTTGATTTTTCACGACCTCTCGTGTATGGAACTATACAATATGTACAAAATCTATTACAGCCATATATTATTGTTATCCAGGCATGATGTTTTGAATTTCTTTTTATTATTTTCTTGTAGTCAATTTCATCTAAAAGGTCATCAAAAAAAGCTACTTTTTTGTTTTTTAAAGAATATTCTACAGCTTCAGAAATTCTTGGAATAGCCCTTGTACCGACAATGAAATCTACGCCTCTTTTAAAAAGATTTTCTTTTTCTTTATCTGCACCACAGCCCATTATGCCAATCTTTTTATTTTTCTTTTTAAATTCTCCAATTGCGCTATAAAATTTTTCTTCCGCTTTTTTTCGAACTACACAGGTGTTTAAAATTACTATATCTGCAGATTCTTCGTCATCTGTTATTTCGTATCCTTCGATTTCCAAATAATATTTGGCAACTTCACTATCATTTTCGTTCATTTGGCAGCCGTATGTTTTTATATAAATTTTCATCTTTTCCCTCCTATAAATTAATGCAAAATAATTTTATCATCTTATTGGAATTTTTCTGCAAAAACAATATAACATTCCTGTTAAATATGATAGAATTATCGAGTGGGGTGATAGATTGAGAATAAGGGAGATAGATATTTCTAGAGGGATTCTAATTTTAATTGTAGTGTTTGTACATTCACATATTCCGTATTCTATAGTGGTATATATTTCTTATTTTTTATCAACTTTTATGTTTATTTCAGGTTATTTATATAAAGATGAGAATTTTTCTGTGAAGTTAAAAAAGATAGTATTAAATTTGTGGATTCCGTTTGTTTTTTTAAGTTCAATTGGTTACGTGATATTTTACATAATCAATAAAAATATTGGTTACAGTGACGATGTATTTTCAAGTTATTTTAACTTTTTGCTTTTTGGTTATGCACCCATTGATATGCCGGTTAATGTTTTGCCTTTGTGGTATTTATATATGTTTGCAATTGCTGAGGTTTTGTTTTTACTTTTTTATAAATTAAGACTCATCCATGTTATACCATTGCTTTCAATTTTAACTACTTTATTTGTCCATAAACAAACATATTTTTTTAAAATAGAGATCGCATTGCATGGATTGCTCTGGTTTTATTTAGGATTTCTTGTTAAAAGTAAAGGGTTTAAATTTAAAATTAAGAAGTCCGAGTTAATATTTATAATTTCATTTGTAATATTAATTATTATTGGTGGTATTAACGGATTAAATGATTGGCGTGATTCAAATTGGGGTGAGTATCCGATTCTGTCATATATTGGCGAGGGTAGTTTTATTCTTCTAGTCATATCTTTTTCGAATATGATTAAAAAAGAAGGGATAAAAAGATTTTTTGAGCTTTTTGGGAGATATACAATTTTTATTCTTGGATATCATATGATTTTACCTGGATTCTTTGCGCCATTGCTAAAAGATCCATTGAGTTTTGTTGAAAAATATTGGTACATATATTTTTTGATTTCTACAACTATCTTGTATTATTTTTTAAAATTTGTACCTAAGAATTTTATTCATTTATTATCAGGACAGTTTCATTTGTTAAAGAGTGATTAATAAAATAGATTAAAAGAGCTCAAGGTTAACCTTGAGCTCTTTTTGTTAGAATTAGTTTTTATCCGGTATTAAAAGATTTGCGATTATTCCAACTATTGCTGCGAGTGCAAGTCCTTTAAATTCAACTGTTCCTATTTTTATATTAGCTCCCCCTATCCCAATTGTTAATATTAGAGATGCTACAATTAAATTTTTCGGTTTTGAAAAATCAACTTTTTCGTTGATTAAAGTTCTGATTCCAACTGATGCAATCATTCCAAAAAGAATAAGACTAACACCACCAATTACAGGTTTTGGAATTGTTTGAAGAATGCTTCCGAATTTTGAAAAGAATGACATAAAAATTGCAAATATAGCTGCAAGTCTTAAAACCGCGGGATCATAAACTTTGGTCAAAGCTAAAACCCCGGTGTTTTCGCTATATGTGGTGTTTGCGGGGCCTCCAATGAATCCTGCAAACATTGTTGCAAGTCCATCACCAATGAGTGTTCTGTGTAATCCAGGGTTTTCGATGAAATTTTTTTCAACAACTGCTCCGTTTGTTGTTATATCACCAATATGTTCCATAAATGTGGCAATTGCTACAGGTGCTATTAACATAATGGCAGACAAATCAAACTTTGGAAGCATAAATTTTGGCACAGAAATCAATTGACTATTCGTGATTGGTTCGAAATTTACATTTCCAGTTATTGCGGCTACTATATATCCTACGCTAACGCCAATCAAGATGGGAATGAGGTTAAAAAGTCCTTTAAACACTGTTGTTGAAAGTATGACAGTAATTAAAACGATAATGGCTAATCCCCAGTTTTGTGACGCCCAGTTAATTGCAACAGGACTTAATCCCAAACCAATTACCATGATCATTGGGCCAGTTACAACAGGTGGGAATAATTTTTTGATTCGTTTAATTCCAATAATTTTTACAAGTAAAGCGAAAAGAAGGTAAACAGAACCAGCAGCAACGATTCCTCCAGTTGCAAATCTGAGATCGCCATATTGTTCTTTTACAATGAGAATTGGCCCAATGAAGGCAAAACTTGAACCAAGAAAGACAGGTACAATTTTTTTTGTAACAAAATGGAAAATCAATGTTCCAAGGCCGGCAGTGAAGAGGGCTACAAGTGGGTCAAGACCTGTAAGAAGAGGGACTAAAACAGTAGCGCCAAACATAGCAATGAAATGCTGAAGTGAAAGGACAACTTTTTTCCAACCACCTACACTTGTGTAAACACCAAGTGTTTCCTGAAACTCAACCATGCTATTCCTCCTTTCTGGCCTCGCTGGACCAAATTAAAGGTACATTCAAAATATAAATACCATTTTTAAGTGATTTTGTCAATAGTTTTTTTATAAATTAATTTTTGTTAAGTAAGTTTTTAGTATGTAGATTTGATAAAGAGTGTTGTTTGACAAGTTAAAAAATATATTATATAATTAAATTACCCCTCCCGATGGGGGGAGGTTCAAGAATAATAATTGAGAGGTGAGAAAATGAAACATAAAGACAGTCTGAATATTTTAAAAACAGCAAGAGGACAGATAGATGCCGTTATAAAAATGATTGAAGATGAAAGATATTGTATAGATATTTCAAAACAAATCTTAGCAGCAATTTCTCTTTTGAAAAAAGCGAATGTTCTTGTTTTAAACTCTCATCTTGAATCTTGTGTTAAAAACGCCTTTTATTCAAAAGATCCTGAAGAAGTTGAAACGAAAATTAAGGAACTTGAAGTAGTAATTGAATACCTAAACAAGGTTGTATGATTTGGGGTGATTGTTGATGGCTGAAGAAAAGAAAACTTTTACTATATCAGGTATGACATGTGCCAATTGTGCAAAAACTATCGAGAAAGCACTTCAGAAAAATGAAAAGATCAAATTTGCTGCTGTAAATCTTGCTACAAATACAGGTTTTGTTATTGGAGATGATGTTGATATTGAGGAAATTAAAAAAATTGTTGAAAGTGTAGGTTACAGTATTTCGAATGAATCTTCTGAAAAGCTTGAAGAAAAGAGATATAAAAGAAATAAGAAAAATTTAATTATTGCTTTGTTTTTCACTATTCCTATTTCGATTTTAATGATTATAGATATGTTTATTACCAAAGTTCCATATTTTACAATTATGGAGGTATTTGGAGGAGCAATTGTTACTTTCTATGCTGGTCGAGATACTATTAGAGGTGCTTGGATTGCATTAACCCATAAACATACAAATATGGATACGTTGATATTTTTTGGAGCTGTAACATCGTGGATAACATCAATTTTGGCTCTGATGGGATTTGAAATAGCTTCTTTTGGTGCAATTGGAACTATGATAATATCTTTCCATCTTTTGGGAAGGTTTATTGAGTCTTATTTGAGAGATAAAGCTTCAAAAGAAATTAAAAACCTCCTCAAATTACAGGCAAAAGAAGCCAGAGTAATTATGAAAGAAAAGGAAATTTTGATGCCTATTGAAGCAGTAAAAGAAGGAATGGTAGTATTAGTAAAACCTGGTGAAAGAATACCAATAGACGGAGAAATAGTGGAAGGGATGTCTGGGATAGACGAATCTGT
Organism: Thermosipho sp. (in: thermotogales); assembly: GCA_017656345.1. Lineage (GTDB taxonomy): Bacteria > Thermotogota > Thermotogae > Thermotogales > Fervidobacteriaceae > Thermosipho_A. Next base: position 48,838 of record JACDNZ010000007.1, on the reverse strand, counting down.
TATAAATGGTGAATCGATGCCTGTAGAAAAAACAGTTGGAGAAGAAGTAGTTGGTGGTTCTTTGAATTTAACAGGAACATTGAGAATTAAAGCAACAAAAGTTGGCAAGGATACGTTTTTATCAAAAATGATCGAATTAATTCAAGAAGCCCAAGGCGCAAAGGTTCCTATTCAAGCCCTAGCGGATAAAATCACCAACTGGTTTGTTCCTGGAATAATTTCTTTAGCAGTTTTTAGTGGTGTTTTTTGGTATTTTGGATTTGAAAAATTTTATCCGTTTGTGGAAAAAGCAAGAGAATTTCTACCCTGGATTTTAAGAACAAATGATCCTCTTTCATTCGCAATTTTCGTATTTGTAGCTACTGTTGTTATTGCATGCCCGTGTGCTTTAGGCTTAGCTACTCCTATGGCTTTAGTTACTGGGACGGGATTGGCAGCAAAAAAAGGATTATTAATTAGAAATGCAGAAGCAATTCAAACAATGAGGGAAATTAAGACAGTTCTTATGGACAAAACAGGTACCATAACTGAAGGGAACCCTAAGGTTATTGAGCATAATCTTGATCAGCAAATGTTGAATATTGTTGGTTCGATTGAGAAGCATTCGAATCACCCACTTGCAAAGGCTATCACAGAATTGTCAGAAAAATTTATTAAGGTTAATGAAATCAAAGAGATAAGTGGAGAAGGTGTAAAAGCCATAGTAAATGAAGATGAGTACTTTGTTGGTAAACCAGTTGATTATTCAAAATACGAGGAATTACTAAGTAAGGGTTATACAGTAGTTGAAGTTAGGAAAAATGGTGAATATATTGGTTATTTAGGTATTACAGATCCTATAAGGGAGGATTCAAAAGAGGCGGTAAGCAAATTAAAAGAAATGGGAATAGTTCCTGTTATGATAACTGGGGATAATAAAAAAACAGCAGAAATAGTTGCAAGTCAGGTTGGAATTGAAACATTCTATGCTGAGGTAAAACCCCATGAAAAATTAAACATTGTTGGAGAATACCAGGTGGAAGGTTACAAAGTGTTGATGGTTGGAGATGGAATGAATGATGCTGCAGCTTTAAAAGGAGCGGATGTTGGGATAGCTATAGGAACCGGAACTGATTTGGCAATTGATAGCGCAGATATTGTTATTACAAAAAGTGGAATTTCAAAAATAGTCGATGCTATAAAAATTTCTAAGCTTACATTTAATGTGATAAAGCAAAATTTGTTCTGGGCATTTTTCTATAACATAATTGCTATACCAATGGCAATGATGGGATTACTTCATCCAGCGATTGCGGAGGCAGCAATGGCATTTAGTTCTATAACTGTAATACTGAATTCTTCCAAGATTAATTTGAAAAAATATGAGAAAAGGAAATAAACAGGATGTGAGAATATGATAAAAATTTGTAAACATGTAAAAAATTTTGAAGAATTAGTAAAAATATTCAACAATGAAGAATTTCAGATTGAAAATTGTGTGGACAAATGTGAAATATGTTGTGGTACTAAGGAACTTTTTGTTATCATAGACGATAAAACAATTGTTGCAGGTGCTTTGGACGAATTAAAAAGTTTAATTAAGAAAGATTAGCTTTTGTACGGGAGGTGAATTTATGATTAGAAAGATAAACGAAAATATGACACTGAAGGAGATAATGGAAATGGATGAGAGATTGTTTAATGAGATTTCAAAATTAGGATTTGATATTTGTTGTTCAAAGATGAAAACTTTAAAAGAAAGCTGCTTGGATAAAGGGTTGAATGTTCAAAAAGTGCTAAATAAATTGAATGAAAAAGTTGAAGAAATAAATTATATTGAAAAAATAATTTCTGAAAATGGGTAACGTAGAAAAGGAGGAATAATTATGTTTCATGGTTTAGGTTGGTGTGGTTTTGGGCCTTACGGCTTTTTTGGATACGGAATGATTGGTTATTTTATTGGAATGATATTTGTTGCTTTGCTATTTGTAATTGTGTTGTATATTATGTATAAAGTTTTTAGGTTAAGTTCAAAAAGGGATAAAACTGAGAGTTCTCAAACTGAAATAATGAAAATTTTGAATGAAAAACTAGCCAAAGGTGAAATTAGTGTGGAAGAATATTTTAGAAAAAAAGAAATTATAATGAAAAATTAACCAGAAAAAATATTGCAATTTGAAGCAGAGGAATAGTTATTAAAAGATTACTTTTGTAAGTTTTAAATAAGAAATCAAAAAAGGAGAGGATAAAATGATGGTAATTTTTATATTAGGATTCATTTTTATTGTTTGGTATTTGTTAAAAGACGAAGATATATTAAAAAAATTAAGAAATTTTCAGAATAATGATAAAGATGCAAAAAGCAATGCGTTAAAAATTTTAAATGAAAAGTTTGTTAATGGTGAAATTAGTGAAGAGGAATATCTAAAAAGAAAAAGACTTATTGAACAGTAGAGAGAAAAAACATTTTGTAATTGTTGTGGAATAAAAAATTAAGGTTATATTTTAAAAATTTTTAATTTTTCATTTTGTTTTTAAGCAGAGAGTGTATAAACTCTCTGCTTTTAATAAATATTTTGTAACAGTAAATGTGATATTATTTTAAAAAGAGGAAAAATATACTTTTAGTATTATATGGTATAATTTAGCAAAGATAAATTAAGATAAAATGGAGGTGCAGAAATGGTAAGGTTAAGATTTGCTCCAAGTCCTACAGGCTATTTACATGTTGGGGGTGCTCGTACTGCATTATTTAATTTTCTTTATGCAAAGAAAATGGGAGGAAAATTTGTTTTAAGAATTGAAGATACAGATGTTGAAAGATCTGAAAAGGAATTTGAAGAAGGATTGATAAAGGCTTTGAAATGGCTGGGATTAAATTGGGATGAAGGTCCAGATGTAGGCGGAGAATTTGGCCCATACAGGCAAAGTGAAAGACTTGATATTTATCGAAAATATGCACAAAAGTTGATAGATGAAGGAAAAGCATATGAAGTGTATGCATATCCAGAAGAAATTGAAAGTTTGAGAGAGAAACTTCTTTCTGAAGGTAAACCCCCACATTATACAAGGGAGATGCTTGAAAGTTTTACAACTCCTGAAAGAAAAAAAGAATATGAAGAAAAGGGGTTAAAACCTGCTATATATTTTTCCATGCCAAGAAAGGAATATGTTTTAAATGATATTGTAAAAGGAGAAGTAGTTTTCAAAGAAGGAACTGTCGGGGATTTTGCAATTATAAGAAGTAATGGGATACCAATTTATAATTTTGCATGCGTGATTGATGATTATTTAATGAAAATTACACATGTAATTAGGGGAGATGATCATCTTTCAAATACAGTAAAGCAAATTGCCTTGTACGAAGCATTTGGATGGGAAACTCCACAATTTGGTCATGTTTCGATGATTTTGGGGCCAGACGCTAAAAAACTGAGCAAAAGGCATGGAGCAACTTCGGTAGAAGAATTTAAAGAAAGAGGCTATTTACCTGAAGCAGTGGTAAACTTTTTGGCACTTTTAGGCTGGTCACATCCTGAAGGAAAAGAAATAATGAGTTTAGAGGAAATGATAGATGCTTTTTCGTTAGAAAGACTTGGAAAAAATCCAGCAATTTTTGACCCTAAAAAACTTAAATGGATGAATGCAGAACATTTTAGAAATTTAAGTGATGAGAAAGCTTTGGAAGTTTCAAAACCCTATCTTTTAAAGTATTCTACTGAAAAGGATATTGAAAATAATAAAGAATGGTTTATCAATCTCATTAAAGCAATTAAAGATAGAGTTGAAGAGTTGACAGAAATTCCTTATTTAGTTGAATTTTTCTTTGTTGAACCAGAATGTAAAATTGAGCTTTCGCAAGAAGTTAAAGATGTTTATAAAAAATTAATTATTGAAATAAGCAATATTGATGATTGGAATGAAAAAACCATATATCAAGCTTTTAAAAATGCGATGAAAGGAAGTAAAGTGAAAGGGAAAGATTTTTATATGAATTTAAGGATAGTTTTAACAGGTCGAGAAGAAGGTCCAGAATTGATTGATGTGGTATATTTACTGGGAAAAGAAAAAATAATTAACAGAATAAAGAAACATTTGGGGTGAAAAAATGGCAATATTTATTACTAATACCGCAACTGGTAAAAAAGAGGAATTAAAAACTCTTGAACCTGGCGTTGTAAAGATGTATGTTTGTGGACCAACAGTTTATAATTATATTCATGTTGGTAATGCAAGGCCTGCGGTAGTTTTTGATGCATTTAGAAGATTTTTAGAGTATAGAGGTTACAAAGTAATAATGGTTCAAAATTTTACAGACATTGATGACAAAATAATAAACGAAGCTAATGAATGGGGTGTGGATTTTAAAGATGTAGCAGATACATTTATAGTTGAATATTGGAAAGATGCTCAAAGTCTGGGATTACGAGCTGCTAATTTTCATCCGAGAACAACGGATTATGTTAAAGAAATTGTAGATGCTGTAGGTAAATTAATATCAAAAGGTTATGCATATGTTGCAGAAAATGGTGATGTGTATTTTAGTGTAAGAAAATTTGAGAAATATGGAGAACTTTCTGGAAAGAAGATAGAAGACCTAATATCCGGTGCAAGAGTGGAAGTTAATACTTTAAAAAAAGATCCTTTGGATTTTGCACTTTGGAAGGCTGTTAAGCCAGGGGAACCTAATTGGGAAAGTCCCTGGAGTTGTGGTAGACCTGGATGGCATATTGAATGTTCAGTTATGTCACAAAAACTTTTAGGTGATACATTTGATATACATGCTGGAGGCGAAGATCTTATCTTTCCTCACCATGAAGATGAAAAAGCACAGAGTGAAGCGTTAACTGGCAAGCCTTTTGCAAAGTATTGGATGCATAATGGAATGATAATTACCCGGGGAGATAAGATGAGTAAGTCTATAGGTAATGTATTTCTTGTAAGAGAAGCAGTAAAAAGATATGGTAAAGATGCAGTGAAACTATTTTTGCTTTCAAAACATTATAGAACCCCAATTGAATTTTCAGATGAAATATTATTGGAGAATAAAAAAGCAGCTATGAAAGTAATAAATACATTGAATAGATTTGAAGAAAAATACCCATATTCACTTGTTCCAAAGAGAGATCAATTTATGAATGATATGGAATCAAGGTTCATAGAAGCATTGGAAGACGATTTTAATACTCCAAAAGCAATTGCATTGATATTTGATTTATCCAGAGATTTAAACAAAGCAATGGATGAAGGAAATGACGAAAAATCTTTAAAAATTTATCATTTAATTACCAGAGTTTTTGGAAATGTTTTAGGAATATTTGAAGGTGGTGTAAAAATAGGAGAAGCTTCAGATTCAGAGAAGATAATTGAAGAAATATTGAAAGTAAGACAATATTTTAGGAAAGAGAAAAATTATTTAGCAGCCGATCAAATAAGAGATGCTTTAAAAAATGCGGGAATAAGCATAAAAGATACTCCTGAAGGAACAAAATGGGAAAGAAATATGGAGGTGGACCAATGAGATTTTCACAGTTATATGCTCCAACTTTAAGAGAAGATCCAGCTGATGCTGAAATACCAAGTCAAGCGTTATTACAAAGAGCTGGATTTGTTAGAAAAATTGCTGCAGGTGTGTATACTTATCTTCCGCTTGCAAGACGATCTTTACTTAAGATTGAAAATATTGTTAGGGAAGAGATGAATAAAATTGGAGGGCAAGAAATATTGATGCCAATAATTCAACCTGCGGAACTATGGCAGAAAAGTGGTAGATGGGATGACTATGGACCTGAAATGATGAAGTTAAAGGATAGACATAACAGAGATTTTACATTAGGTCCTACTCACGAAGAACTTGTTACAGAATTAGTAAAAAATGAACTTACTTCATATAAACAACTTCCTGTAACTTTGTATCAAATTGCGAGCAAATATAGAGATGAAATTAGGCCAAGATTTGGAGTATTAAGAGCGAGAGAGTTTATAATGAAGGATGCATACAGTTTTCATGATTCTTGGGAATCATTGGACAAGGTTTATTTAAAATTTAAAGATGCTTATTCAAAAATAATGGAGAGAGTAGGGTTAAGATATACAGTTATTGAAGCATCTTCTGGAGCTATTGGTGGAAGTGAATCACATGAGTTTGTTGCATTTGCTAAAACAGGTGAAAGTAATGTCTTGTATTGTGAATGTGGATATGCAGGTAGTGATGAGAGAGTGCCTTACAAAGGTGAATATAAAGTTTATGATGAAGAAGAAAAAGCAATAGAACTTGTTTATACCCCAAATGTAAGAACTGTAGAACAAGTAGCAGAATTTTTAAATGTTGAAACAAGGCGTATTGTTAAATCGTTAATATTTAAGGGGAGAAAAGGATTTGTAATGGCATTAGTTCCAGGGGATCGAGAACTTAATTTTGAAAAATTAAAAGCCTATTTAGGTGATCAATCACTTCAAATGGCACTCCCTGAGGAAATATTAGAAGAGTTCGGTGTGCCTATTGGATTTTTAGGCCCGGTTAACCTTAAAAACGTGAGAATAATTGCAGACTATGGGGTAAAATATTTGAAAAATTTTGTAGTTGGTGGAATGAAAGAGGATTATCACTATATAAATGTAAATCATGGAAGAGATTTTGAAATAAAAGAATATACAGACCTAATCGTAGTCCAAAAAGGTGAACCATGTCCAGTTTGTGGAAAACCTTTAAAAAGTGAAAAAGGAATTGAGTTAGGACATATTTTTAAGCTAGGAACAAAGTACTCAGAGACAATGGGAGTAAAATATATGGATAAAGATGGAAAATTAAAACCATTTATTATGGGATGTTATGGTTGGGGAATTTCCAGAACTTTAGGTGCAGTTGTAGAGCAGTTACATGATGAAAATGGAATAATTTGGCCAATTTCAGTAGCTCCCTTTGAAGTAATTGTAACAGTTGTTGGTAAACAACTAGAAAAAGAATTTTCTGAAAAGCTTTATGATTTTCTGATTAAAAACAATATTGATGTTATTATTGATGATAGGGAAGTTTCCCCTGGAGTCAAATTTAAAGATGCAGATTTAATAGGTTTTCCAATAAGAATAACTGTTGGTAAATTATACAAAAATGGACAAGTTGAGTTAAAAGATAGAACTGGGAAGAAGAAAATAGTTAAAGCAGATTTAAATGAAATCCTGGCTTCATTAAATGAGATGAAAGATGAGTATTTAAAATAAAAAGAGTTAATTATATAAAACATGTAGAATGGTTGAAGTCAAATTTTTTGTTGTATATTTTTATGAAGTTTAAAGCCAAAAATAGAAGTTACTAGTTATGTAAGATTTTAATTTAATAATAAAAAACCACCTCAAAAGAGGTGGTTTTCTTTTTATTTTTCTTTTTTTAAGAATAAAAAAAACATAGAGGGGATTAAATATGTCCAATATGCCACAGTTTCGATCAATGATGGGTTTCCATTATACCCGAGCAATCCTTTTAAAATGCTACCGAGAGTTCCTTTTTCGTTAATAAGCCAATTGATATCGTAGATATGTTCAATTATTATGGGTATAACATGTGCTTCTTGAAGTTCATGAATCCCATAAGCAACTAAACCGCCAGCAAATAATATAAGTAAAAAGTTCGTAATTTTAAAAAGGTTTGAGAGTTTCAATTTAATAAAACCTTTAAATAGAAGGTATGCGAGAGTAATAGCGATGATTACCCCAAGAATACCTGTAAAAAGATAAGGATAATTTTCGCCAGGAATTGAATATAAAAATATAACAGTTTCAAAACCTTCACGGAGAATATTTAAAAGAGTAACAAGCAACAAAATTTTACCAAAATTACGAGATATAATAAAGTTATTCAATTTACCTTCGATTTGCTTTTTAAAAGACTTATTCTTATTTAACCAAAGAATGAGAGTTGAGATAAGAAATGCTCCAATGAGTGATATAATACCTTCAAATATTCTTTCTGTAGTTTTGTCAAAGATATTTTCAGCAGCTACAAAAATGATACCAATGATTATACTTAATATAACTCCAAAAATTACTCCGAGCCAAACTTGCTTTTTAAAAATAGGAAGATTGTTTTTTTTAAGAAAAGCAAAAAGAATCCCAACAATAAGTGCGGCTTCTAAACTTTCTCTAAAAGTTATCAATAATACAGCCATGCTTGTACCACCTTTTCTTATTGAGATTGAGTTTCAATTTCAATTATAACAAATGAAGATTTATTGTCAATGGTATTGACTTTTCAGATTTTATGGTTTAATATATTATTGACCCCTACTCGGTTTGGGTGTAGCCCATACTTGGTAGCGGGAATATATTATGGAGGTGTTGTGGATGAACAAAGAGGAAATCATTAAGGAATTTCAAATCCATGAAGGAGATACTGGAAGTGCAGAAGTTCAAGTAGCTTTATTAACTGCTAGAATTAAACATTTAACAGAGCACTTGAAGAAGCATCCAAAAGATTTCCATTCAAGAAGAGGACTTATGAAATTGGTTGGTAGAAGAAGAAAGATATTAAAATATTTGAGAAACAAAGATCCTGAATCGTATAAGCAGGTAATTCAAAAACTTGGATTGAGAAAATAATGAATTTGGGGAGGTTTTAAACCTCCCCAAATTTTTAAGGAGGGTTACATATTGGAAGTAAAAGATTTTGACTATTATTTACCTGAAGAATTGATAGCGCAAGAACCAGTTGAACCGCGCGATTCATCTAGGTTAATGGTTTTAAATAGGAGTTTAGGAACTATTGAACACAAAATTTTTAAAGATATTATTGAATATTTAGGTGAAGGTGATTTACTGGTAAGGAATATAACTAAAGTGATCCCGGCAAGATTATATGGGAAAAAAGTAACAGGTGCAAAAATTGAAGTGTTGTTACTTGAAAAAATTGACAAAGGTGTGTGGAAAGCACTTGTAAAACCTGGAAGTAAGGTAAAAAAAGGAACCAAAATAATATTTGGTGACTTTTTAGAAGCTACATGTAAAGATTGGGCGGAAGAAGGATCTAGAATATTAGAATTTAACGTTGAAAGTGATGAAAAAATATTTCAGTATGGTAGAGCTCCTCTACCACCGTATATAAAAAGTGATAATATTTCTTTTAATAGATATCAAACGGTGTATTCAAAAGAAATGGGATCAGTTGCAGCACCAACAGCTGGGTTGCATTTTACAGGACGGTTACTAAAAGAGTTGGAAAAAAAAGGAGTGGAATTTGCAGATGTTATTCTACATGTAGGTCTTGGTACATTTCGCCCTGTAAAAGCAGAAAAGGTCGAAGAACATAAAATGCACTCTGAAACATACTATGTTCCAAAAAGTACAGTTGAAAAGATAAGAGATTACAAGAAAAATAATGGAAGAATAGTTGCAGTTGGCACTACTAGTGTGAGGACATTGGAAACAATAGCTAGATTACCCAAAAAGGATCATTATCACGGAAAAACCGATATATTTATTTATCCTCCGTTTGAATTTAAATTAACTGATGCTTTGATAACTAACTTTCATCTTCCAAGGTCAACTTTGTTAATGCTTGTTTCAGCATTTGCCGGTAAAGATTTTATATTAAAAGCATATAATATAGCAGTGAAAGAAAGATATAGGTTCTTTTCTTTTGGAGATGCCTGTTTTATTTATTAATTTGTAACAAAACCGAAAAATTAGTGATGCTAACTGTAACTCATTTAAAATATTAAATAAGAATTTTACATTAATAAGTATGCTATAATGAAAACGAAGATAACTAAGAACGGAGGTGTCTGGATGTCAAAGAATAAACCCAATGATTTGAAAAGATTTATTGAATATGTTAGTAATCAAAACATCTCTGAAAATACTAAAAAAAATTATATCTCAATGGTTGAGTCTTTTTTAAAATATGTTAATGAAGAAATAACAGTTGAAAATGTAAAAAAATGGTTAGACAAGATTAGGACTACATATAAACACACTGCTTGGCGACAGTATTTTGTTCCTTTACGTTCGTTTTTACAAAGATTTTATCCGGTAATTTTTGCTGAGGTTGTTGAGGAATTAAAAGTACCTTATAAAAGAGCAGATTACGAGATGATATCATTTTTAGATTTCTGGAAATTATATGAAGAAGCTGAAAAAATGGCTGAAAAAGGTAACGAAAAATATGTTTTACTTGTGGGATTGGCAGGGATTATAGGTTTAAAATCTGGTGAAATTGTGAATTTGAAAGGTACAGATGTAAAAAATGGCAAAATTTTTGTTAAAGAGGAAAATACATCCTATTCAATTTTACCACCATTAGATAAGTGGCTTAATAAGTATGAAGGAAGAGATGTTTACTTAATTTCAACAGCTGAAGGAAATCCTGTAAAACCCTCGTATTTAGCGTTAATGTTAAGGGGGTTGCAGAAGAAAGCAGCGATAAGTCTTACTAAACCTCTATCTGTGGAAATTTTAAGGAATGTTGCCGTTGGAAGACAAGTAATTGCTCAGCCATCTTTACCTTATGTTATGGATTTGTTTAGATATAATTCAACAAAAACTATAGAAGATATTGCAAGATATATTGCTGAAAAAGGAGATTTAAGGACTATACTTTCAATAGAAGTTGTTGATGATTTAGAGCCAGTGTTGGAATTTTTTACAAAACTAGCTATTCCAGTTAGAAAAATTGAAAATGCTTATATTGTTTCACGAACAGCTTATATAAAAAAGGGAGAGAAATTTTCAAGATTAAATACCATTTTTGTTGTGAGAAATTTGGATGAATGGCAAAAATTCCTTACAAAACTCGGATATGAAATTAAAAGAAAAGAAGGGGAAAATTATTTCATTTTGCTGGTAGGAAAATTACGAGTGGCGTTTTACGAACAGTCAAAATTATAAATTCAATAAATGATAAAAACTCCCGCGATTGCGGGAGTTTTTATTTATAAATTTTTTCGACATAAGGACTTGTAAAGGCTCGCAAAGCACAACCGTATGACATATGAAATCTGATAATATTTCCAAGTGAGTAATCATTTTCTGAATCACTTATATCAACTATAGTATGATCGCTTGAGGCATGTAGAATCTCAAGTTTTTCATCGAATGGCTTTAAACCTCTTGGATCAATATCTTGTTCCCCCATGGCTAAAATGGCTCTTTTTCTCCATCCTTTATCTTCAAAGTGAGGTATTCTACCCATGGAATCTCTACCAATTTCGCCAACTGGGACAGATGGTTTATAATCGATTTCAATAATTTCGGATTCTAATATGACAGTATCTTGTGAAAGATATGGAATATCTCTATGTCCAGTTGCGTCAGTACCAAGTAAAAGTGCTTCACCAACTCTAAATTGATTAATCCCTTTTGGAAGATTTCCGGTTTCAAGAAGATTTAATGCAACAGTATTACCACCTGATATAATCAATTCTTTACCTAATTTTTCTTCAAGATATTTTTTTATTTCAATCATCAAATTCATGTTATCAACTGTTGGTAAAACTCCTCCAAAACATCCAAGATTCGTGCCAATACCTCTAAGTTTGGCTGTTTTAAGTTTTTGAGCAAGTTTTTCAATTTTTTTTGGAGCATCTTCATACCAGAGACCTTCCCTTAAATCACCAACGTCAATCATGAAAATGATTTGAATATTCTTATCGTACTTTTTTGCTAATTCTTCAATTATAATTGCTGTTTCAATTTCTGAAACTAATATTTCATCTACATATTTAATAACTTCTTCTAACTCTGAAATCATAGGAATTCTAAGTAATTGAAAAGGTCCACTAATTTTATTTTTAATCATTTTTTTAATATTAATTAATCGAGAATCTCCCAGTTTATTTATTCCGGCTTCTTTTAATACTTGCGCTATTTGTGGATCACCCAATACAAGTTTTGTAACTCCAACTAATTCAATATCATTCTTTTCACATATTTTTTGTAAAGTATATGCATTTTGGTAAATCTTTTCTAAATTTATTATCAAACGCGGGTATGACACAAAATCTCCTCCTTGAAGTTTTTTGTAATAATTCTGTTATAATTTTAAAATAAAAATAAATCTTTGTAAATATACTACTGAATCTTAAATTAAGAGTTTATTAATTTGATTTTAAAGAGAAGAATATTAGAAGAAATTTTTAAATAAATTAATGTAATTTTCTCCAAAAATCATGTTAACTTCTTTTTGGGAAAAACCATGTTTTACTAAAGCATTGAATAGTTTGTTGAGTTCTTTATATCCTTTCAAAGAATCTTTTGGAGTGTTTCTAAATGCATCACACAGGTCAAGCCCAAGTGCGACATGATTAATTCCAACCAGGTTTACTATATGTTCAATATGTTTACAGAGTCCTAGTTCGTTATTTTCTCTTTCGTTTTCAGTCACGAATATACCATTAGCATTGATGCCAATTACCCCACCTGTTTGTGCAATTGCTTTAATTTGTTCATCTGATAAATTTCGTGGAGAATCAAAAATTGCTTTTGCATTTGAATGGGAAGCTATAACAGGTTTAGTGGAATTTTTTATAACGTCCCAAAATCCTTTTTCATTTAAATGGCTGACGTCAATTAGCATTCCAAGTTTCTGGGCTTCTTTGATGACCTCTAGTCCAAAATCTGTAAGTCCGCGATTTGAATTTTTCACTCCAATTCCATCAGCAGCATACGTTCTTCTATTCCAGGTTAATCCAACAAATCTTACTCCTAAATTATAGAAAATTCTTAAAAGATATATATCATTATATATTGGTTCAATTCCTTCAAAAGACAACATTATTCCCAGTAAATTATTATTGATTGCATAATTTATATCATGATAATTTTTGCAAAACATGTATTTTTGCCCACTTTCTTCAATTTCATACAGTAGAAAACTTATCATATCTAAGGCAACTTTAAGTGACATTTCTGGGACATACTTATCCATTAAAAATAGTGAGGAAACAATTATATTTACATTTCCCTGTTTTATATCGCTTAAAAAGTATTTTTCAATAACATTTTTTTCACCCTTTTGTCGCAATTCATATACAAGTGGAAGAAGATCAAAATGACCATCAATGATTATCATTATTTCACCTCAATAGTGGGTTGTAAGTTATTTTTAAAGTATAATTCTACTTGTTGATTTTAAATATTTTGAGTTTAATCTTATCTCTATTTTACATTATATGTTGGCAATTTTTACAAGATACGCAATGTAATAATTTGATAAAATGGCGAATAAAATAGTTGTCAAAATATCCATAAATATCAGTAAATCATGTAATTAACAACATAGCCCCGACTTTTAATCGGGGCTATGTTTGTGTTATGTTTTGTTGGTATGAATAAGGTAAATTCAAAATTATTCGCCAGCTATGTCAAGTTCTTTGACTAAAACACTAGGAGTTAAAATACCTTCTGAAGCCTTTAAATCGTTACCGATTGCTTCAATTTTTTCAAGAAGTTCAAGGAAATTTCCAGAAATAGTAATTTGTTCAACGGCACCAATAATTTTTCCATTTTTTACTCTATATCCTCTTGCACCAAGTGAAAAGTTTCCAGATATAGGATTAGCACCGGAATGCATACCATCTACACTTGTTATAATTAAACCTTCATCGAGTTTATTAACTAATTCATTAAATGTTAAATTGCCGGGTTTTATAAATAAATTTATTGGTGAGATCGAAGCGCCAATGGCATTACCTGTCGGCTCTACATTATCTTTCTTAGCAGTTTTTAAGTTATGAAGATATGTTGTTAAAATTCCATCTTTTATTATGAATTTTTCTTTGGTTGGTACACCTTCATCATCGAAAGGTCTGTTAGTGATACTTAAAGGGTGGTAAGGGACATCAAGTATGTTTAAAATATCACTACCAATTTTTTTATTAATTTTTCCTTTTAATGGAGACATATTTTTTTGAACATTTTCAGCAGAAATCATTGAACGAAGAAGCGATAGCATATCTTCAAAAGCTGTGTGTCTGAGAATTACTCGGTATTTCCCACTTTTAACAGATTTTGCTCCAAGAAGCGAAAGTGCTTCTTCGCATACTTTTTTGCCAATTGCCTCTGGATTTAAATCTTCGACTTTTTTTCCAAGTTCAAACCAAAAGCCCGAGTGGTTACTGGTGTCTTGAGAAATTGCCATTGCAAAAGAAAAAGCACCATCAAATTTTGCTTCAATATTGAGGCCGAGGGTATTTGCCATCTTTTTTTCTATAACAAAGTTTTTAAACATGGCATATGGGACCATAACTATTTTCTCATTACATTTAGAGCTTAAATAGAGTTTTCTAACAAAATCAATTTTTTCCTTTACAGGAACTTTTTCAAATTCGCCGAAATATGTTCGCATTTTTGGATATTCTTCTTTTCCATCGTAGAAGAAATTTTCTTCCTCACTATCTATTATTTTCCAACTTGTGACTGCTTCATTGAATAGCTCTTCAGGATTATCAAATGATTCAGTAAATGCATTCCCAATTTTCCCATTCTTCAATATTTTTAGAGATACAGAGAATTTTGAGGCATCTGTATATTGATCAATATCATTATTAGCGTATCTTATTGAAAATTCTTGTTGACCATTAAATTCAATTTGTGCTTCAAATCCTTCTTTTTTGGCGAGTATGAAAATTTTTTCTTTGAATTCATTGAAAGTCATTTGTTTCGCCCCCCAACAGTTATTTCAGAAACTCTTATAGTTGGTTGTCCTACATCTGCAGGTATTGCACCTGAAAGTGATCCACACATACCTTGACCTCTGTCGATATCATTACCAACCATATCTATTTTTTGGATTATCTCATATCCTTTTCCAATTAAAGTAGCTCCTTTGACAGGTTTAGTTATTTTACCATTTTCTATTAAGTAAGCTTCCATAACTGCAAAATTAAATTCACCTGTTCCGGGGATTACTGATCCGCCTCCCATTGTTTTTGCATATAAACCATATTCGGTTGCTGCAATAATTTCTTCAGGGTAATAATTACCTGGAAGAATAAATGTATTACTCATTCTTGAAGTTGGAGCGAACGTATAGTCTTGTCTTCTTGCACTTCCTGTACTTTCCATTCCCATTCTTCTGCCTCCAAGTTTGTCAATTAGATATCCAACTAGAATACCTTTGTCTATTAAAATATTTCTTCGGGTTGGAGTTCCTTCGTCATCAATATTAGCAGATCCCCAAGCATTTGGAATGGTTGCGTCATCAACTGCTGATACACATTCTGCAGCGACTTTTTGCCCTAATTTTCCAGCAAAGACTGAAGCACCTTTTGCTACAGAGGTAGCTTCTAATGCGTGGCCAACAGCTTCATGAAAAATTACACCACCGAATTCATTAGATATTACAACTGGCATTTTACCAGCAGGAGCAGGATCAGCATCTACCATTCTTGCGGCAATTCTTGCAGCTCTTTTTGCAGCTTCCTCAACATTTAATCTATTGAAAAATTCAAATCCCATTCCAGCACCTGGCCCATAAAACCCACGCTCCATATTTCCATTATGTTCAGCTATAGCACTTATCATGAGCCTTGTTCGAACTCTTCTATCTTCTGCCCATGTGCCTTCAGAATTTGCTACCAGTATTTCTTGATCATAGTCCCAATACATTATGTGAACTTGCTTTATCAAATTGGAAAAATTTTTGGCAGCATAATAAGCTCTTTTCATTACGTCTACTTTTTCATTTTTTTCGATATCTTTTGGGTAAAAATAAACAATATGTTTATTTTTTAGTTTAGTATCGTCAAAATTAAAAGTATGTTCTAAAATTTTAATTTCTCCCAATGCTTCTCCAACACGTTTTGCAACTGATAATAAATTTTCTCTATTTAAGATGTTTGTATAAGCATATATGGCCTTATTACCTAAAAACCCCCTAATTCCTATTCCAAGGGTTGTTCCGGAAGATGCACTTTCGAGTTTTCCATCTTTTAATTGAAATTTATTATCATATCTTTTTTCAAAAAAGACTTCAGCAAAATCTCCTCCATGTTTCAGAACAGTTCCAATAATGTCTTGTATGAGAGCTTTGCTAATCACTGAATCACCCCCTATAATTTTCAATTATTTTTAACAAAGCTTTAGCAGCCAGTAATGTTCCCTCTTTCTCAAAACCTTTAATGCCAAGCATTGTTCTTATTTCGCCTACTTTCACCCCCAACTCGAACATTTTATTGAAGAATTTTTCTGCTATTTTGTGATGTATTTCTTTCATTTGAATAGCTCCAAATGGATTTGCAAAATAGGAAGTAGTCAAACCAGTTTCAGATGTCGTTCCTTTTGCAAATCGTTTTCCTTCTGAAAATACTTTCAAAGCATCTTCAGGATTGTCAAAAAATATTATTCTTTCGTCATCTCTGTATACTTCTGTATAATTGTTTGCATAAAAAATAAAATCGATGGGTGTAGGGGTTATTATTTCTTTGTAATTATTAAAGGGGACTATAACTCTTGCATTAATTTTATCTGGATTCATAAAAATACTTCTATCCATAGTATGATATGCGTAGCCTGGAGGAAGGTCATCAAGTCTAACGAATGCGCCGGTTTCAGTTCCGAATGCCACAATTTTATTGTCAATAATATCAAGACTTCCCATATCATCAATAATAATGTTTACATCTGCAACTTCCTCTAGCCTATTTAGTGCATCTAATGTTTCACTTTTTCCAGCACCACTATCGCCAACAAACATTGCTATAGCACTTTTACCAGATTTAAGTGTGATTTTGGCCATTGAACCATGAATGGGAAGTTTTCCATGGTCTAGTTTAATTAGGTTGTGGACTGTTAAGGTGGTCTTTTTCATGTATCCAAAGTAATCATTCTCATCAAGGGCAGGTATAATTCCTATGTAGACTTCATTTTCTTTGTCTTTAAATATCACAGCATTTTTCCATTTTTCATTGTACTCGGGAATTAAACTAGGATGTAATCCAAAAATAATTATCCCGTCAGGTTTTTTGCTTTTAATTACTTTTGGAGATGCTAACTCAAATAAATTTGCAAGTCCTGCACCGTGTGCTAAATATTCCTTATGTACGAAATTAAAGAATAAAAGATCACCAACCATTATTGGTATTCTGAACCATTCTGTTGGAGAGAGTTCTAATTTATTCAAAAAGTTTTTTTCAACCAAAGGGATAATTCCTTTCCGTTTGTTAGATTTTGTATAGAATATTGCGGGAGGATCAAAAATTGCACCCCAAATTGTAGGAATTTTACTAATCCAATTATTGGCTAAGTTTTCACATTTTATATAATCATATAAAAACATAACTTGAACCCCGCTTGGGAGTTGTCTCATTACTTTCGGAAATTCGTTTGTGGTGTTTGAAATTAGTTGTCTATACATATTTTTTATCACGGCTTTAAATTGATCACCAACCATTGTCATAGTATATTCGATACTGGCTCTTCTGTTGTAATCATCTACATATTTTTCCTGCCTGACCATAAATCTATGTTTATTTCTCCAAAAAGAGTAAAAACCTTCTAAAAATTTTTCAAGTTCTTCGGGATTTACGTAATTGATTATATTTGTGATTTCTTTAATGTTTCGCATGGACAAAAGATGAAGATATTCGACTAATCTTTTAATATCAATATTTTCACCAATTTTAAATGGATTTAAAGTTTTAATTAATGGGCTATTTTTTTCTGCGAGAAGATTAATAAATTCTTTTAAAAGTTCTTCGAATTTTTTATGTCCCATAATTTGACTGAAGTTTGTATATATTACTGAGCCGTCGATGATTACCGATCTATTCATTCTAACACTCCTTTCAATAGTTCAAAGAGCCTTTCATGATCAGTTAAATATAAATAACCAATGAGGACTTCGAAGCCTGTGCTTTTTCTATATGCGGGATCGTTTCCATATCTTCCTGCTCCTTTGCTATTGATACCACGTTTTACAAAATTAATTTCTTCATCAGTAAGCAGTGGGAAGATACGATCTAAAAGTTCAGCTTGGTGTTTTCTGTTTACAAAGTCTTGAGTTTTTTTATGTAAATTGTAAGCAGAAGTTTTTTTAAAGTATTGGAGTTTTATAAAAAGATTAAAGACAGCGTCGCCAAGATAAGCTAAAGAATCAGTTGGAATTTCTCGTATATTGATATTAGGATGTATTTTTTCAAATATGTTCAAGTTTTTCCCTCCGTTTTTTATTTTATATTATATTATACATCAAAAAATATAGTTCCGTGTTAATATTGACTATTTTATCAAAATGTGATAAATTTATTTAAGAGTGGGGCCGTAGCTCAATTGGGAGAGCGCTACCATGGCACGGTAGAGGCAGTGGGTTCGAATCCCATCGGCTCCACCAGAGGGAAGGGAGAGAACCTCCCTTCCTTTTTTTATCATCTTTGGCGCAAACGTTTTGGTGTGAAAAAACAAGAAAATAAGCGTTATTGCCATATAAACCGCTATAATTACCAATATTTCTAAAACATGAGACTTCACATTTTTCACATTTTTGGTAAACTAAAATTAGCAGTCAATAAACGAGAGTGATAACATAAAAATTTTGAAAGGGGGTACAAGCATGAAAGTTATACCACTTGGTTCAAGACTTTTAATTAAGCCAATTAAAGAAGAAAAGAGAACAGAAGGAGGAATTGTTCTTCCTGATACCGCAAAAGAAAAACCCATGAAAGCTGAAGTTATTGCGATTGGTAATATTGAAGATACTGATTTTGAAATTCGTGTAGGTGACAGAGTTATATTCTCTAAGTATTCTGGAACAGAGATAAAGATTGAAGATGAAGACTACATCATAATTGATGTTGATGATATTTTAGCAAGAATTGAAGATTAAAACCAATAAGGAGGTGACACGGTATGGCAAAGATGTTAAGATTCAGCGAGGAAGCAAGAAGAGCACTTGAAAAAGGTGTTGATGCAGTAGCTGATGCTGTTAAAATTACTTTAGGTCCAAAAGGAAGAAATGTTGTTATTGAAAAATCATGGGGAAGTCCAACAATAACCAATGATGGTGTTTCAATTGCAAAAGAAATAGAGTTAGAAGATAAATTTGAAAATCTTGGTGCACAATTGGTTAAAGAAGTTGCAAGTAAAACAAATGATGTAGCTGGTGATGGTACAACAACAGCAACAGTTCTTGCACAATCAATGATAAAGGAAGGAATAAAGAATGTAACTGCTGGTGCAAATCCAATCCTTGTAAAAAGAGGAATCGATAAAGCTGTTGCAAAAGCTGTTGAAGAAATTAAGAATGTTTCTAAAAAACTTTCCAATACAGAAGATATTGCTCATGTAGCATCTATAAGTGCAAATAGCGAAGAAATTGGAAAACTTATAGCTGAAGCAATGGAAAAAGTTGGTGAAGATGGAGTAATTACAGTTGAGGATAGTAAATCAATTGAAACATTCGTTGAATTCACAGAAGGTATGCAATTTGACAGAGGATATGTTTCACCTTACTTTGTTACTGATCCTGAAAAAATGGAAGTTGTTTACAATGAACCATTTATTCTCATTACAGATAGAAAACTTTCAAATATTAAACCATTAATTCCAATTCTTGAAAAAGTTGCACAAACCGGAAAACCATTAGTAATAATTGCAGAAGATGTTGAAGGTGAAGCATTAACAACACTTGTACTTAATAAACTTAAAGGTACACTCAATACAGTAGCTGTTAAAGCACCTGGATTTGGAGATAGAAGAAAGGCAATGTTGCAAGATATTGCAATTTTGACAGGCGGAATTGTTGCAAGCGAAGAGGTTGGAATTAATCTTGAAGATTTGACACTCAATGATCTTGGAAGAGCAGATGTTGTAAGGGTAAAGAAAGATGAAACAATTATTGTAGGTGGTCACGGAGATCAAGAAGAAATTAAGAAGAGAATTGCACAAATCAAAGCCCAAATTGAGCAAACAACTTCAGAATACGAAAAAGAAACCTTACAAGAAAGAATGGCAAAACTTGCTGGTGGAGTAGCAGTAATTAAAGTCGGTGCAGCAACTGAAACAGAATTAAAAGAGAAGAAACATAGAATAGAAGATGCTCTTAGTGCAACAAGAGCAGCAGTTGAAGAAGGTATAGTTCCAGGTGGAGGAATTACACTTCTTAGAGCAAGAAAGGCTGTAGAAAAAGTTGTTGAAGAACTTGATGGTGACGAAAAAATTGGTGCAAAAATTGTTTATGAAGCTCTTGCTGCTCCAATCAGTCAAATTGCGAAAAATGCGGGATATGAAGGTGCAATAATTATTCATAAAGTACTTGAAAAAGATGACCCAGCATATGGATTTGATGCATTACGCGGTGAATTTTGTGATATGTTTGAACGTGGTATAATTGATCCAGCAAAAGTTACCAGAAGCGCACTTCAAAATGCAGCATCAATTGCAGGTATGCTCTTAACAACAGAAGTACTTGTAGTTGAAAAACCTGAACCAAAGAACAATGCATCAATGCCAGAAATGCCAGAATATTAATAGAAATGCCCCCCTGTAAGTGCAGGGGGGATTTTTTTAAATGTCTAATGATAAAATATAATTAGTTATAAACAGTAAATAGATTTAAAACTGAAAGGAGGTAAATTGTGAAAAATAATTTAAAAATTTTAATTCCGACGGATGACGGTAATTTAATTGCAACTCATTTTGGAAGATCAAAATATTTTTTGATAGTAGAAATTAAAAATGGAAAAGTTGAAACTAAAGAGTTGATTGAAAACTTTCATGCGAAAACGCATCACGGAACTCATGAAGAACATCATGGAAATGATGAACATTCTCATAAAGGGCATGAACACGACGAATTATTTACTATTCTTGGCGATATTGAAGCAATAATAGCAGTAAGAGTAGGTCCTAAATTATATGAGGATTTAATGAAAAGAAATATAGATTTATATTTTGAGACTCCAAACAAATCTTTGGATCAGATAATTGAAGATTTTTTAGAAGGCAAACTTGAAAAATTTATTTCGAGGAATTAAATATTGAAAATAATGGATTTATCAAAATCCCCCAATTGGGGGATTTTTATTTTTTATATAAATCTTTTTAAATTAAAATTAACAAAATGAAGGTTTACGTTTTTAATTAATATGATATACTATAATTAGGTAAAGCTAATTAAGGAGGGGAAAACTTATGGAAAATATATTAAGTATAAGAAACCTACATGCTGCATTGGCTGAAGATGGAACTGAAATACTGAAAGGTGTTAATCTTGAAATAGGTGAAAATGAATTACATGCGATTATGGGTC
This sequence comes from Thermosipho sp. (in: thermotogales), assembly GCA_017656345.1. Taxonomy (GTDB): domain Bacteria; phylum Thermotogota; class Thermotogae; order Thermotogales; family Fervidobacteriaceae; genus Thermosipho_A. Next base: position 27,624 of record JACDNZ010000007.1, on the reverse strand, counting down.
CAAATGGTTCTGGAAAATCTACTCTTGCTAACATAATTATGGGAAATCCAAAATATAAAGTTATAAAAGGAGATATTTTATTTAAGGGTCAGGATATAAAAGATTTTACACCAGATGAGAGAGTAAAAATGGGTATTTTTATGACCTTCCAAAATCCTTTTGAAATAGAGGGAGTAAATTTCAATACATTTTTAATTACAGCGTATAGAAAATTACATGGTGATAATGAATCATTTATGGAGCTTAATGAAATTTTGAAGGAAAGGCTTGAAAAGTTAGCTGTCTCTAATGATTTTCTCAATAGGTTTCTTAATGTTGGTTTTTCTGGTGGTGAAAAGAAAAAAGCAGAAATATTGCAGGCATATTTTTTAAAACCAAAATTGCTTATTCTTGATGAAATTGATTCAGGCCTTGATGTAGATGCTTTAAGAATCGTTGCAAATCAGATAAAAGAAATTAGAGAAGATGGAACATCAGTTTTAATAATTACTCATTATAAAAGAATACTTAATTATCTTGATGTTGATAAAGTACATGTATATGTTGATGGAAGGATAGCTATGTCTGGTGGAATAGAACTTGCAAATGAAGTTGAAGAAAAAGGTTATTCCGTTATTAAGGGGTGATTGAATGAATACTAATCTTGAATTTAATGATGATAAATTTAATTACATTGCGGATGTTGAAATTGAATATAAAGCACTTCCTGGGTTAACGAAAGAAATAATTGAGGAGATATCTGATGTTAAAAATGAACCAAGATGGATGAAAGAATTAAGATTAAAATCTTTGAAAATTTTTCAAACTTGGCATGATCCAAAATTTGGTGTAGATATTTCTGAAGTTGATTTAAATAAAATTATTCCTTATATAAAGCCAAAAGCTAGAAAGACGACTACTTGGGAAGAGGTTCCTGAGGAGATAAAAAATGCATTCGATAAATTAGGAATTCCTGAGGCTGAAAGAAAATATTTTGCAGGTGTTGGTGCACAATTTGATTCTGAAATTGTGTATCAGAATATCAAAAATGAACTTGAAAAGCTGGGAGTTATATTTTTGGATATGGAGACTGCAGTTCAAAAATATCCAGATCTTGTAAAAGAGTATTTTATGAAATTGGTACCACCACACGATCATAAATTTGCTGCACTGCATGGAGCAATTTGGAGTGGAGGTACTTTTTTATATGTACCAAAAGGTGTTAAAGTTCCACTTCCATTGCAAGCATATTTTTTGATGAGTAATCCTGGAATGAGTCAGCTTGAACATACAATAATTGTTGCCGATGAAGGATCTGAGGTGACATTTATTGAAGGATGTTCAGCACCAAGGTACAATGTAATTAATTTGCATACTGGTATGGTGGAGATCTATGTGAAAAGAAATGCAAAAGTAAAATACATGACTATTCAAAATTGGAGTAAAAATACTTATAATTTGAATACAAAAAGATCAATTGTAGAAGAAAATGGGGTAATGTCATGGGTTTCTGGTTCTTTGGGAAGTATGAAAACTATGCTTTATCCTATGACTATTCTAAAAGGAAAAGGTGCAAAAACCGAAAGCTTGGGAATCACCTATGCAGGGCCTGGACAACATATGGATACAGGTTCAAAAGTTGTACATTTAGCCCCGTATACTAGTTCTACCATTGATGCTAGAAGTATAAGTGTAGGTGGTGGTTGGGCATTCTATAGAGGACTGTTAAAGATAGGTAAAGAAGCCAAAAAAAGCAAGTCGCATGTTCAGTGTTCCGCATTAATGCTTGATAATAAATCAAAAAGTGATACTGTGCCAATTATTGAAGTTCTAAATAGTGATTCTGATATAGGTCATGAGGCAAGAATTGGTAGGATAAAGGATGATCAAATTTTTTATCTCATGTCAAGAGGATTAAATGAAGCCGAAGCAAAAAGTTTGATTGTAAAAGGTTTTATAGAACCAATTGTAAAAAGTCTTCCATTTGAATATGCGGTAGAACTTAATAGATTAATTGAAATGGAAATTGAATCATCAATAGGGTGAGGTGTAAATGTATGGAAAAAACACTTGAATTAATGTTAGATGGGAAAAAAGCAGTAGTTGCTTCACCAGAAGAAACTTTCGAAGGAGATTATGATGAAAATGTTTTTGCAGAAGTACTGGAAAATGTTGGAAATGTTTATACTAAGGAGTACGTTATTGAAAGGTTTAAAGAGTATATTGATATTGGTTTTCCAATTTGGAAAAGAATGAATGTGAAAAATATAAAATTGCCAGTTTATAAATATAAAAGTTATTTTAATGATTTATCTAAAGAACAATTGATGTATATTTTGAACTACGATTTTGAAGGGGCTCATAGGAAATATGTTCTTCTTTCAGACATTTTTTCCTCGAAAGGAAAGTTTATAGAAATTAATGATACGCAGAAGATGATTTTAGAAACAAACAGTGAAATTACGAACGATTTTATTAGGGTTACGGGGGATGCAGTTGTAATAAGATTAATAAGAAATGATAGCTTTTCAAATAATACAGTCAGATTTGTAGTTGAGAATAATGCAAAATTGACTTTATATAATTTATATTTTAGTTCTCAAAATTCGTTTGGGGTAAATAACTTATTTATTTGGGCAAAGAATGATGCAAAAGTGTTCGTTAGAGATTTTTATTCTGGAAAAGGTAAAATAGCTAGTTATTTAGGAGTAAAATTAATGGATACGCGCGCAAAAGTTGAATTAAAACCATACTTTTTAGGTAGTGGTAGTTCGATTTTTGATCTTCTTTATTTATTTAGATTTATTGGGCAAGAAAATGTTGGTATGCTCAAAGCTGAAGGTGCGATGTCAGATAGTGGAAAAGTTATATTTCGTGGTATACTTGATATTAGAAGAGGTGCAAAAAACGTTGAAGCTTCTGAATCTGAAAGATGTATTTTGTTGTCTCCTGATTCAACAATGGAAGCTATTCCTAGTTTGTTAGTTGATGAAAATGAAATTGTGGCTTCACATGCTGCAAGTTCATCGCCTTTAGATGAAGATTCTGTTTTCTATCTTATGACAAGGGGTTTTTCAAAAGAAGAGGCGAAAAGATATATAATAAATGGTATATTTGAGTCTTTAAAAGAAGAACTTTCTGAATATAAGCTTGAGGGGTTGGTGGAAAATGCTCTTGAAGAATTTATGGGATGATTTTCCAGCTTTATCGAGAAAAATCAATGGCAATAGATTGGTTTATTTAGATAACGCTGCAACCACATTAAAGCCGAAATCTGTAATTGAGAATATTTCTCATTTTTATTTAAATAATTTTGCTAATGTTCATAGAGCTGTTCATACGTTATCTTCTGAATCAACACTGAAATTAGAAGAAGCAAGAGAAATTCTTGCTTCTTTTTTAAATGCTAATGGTGAGGAAATAATTTTTACTTCTGGAACGACAATGTCAATAAATATGATTGTTGAAAGTTTTATTAGAAGCGGATTTATAAAAGAAGGAGATAATGTTTTAATCACGGCGATTGAGCATCATGCAAATTTTGTACCATGGGTCAGATTATCAAAATTTTTTGGATTTAGTGTTCATTTTATAAAACCAACTGGAAGATTTGGAACCATTGAAGAAAAGGATTTATTGAAATTTAAAGAATTTAATCCAAAAATTGTAAGCGTTACTGCCCATTCAAATGTAACTGGGCAGGTTATAGATATAGAGCAATTGAGAAAAATTTTCCCAAATTCAATATTGATAGTTGATGCCGCACAATTAATGCCTCATGAGAAGATAGATGTGAAAAGTCTTGATATTGATTTTTTAGCATTTTCAGCGCATAAAATGCTTGGACCATCTGGTGTGGGAATTTTATACGCAAAAAAGGAACATTTAGAAAATATGGAACCATTTTTGTATGGTGGGGAAATGATTGATAAAGTAAGTTTTGATAATGTTACTTTTAATGAATTACCATATAAATTTGAAGCGGGAACGCCAAATATTGCTGGAATAATTGGTTTTGGAGAAGCTATAAAATATCTGGAAACATTAGGTTTTGATAATATAAAGAATCATATTTGTAGTCTTACTACTTATGCATTAAAAAAGCTTAGCGAAATTAAAGGTTTGGAGATTTATGGACCAATGGATGAAAGACATCAGGGAATTATAAGTTTTAATTTAGAAGGGGTTCATCCACATGATTTAGCTCATTTACTTGATGAAAAGTTTGGTGTGGCGGTGAGGAGTGGGCATCATTGTGCACAGCCACTAATGAGTATTTTAAAACAAGAGAGTAACCTTAAAGTGTTTCCATATGGGACTTGCAGAGCAAGTTTTTATATATATAATAACAATGAAGATATAGATATATTAGTTAAAGGTATAAAAAGTATCAAGGAGTGGTTTAATGTATAATGAATTGATAATGGATTACGCAAAATTGCAGAAATATAAAGGAAAATTGGAGGATGCATTAGCTCAAGAAGGAAAAAATTTGTCTTGTGGTGATGAAATCACTTTGTATGTAAAAATTGAGGAAAATAAAATTGTTGATGCAAAATTTGAAGGAATTGGATGTGCAATAAGTCAAGCATCAGCAAATCTGATGATTGAGAATATTATCGGGAAAAATTTAGATGATGTGAAAATGATTCTCGAGAATGTTTTATTAATGGTTAAGGGTGAAAAATACGAAAGTGATAAATTGGGACTCATCACTAAAATGGAAGATATAAAAAATTATCCTATGCGAATAAAATGTTTTTTACTTTCATGGAAAACTCTTGAACTAATACTTAAAAATATTGAATCGTCTTAATAATTATTATTGTGGAAGGAGAGCAATAAATGAACAAAAAATTTTTAATTTTAATTTTAGTAGTTATTACACTAATGTATTTTAATGCTTTTTCTAGAAATCTTGGTGTGGGGTTTATTTTAGGAGAACCTACCGGTTTGAGTTTTAAAAATTGGAAAGATTACAATAAAGCTTTAACTGGGGCAGTTTCGTGGTCGCTCATAAATAATGATTCATTATATTTACACGCTGATTGTTTGTTTTATAAGTTTAATTGGATTAAAGTTGAGGAAAATGCTTTAGATACATATTATGGTATTGGTGGAAAAATAAAACTGGCAAATCAAATTGTTGTTGGTGTTAGATTTCCAGTAGGTATTAGCTTTAATTTTAAAGATATTCCTTTTGAGTTTTTCTTTGAGATTGTGCCAACACTTAATTTATTACCAGCATCTACGTTTGAAATAAGCGGAGGATTAGGAATGAGGTACTACTTTGAAATTGAGTGAAAAATTTTTAAATTAACTCTTGAAAAAAAATGATATGATGATATAATAAAAAGTGCCGTGGATCAAGTAAAAAACAAGGTTGACGAAATTTATAAAATATGATATAATATATAGTGATGCCGAGGTGGTGGAATTGGCAGACACGCATGGTTGAGGGCCATGTGGGCATTGTGGCCCGTGCGGGTTCAAGTCCCGCCCTCGGCACCAACAGGTCCCAAAAGGGGCCCTTTTTTTTAGGAACTAATTTAACAAAATTTCAGTCTATATTATTGGGGGCGAACTGGTTTCGACGGGGGTAGGTGCCCCCGAGAAGCGAGCCGGGGTTTTCCAGGTTCCCCGTCAGTAAAAATCTGGAAAAAAGATAAGTGCCAACGAAGAACTTGCTCTTGCAGCTTAATAGATAAGCTGCCGTCCTGCCAGAATTTGGCTGGGGTTCTGGTTAGGGCGTGACACAACCAGCCTAGCAACTTCAGGTTTTCCTTCCGCCTGGTGTTGCGAATATTCAGGAAGGATAGGATTTGAAGAGCCTGTCCGTGGGCGCTTCAAATCCGAAAGTTAAAACACGGACTGCGCTCGGAGAAGCTCGGGGGTACCTACTTTCGGACGCGGGTTCGATTCCCGCCGCCTCCACCAGAAAGAAAAAGGGAGCAATTTTGCTCCCTTTTTTATTTTGACATCCCTTTTTTTATAAGTATAAACATTAAAGGGGCACCGATAAACGAGGTAATAATTCCAATAGGAATTTCAATTGGCGAAACAATTGTTCGAGCTATTGTGTCTGAAATAGATAAAAATATTCCCCCAAGTAAAAAGCTACCTAAGAGGCTATTTATATGCTTACTTCCAGTAATTATTCTTGCTGCATGTGGAATGATTAATCCCACGAAACCTATAATTCCTGTTTTTGAAACGATAGTAGATACGACGAATGCTCCGAGAAGGTAAAATATCCACTTTTCGCGTTCAACTTCTATACCAAGTAATTTTGCTTCTTCTTCACCTAAAGCAAGTGCATCAAGTTCTTTCGATTTAAAAATTGCGAATATGAAGAAAGAAATTACTGAAATGGCTGGAATTAATACATCTTTAAATGAAATTCCTGAAAGACTTCCAAATAACCATACATATGCATTGGTGATATTTCTTCTAGAAAAATTTATTAAAAGAACTGTTGCAGAGGAAAAAGTAGTACTAATTAAAACACCAGATAAAATTAAATGTGTAATTGGTATTATTCCTTTTCTCTTCGCGAGAATTATAGTTAATAGTGATGCAATAAATGAAAATAAAAATGAAAAGAGAGTGATATTAAAAAATCTGTTGTATGAAGCTGCAATATATATTGCAAGAACAGCCCCAAATCCAGCACCCGCAGAAGTTCCTATTAGATAAGGATCTACAAGAGGATTTTTCATTATTGTTTGAAATACTGATCCTACGATTGAGAGTCCAGCACCAGCAATTATTCCCATTAAAATTCTAGGAAATCTAAGTTTCCAGACAAGAAAATGAATTTGATCATCTGAAAATAATGATTTAAAAATATCTAAAAATGATAATTTTACACTTCCAAAAGTTAAGTTCAAAAGAATAGTGATAAGAAATAAAATAGGAATAGCTATACGTCCAATTTTAAAGTATTTCTCTCTTTGCATTAGTTACCTCCATAGAAAAAGTTATAAAAAATGTCTAAGTATTCAACAATATTAGGAGATATTTCACTAATGTCATTTCCGTCGACAATAAGTAGTTTTCCATTTTTAATAGCTTTTAATGAGCCAAAAATTTCACTGTTTTTAATTTTTTCAAGTGTTTTAGTAGGATCATCGTATGTAGCAACAATTATTATATCTGGGTTGTTATAAACTACGAATTCCCAGTTTACAGGCAACCAACCATTATTGCCGGTGTATGGGGCAGCAATATTTACACCGCCGGCAATAGTTATTAATTCATTAATATATGATCCTGTACCAGCTGTCCATAGTTCTTTTGTGTCATCATTTGGGGTGGTAATTGTAAAAAATACAGTTGGTCTGGTTTCCAATGGTATTTTTGCAGTTTTAACGCCAAATTCGACAATTTTATTTTTTAAGTTCTCAGAAAGTTTACTTGCTCTTTCTTGAATTCCAAATATTGCTCCTAGTAATGATATATCCTTCACAATATCATTTAAAGTTGTTGGATTCAAAACAAGGACATTAAGTCCAAATTTTTCCAGTTTTTCAACTTCAGGCAATTGGAATCCACCAAAAGTAATTACTAGATCTGGTTCGAGAGATAAAATTTTTTCAATATTTAATGGTACTATATTTCCAATTTTTTCTGCTTCAAAGCTATCCCAATCTGTGACACCAACGATATTTTTTTCAATACCTAAGAAGGTTAAAAACTTTGTAGCATTTGGTGCTGCTGAAACTACTCTTGTGGGAATTTCTTCAATAGTTACTATCCTTCCAGCATCATCTACAATGGTTAATGAAAAAACTGTAAGAAAAGTTAGTAAAAGTGAAGTGACGACAAATAATTTTTTTAACATATCTCTTCTCCTCCTCCTTAAATGATTTAAAGAAAAATGCCCACCTTTAGGGACCGTAAAGGTGGTTTCCACGACTTTTCACAAAAGGTATCCCGACTTCCGGATCATCCTACTACCCACGCCTTCCCAGGCATTAGCCCAGTGGCTTTTGTGGGGTTCGTCCCCGGTTACGGTGGCGTCCCCGTACCGGATTTTCACCGGCTTCCCTTTTGTGAAAAGTGGAGTATATTAATTTTTACTATATTATATCACACTAAATTTCTTGAGCAAAATTTCTTGAAATTTTATCGATTTCAAAGATATCATCAATTGAGTTGACATTTCCTCTAATGTTTTCGCATGTATTAATAATAATATCAGCAATCTGTGGGAATTTAATTTTTTCAGTTAAAAATCTTTGAACAGCTATTTCATCAGCAGCATTGAATGCGATTCTTTTTGCAAGGTCTTTTAGGATAGATTTGCCATAGAAGAATGCAGGATATTTTTCCTCATCCACATTGTAAAATTCAAAGTTTTTTGGATCAAACTTGGGCCATTTTGGATTATTAAATTTTCTTTCCGGGTATGTGAGGGAATACGCAATTGGTACTTTCATGTCTGGAAAGCCAAAATGAATTTTAACGGTGCCATCATTTAATAATACTGCTCCATGAACTGTACCGGTTGGATGAATGTGTACATCGATATTTTCAATATTAAAAAGTTCATATGCTTCCATAACTTCGAAGGCCTTATTAACCATTGTAGCTGAGTCTACAGTTATGCGTTTACCCATATTCCATACAGGATGTTTTAAAATATCGTTAGGTTTTAATTTAGATAGTTTATTTTTTTTAACATTTCTAACAGCTCCACCAGAAGCTGTAATCATTATTTTAACCACGTTTTCGTCAAATAGTTGGAAGATAGCAGAATGTTCACTATCTATTGGAATTAATTCGACTTTATGTTTTTCACATTCATTTTTTATAAATGGGCCTGCACATACAAGTGCTTCTTTTGTTGCTAGTGCAAGTCGTTTTGTATATGGAATTGATTGTAAAATAGCAATTAATCCATCAAAACCAGGGATTGCTGCTACAACAATATCCGGGTTTAATTTTTCTAGCATTTCTTCCAAAGTTGAGAACTTATAGGTTGGGAAATATGGAGAATAATAATTCTCAATATTGTGCTTTTTGATGATCTCTCTTGCTAAATTTATGTTTTTACCGAACACAATACCTGAAATATAGAAATTATCAAGTTTTTCAATAACTTCAAGAGTTTGAATGCCTATTGAACCGGTAGCACCTAGAATTACAACGGACTTTTTTTCCATCTGAAATAAATCACCTCGCCACTTGAAACTTCAATTTTTATTTCATTATCAATAGTTACGTTACTAACACCTATTGGGTTATTAAAAGTCATTTTACCATTATAAGGATATTTGAATCCTTCGAGTGAGATATCCGCCTCACATAATGCAATAAATGACCAAATTTCATTTTTTTGAGTTTTCATTTCAAGTTTTTTTCTTATGATTCCAATTTCAAGTTTTTCAGAAATAGCTTTGATATTTAAGTTATATTTTTTCATTAACCCAAAAAGTGCTAAAATCATATCAAGTCTTTCACCGTTATAATTAATGATTTTAATTTCATCGGCACCATTTTCCATTGCATATATTATGGCAAGTTCGCTATCAGTTTTGTCTTTTTCTTTTGGAAATTTAATAATTTTTACTTTTCTTTCCTTAAAATAATTTAATGTTTCATCATCAATTGAATCGAGGTCACCAATAATAACATTTGGAATAATATTGTTTTTTCTGAGAAGATTTGCCCCACCATCAACTGCTATTATTAAATCATTAATTGGAATATGTAGATTGTTTGTGTTTCCATTTAAAACAATTGTGGCTTTCACTTTTTTACCCCCGTTTATCATGATATAATACAATTAGATTATATCATGGAGATGGTAATATGGTTGTAAAAGCGAAGAATTTAAAAAAAGTATATGGAAAAAAGGAACCGTTTGTAGCAATAAAGGATATATCATTAGAAGTTAATGAGGGGGAAATATTAGCAATATTAGGCCCGTCAGGATGTGGCAAGACTACGCTTTTAAATTGTCTATCTGGTTTAGATACTCCAACTGAAGGTAGTGTAATTATTTCAGGGAAAGATTTAAGCAAAATGAGTGAGGAAGAAAAAACGCAATTTAGAGCTAACAACATGGGATTTATTTTTCAGTTTTTTAACCTAATACCAGTTTTAAATGCTGTTGAAAATGTAGAAATTCCATTGTTAATTTCTAAGAAGTTTTCAGTGAATGAAGTTAGAAAAAAAGCATTTGAGTGGCTTGAAAGGCTTCATATTAGCCATAGATCAAAAGCTTATCCGTCGGAAATGTCAGGTGGTGAACAACAGCGTGTAGCTATTGCCAGAGCTTTAATTAATAACCCGAAAATAGTATGGGCTGATGAACCTACTGGAGCTTTAGATACAAAAAGTAGTGAAGAAATTATGCAGATTATTTTAGAAATGAATAAAGAACTTGGTACAACTTTTGTTATAGTGACTCACGATCCTCAGGTAGCCCAAAGAGCACATAGAATAATAAGAATGGATAGTGGATTAATAGTAAGTGAAGAGATTTTGAGGTGAAAAATGTATATCCCATTATTAATTGAAGATTTTTTTGAAGAAGTTCAAAATCATTTAAATGATGCTAATTCATTAATAGAATACGTTGAAGATAATTTCAAAAGATTAGATGATCCGTTATTAAATGATCCTGAAGTAAGAAATAAGCTTCAGGATTTTTACAATTATATTATTGAAATGAAAAATATCTCAGAAGAGAGAATTAATAAGAGACTGAAACATATTCCTGGAATGATAAAAAGATTTAGATTAAAACATTTAATATATAAAGTCAAAAGAAAAGATGAGTTAAAACCTTTAGATACACCAGTTAAATATATAAAAGGTGTAGGACCTAAAAGATCGCAAAAGTTAAAAAAACTGGGTATAGAGACTTTAGAAAATTTATTAAATTATTTTCCGCGAGATTATGAAGATAGAAGGAAATTAATCCCTATTTCCCTTTTAAAAGAAGACGACAAAGTTGTTACCAAAGGGGTAATCTCCAGCATAGAAAAGGTAAAACGTGGAGGACTTACAATTGTAAGTGCAGTTCTATCAGATGGTATTTACCAGTTGTTATTGAAATGGTTTAATCAGGATTACATGGAAAATATTTTAAAAAATTTTTTAAGAAAGGAAGTTTATGTCTTTGGAACTGTTAAAAGAGGATTTTACGGAGTTCTTGAAATCCAGAATCCAGAAATAGAAATTTCAAAAGATAATGCAAGGGAAATTTTTCCAGTTTATTCTCTAACTGAAGGATTAAATCAAAACATTTTAAGAAACCTTTTAAAAGAAAATTTATTTGAAGTTTATAATTATGAAGATATCTTACCTCAAGATATAAAATCAAAAAGAGAATTAATTGATTTGTACGAAGCATATACTGGTATGCATTTTCCCAAAAGCGTGTTTCACCAAAAGAAAGCAAGATTTAGGTTAGCATATGAGGAAATTTTATACCTTCAACTTGCATTTTTGTATTCAAGGAAAAATACTGAAAAAATTGGAGGATTTCCCAAAAAGTTTTCTGGAAAGTATTCTTCACAATTAATTTCTGAGCTTCCTTTCGAGCTAACTGATGCCCAAAAAAGAGTGTATGAGGAAATAAAAAACGATTTAAAATCTGAGAAACCAATGAATAGATTACTCCAAGGTGACGTTGGTTCTGGTAAAACTATTGTATCTGAACTTGCTATACTTGATAACTATGAAGCAGGTTATCAAGCTGCGATAATGGCACCAACATCTATTCTTGCTATTCAACATTACAAGAAGATGTATAATGATTTGGTCAAATTTGGTATGAGAGTTGCTCTTTTGATTGGAGCAACTTCTAATTCTGAAAAAATTAGAATAAAAAATGGATTGAAAAATGGCGATATAGACGTGGTTATTGGAACTCATGCTTTGATTCAAGAAGATGTTCATTTTAAAAATCTAGGACTTGCAATTATAGATGAACAACACAGATTTGGGGTTGAACAGAGAAAGGAACTTATAAGTAAAGGGAAAATAGTTGATACTTTGGTAATGACGGCGACACCTATCCCAAGAACACTTTCATTGGCGATATATGGTGATTTAGATGTATCAGTTATTGACGAAATGCCGAAAGGTAGAAAAAAAGTGAAAACATTTTTAGTTCATCAATCAAAAATAGAAGAAGTGTATAGATTTGTCAGAAGTGAAATTGAAGAAGGTGGACAAGCGTATATTGTTTATCCATTAATAGATGAGTCAGATAAATTAGCGGTAAAAGCTGCTACTACCATGTATGAATCGCTTTCGAAAAACTATTTCCCAGGAGTAAAAATGGGACTTATACATGGAAAGATGAGTGACAATGAAAAAGATGATGTTATGTATAAATTTTCAAAAGGTGAGATAAAGATATTAGTTTCAACAACTGTTATAGAAGTTGGTATAGATGTTCCAAATGCTACAGTAATAGTAATTGAAAATGCTGAGAGATTTGGATTAGCGCAATTACATCAACTTAGAGGGAGAGTTGGAAGGAGTAATAAACAATCATATTGCTATTTAACAGTTGGAAATGTGTCAAGAGAAACATGGGAGAGATTAGAATTTTTTGCTTCTACAAATGATGGCTTCAAAATTTCTGAGTATGATTTGAGATTAAGAGGTCCAGGTGAATTTTTGGGAGTTAAACAACATGGGCTTCCAGATTTTAAAGTTGCAGATATTGTTAATGATGTAAAAATAATGGTATTGGCTAGAGAAGATGCTGAGGAAGTTATCAAGACACCTGAAAAATATAGCAGGTTATTGGAAAGAGTAAAAGAAATATATAAAGAACGACTAAAATTATTAGAAGTGGGATGAGGTGATTATTTGATACTAAGAGCTTCATATGGTACTTTAGGTCTTCTAGGGTTAACAAAAAAAAGATTGGCAATGGATACAGCCTATTTTATGCTGGATGGTAGATGTATATTTAATTGCAGTTTTTGTAGTCATGCCAAATTTGCAAATACGGATAATAAATTTCTTTCAAGAATTATATGGAAAATGATAAGTTTAGATGATTTAAAAAAATTAAGTGATGTGAAAAGAGTGTGTATACAGGTTGTAAGTTATCATGGTTATAGAGATGATTTGCTTAAGGTTTTGGAATATTTAGAAGGTTATAAAGTTTCTGTTTCGGTGAGAGCTTTAAATTTAGAAGAAGTAAGAAATTATTTTGACTTAGGTGTTGATACAGTAGGTTTATCAATTGATGTAGTAAATCCAGAACTGTACAGAGAGATTAGAGGAGGAGACTTTTATAAAGCGTTGGATTTAATAGAAAAAGCATCTAAAATTTTTTATGGAAGGATTACAACACATGTAATAGTGGGGTTGGGAGAAACTGATAAAGAGTTGATTGATTTCTTTTTTAAAATGAGAAAATTGGGTGTCAATGTTGCGCTTTTCGCATTTACACCAATTAGAGGTACAAAATTAGAAAACAAAACACCTCCTGAAAGGGAAAGATATAGAAAGATTCAATTAGCTAGGTATTTGATTTTTGAAAAGGAGGTTATGGAAGATATATTTGTATTTGATGGAAATAATATGTTAAAAGAAATAAAATATGCTTACTTTGAAGGATTAGGAAAGGCATTTCTAACTTCTGGATGTAGCTTCTGTACAAGACCATTTTATAACGAAAATCCAAAAAATGAACCATATAATCATTTTATTTATAATTTAAAACTAGAGACTGAAGCTAAAGAAATATTGGAGGGTTGAAATGTTTTTCTTCAAAGAAAAAGAGAAACACAAGCTTTCTTTAAACAAACCTGCTTTGTTGATAATAGATATGCAAAATTATTTTTATGATAAAAATAGTAAAGCTTATTTGCCAGGAATTGAGAGGATTTATGAAAATATACAAAAGTTAAAAAATGCATTTTTAAGTAACGGTTTTCTGGTAATTTGTACACTCCATGTTGGTGGTACAAAAATGATGGAAAAGTGGTGGAGAAATATTGTTGAAGATGAATGGGGACTTCCGATAATTAGAGATAAACAATGTATTTATATTAAAAAAAACACATATGATGCATTTTATAATACAAGCTTAGAAAATTTATTAAGAGATAATGAGATAACAGAAGTAGTTATTACGGGTGTTATGACACATTTATGCTGTGAAACAACAGCACGTAGTGCTTTTGTTAGAGGATTTAATGTTGTTATGGTTGAGGATGCGTTGTGGGACAAAAATGAGTTTTATCATTTTAATTCCTTGAAATCATTAGCCCATGGTTTTTCAGTAATAACAAATTTGGAGGAATTGTTGTGCAAATTGGAATAATTGGAGGGGGTCCAGCGGGAATTGCTGCTGGAGTTTTTCTAAAAAGATATAACATTAATGTTGTAATATTTGAAAAAGAAGAACTTGGTGGTTTGTTGAATAATGCTTGGAGGGTTGAAAATATACCTTTTATAAAACCGACTTCGGGTGAAAAAATTGTTGATTTAATGAAGAACTATGTAGAATTGTATAAAATTGATGTGATAAAAGAAGAGGTAAAAGAAATATATTCTAATTTGGTTGTTACTGAAAATTTTCAATATAAATTTGACGAAATAATTGTTGCGATTGGAACAATCCCCAATAGGATTGAAGAGTTTGAAAGTAGCAGAACTTTTTACGAATTTAGATATTTGCCAAAAAATATAAAAAAACTTGCTATATATGGTGCTGGTGACGTTGCATTTGATGGAGCTATCAAAGCAAGGTTGAGTGGAATTGATGTTCATATCTTTAATAAAGGAGATAGAATAAAAGCTTTAAAAAGATTGGTAAATATAGCAAAAAGTTTGAAGATATGTTATCACGAAAATGAAAAGATTATTTCTGTTGCTTGCGAAGATAGTTTAACTTTGTCAACAATAAAACAAAAATATAGTTTTGATGCTTTGTTATTAGCAACAGGTAGAAAAGTTGATTTATCAATTGTAAAGTCAAACAGTGTCTATTTAATAGGTGATGTAGCACATCCGGGCCAAAGACAGGCATCAATTGCAGTAGGAGATGGCATAAGAGTAGCTATGGAGATAATTCAAAGGAGGTTGTATGGTGAAAATATTAAATAAATTTGGAAAAGAAGAAATAGCATATGTGTATTTGGGCCAAACATCAATGGGGAATGTTGTAGAGTTTGTTGAATCTATTCAGCCTCCTATCCCAAGAGAGAAAAAGTGGGTTTTAATTGTTTCAACTTTAAATGGTTGTCCGGTTGGATGTTTAATGTGTGATGCGGGTGGATTTTATGGCGGTAAATTAACAAAGGAAGAAATTATGGAACAAATTTTGTATTTAGTGAAAACAAGGTATTCAAACTACTATGTACCAGTGAAGAAATTCAAAATACAATTTGCTAGGATGGGAGAGCCTGCTTTTAACAAAGCAGTAATTGATGTTTTAGATGAGCTTCCAAAAATATTAAAAGCGCCAGGATTATTACCTTCTATCTCCACTATTGCTCCAATAGGCACAGATGATTTTTTTGATAGATTAATTGAGGTTAAAGAAAAATATTACAATGGAAAGTTTCAATTACAATTTTCAATACATTCAACCGATGAGGAACAAAGGAATAAGATAATTCCGGTGAAGAAATGGAGTTTTAAAAGAATCTCTGAGTATGGTGAGAGGTTTGTAAAAAAAGGTGATAGAAAAGTTACTTTGAATTTTGCTTTAGCGAAAGAAAATGTAGTTGATGCTGATGTAATAAAAAAATATTTTTCACCTGATAAGTTTTTCATCAAAATTACACCAATAAATCCGACTTATTCATCACTTAAAAACAATTTAACTTCAGATATAGATATTGAGCAAAATATGCCAGTGACTCATAGGGATTTTATAGAAAAGTTAAAAGATTATGGTTATGATGTTCTTGTAAGTATTGGTGAGATTGAGGAAAATCAAATAGGTAGTAATTGTGGTCAATATGTTAGAAAACATATTTTAGAAAAGCAAAAAATTAATGTGGCTTATTCTTATGTCAAGTAAGGGGTGAAAAAGTGATGTACATTGATTTGAGAAGTGATACAGTGACTCAACCTACTGAAGAAATGAGAAAAGCAATGTGTTATGCTGAAGTAGGTGATGATGTATATGGAGATGATCCTACTGTAAATAAACTAGAGAGAATGGCAGCAGAGATTCTTGGAAAAGAAGATGCAGTCTTTGTACCAAGTGGAACTTTTGCAAATCAGTTAGCGCTTTTTACACATTGTGAAAGAGGGAATGAAGTAATTTTAGGTGAAGATACGCATATAGTACAGCATGAAGCAGGTGCTTCAGCTATAATATCGGGAGTTCAACTTAGAACAATTGAAACGTATAAAGGAATGTTGCCTCCAGAAAAGGTTTTAGAGACAATAAGAAAGGTTGAAGATATACATTATCCGAGAACAGGATTAATATGTCTTGAAAATGCTCATTCGAATGGAAGGGTTATTCCACTTAGTAATTTTGAAGAAATTAAGTCAATAGCCGATAAATATGATATTCCTATACATCTTGATGGTGCCAGGATTTTTAATGCAGCAGTTGCTTTAGATATTGATCCAAAAGAAATTGCAAAATATGCTGATTCGGTAAGCTTTTGCCTTTCTAAAGGGTTATGTGCGCCAATTGGATCTTTGTTGGTAGGTTCTAAGGATTTTATAAAAGAGGCAAGGAGAAAAAGAAAAATAATGGGTGGAGGGATGAGACAAGCTGGAATTATTGCCGCAGCCGGAATAATAGCGCTTGAAAAAATGAGATTCAGATTGTATGAAGATCATGAAAACGCACAATATCTGGCAAATGAGTTATTGAAATTGGGATTTATAGATATACTTGAGGAAGTAGAAATAAATATGGTGTTCTTTAGAATAAAAAAAGAATTTATTGAGGAAGAATTTATAAAGCATATGCTAACTAATAAAATAAAAATAAATCCATCAGAAAATGGTATATTTAGGTTTGTAACTCATTATTGGATTAAAAAGAAAGATATTGATTATGTTGTTGATAAAATAAAGGAATTTTTCAAAAATTAAAGGCTCCGACGGAGCCTTTAATTTTAATTTATAACCATTTTTTCTTTTTAAACCATGCAAGTGCCAAAATAATTGTTCCAATTGACCATATTGTAACATGGATATATGCAAGTGGATTATTTTGAAGAGGCAATGCTACATTCATTCCATAGAAACTTGTAATAATTGTTGGTATTTGCATTAAAATAGTAACAACAGTTAAAATTTTCATAACCATATTCAAATTATTTGAAATAACAGAAGCATAAGAATCCATCATACCAGCAAGAATATCACTGTATATATTTGAAACTTCTATTGCTTGCCTATTTTCAATAATAGCATCTTCAAGTACATCTTGATCTTCTTCGTATATTTTTAAAATATTTCCCCTGAGTAACTTTTCCATCATAATTTCATTAGATCTTAGAGAAGTTGTGAAATAAACTAAACTTTTTTCAAGATACATTAATTCCTCAAGTTCTTTATTTTTCATTGATTTGTGTAATTCTTCTTCTATGATCCCGATGGTTTTATTAACTTCTTTTAGATAACCTAAGAATATTTTTGCATTTGTTAAAAACAATTGGAAAATCATTCTACTTTTTTTATTTATATCAAATTTATTACCTTCTATCATACGATCAATGAATTCTATAGGTTCTCGAGTCGAAAAAATAATATAATTTTTCCCTATAATTATTCCCATTGAAATGGTTCTATAAGGAATTTTAGAGGCTTCATTGAATTTTTTTGGAATTTTAAGAATTATGAGAATTGTATCTTCATCCACCTCAATACGAGCTCTTTCGTCATCATCAAGGGAATCGAATATAAAATCTGGGTCGAATTGTAACAGGCTGGATAACATATGAATTTCGTCAGCGGATGGGTTTACAACTTTAATTAGTGAATTAGGAGCAAATTTGTTGATTTCAACAATTTTGTTATCTTTTGAAGTATAGAATTTTACCATACTTAATACCTCCTTTTTTAATTTACGGTGGTCGTGGTAACGGTTCTTCCGAATAACTACTAGTATAACTTTCACCGCTCATTTCCTTTTCACCTCCTGCTTTTTTAATCTTTCTAAATTATACCACTTAAAAGATCTTATATAACAAGTTCTTTAAAAGTTAAAGTTCCGTTTTCAAAAATTAAAAGTTCACCTTTGTTCATTTTTTGAAAACCGTATCCAAGACTTTCAGATGAGACTACATTTTCTGAGTACCACATCGTATAATATTCAGGTTCTGAGTTATAATAGCAAAATGCATATAGTTTATCTTCTTTAATAAGCAAAAAATTAGCACCAGTGAATTTATTGTTTAAAACAAAGTTCTTTAAATTCCAGATTAGTTCATCGTTGTTTTTAAAATTTTTTATTTTTTGAAAATACTCGTAACTATCACTTTTGAATAAGTTATTTTTATCAGCGGTAAATATTGTTCCATTGTGGCAGAAGACATTACCTTTTTCATCAATAAAAGGATGTAATTGAAGAAAACTAATTGGTGAATTTGGTGAAGCTTTTCTTGCATGCATGATTCCAATTTTTAACTTAGGAAGTTGTAAATTGGTGTTATATATTGTTTCCTCAAATTTATGATATAGAATTTCACCTTCAGCATTTTTGGCATAAATTCCAAAACCGTGTGGATGCGGTTTTTTAATTCCATTTTTTGCCATGTCTTTTAACATGTTGTATAAATCATCTATATATTTGTTATCTGAAAAAGAAAAGCCGATCATTCTACACATGGTATCCCCTCAAATATATAAAACATCGAATTTCTTATTTTCTGGATTTAATAACACAATTGAAGATTTACCTGTTAACCATCCAGAAGATTCACCGGGATTAATAACCAAAGTATTTTCATATTGTTCCGTGACTAGTTCATGGGTGTGACCGAAAAATATAAAATCGTATAATTTACTGTTTTTTGCAGCATGAAGTGCAAAAGGTTCATGCATCATTAATATTTTGTATTTGTTTATATTGATTTCAAGTGGGCCAGGCTTTATTCTTCCATTCGACTTTTTATGTAATAAAAGTTTTTCACCGTCATTGTTTCCATAAACACCGTAAAAATCGGCAGTGTCATTTAAGAAATATGGAAGTATAAAAGGAGCAACAAAGTCACCACAATGGAATATTTTTTGTATGTTGTATTGTTCAATAATTTTTTGTATTTCTTTTGCTTTTGTTAAATTATCATGAGAATCACTTAATATCAACCACATACTTTCACCCCTAGTTTTTTATTTTTATGTATATTAAAGTTTGTTGAAAGTTAATTTTTTTGGAAGTATTTTAGTATTGAATATAGAAGTCATCAAATTTTTGGGGTGATATTTCTGTTTCTATAATTTCTTTTACATGGCTGTAACCATTACCTATTTTAATATATTCCTTTAGTGCTTCTAGCTGAACTTCATTACCACCGGCTACGATTGTGACGGATCCATCAAGTTCATTTTTTACATAACCTTTTATTCCAAAAGCTTTTGCTTTGGTTTTTATGTAATATCTAAAACCAACTCCTTGGACGATTCCAAAAACATTGAGTTTGATCCATTTCATATTATCACCCTATTTTTATTTTAACATAAAACTTTTATATTGATTGTGATTTTATAGTATAATTGTTCTAGTCGATGCATTAAGGAGGGTTAGCATGAAAAAACTGCTTTTAGTTTTACTTGTTTTAATATCAGTTCCAATTTTTTCAAATATATATTATGGGAATTTACATGCTCATACTTCTTATTCTGATGGGAGTTTGTATCCCGAAGATGCTTATAATTATGCAAAAAATTATGTTGATGTTCAGGCAATAACAGATCATGCCTACTATTTTACGCAGCTTATAAATGGGAAAGAAAAAGCTTATTTGACTAAGCAAGCGGCTGAAAGATTTACTGTTCCAGGTCAATTTGTTGCTTTGCAAGGTTTCGAGTGGACTGCAGGAATAGGCCATATAAATGTGTATGAATCGGTAGAGTGGATCAGTAGAAACATTGATGGATCAGTAGAAGGTTTGTATAAGTGGCTTATTGCCCATAAAAAACTTGGGCAATTTAATCATCCAATTAATATGTTTGGAACGTTTAATGATTTTATTTATTATCCAGAAGCTGATTTATATATGAATCTAATTGAAGTAGGGAATGGTAATTGGGCATTAAGTGATGTTATTAATTCAGAAATGTATGGTAATTATATTTTAGCCTTGAATAAAGGATGGCACTTGGGTGCAACGGTGGGGCAAGATAACCATAAACCCAATTGGGGGAGTGCTAATGAAGGAAGAACCGGTATTATTTCTGATAAATTGGCTTATGAAAGCATTATGAGTGCTTTATGGAAGAGACATACTTTTGGTACTGAGGATAAGAATGTTAGAATTGATTTTTCGTATAAAAATTATATTATGGGTGACATTGTATATAATCCTCCTGAGAATGTTGTTCTTCATTTTGAATATCAAGACACAGATATTCTTCGTTATTTTGCAATTGTATCACAATCAGGGACATTAGTTGAATATTATCCTAATGTTAGTAATTATTCGACAGATATATTGGTTGAAATTCCCGATGGATATGAGTGGTATTTTGTGTATGCACAGCAAATAGATTCAAATGAAATAGTAACTTCGCCAATATGGTTTCAGATAGAATCACCTGTTTATATCAACAATATCAGACAAAATCCGTTGAAATTACAAGCTGGTGACAATGTAAAAGTGTTTTTTGATATTTACAATGTCACTGAAAGTGCTACAAAAGTGGAGTTAAGAATTGTTGACAATGAAAATGAAGTATTACAGCAAATTATTTTATTTTCTCCATATGAAAAAAAAGCAGAAAATGTGGAATTAACAAATTTGTCTGAGGGGGTTCATACTATAAAGTTTTTGATTAATGGTAAAGTTGTGCAATCATATAAAATTTTTGTAGAGAAAAAGATTGGAAAGACAGTATTAATAGATGTTCTTCACGAAAACGACCATCTGGATTATTTAAAATCATTAGTTCCCTTATTTGAAAAAGCAGGTTATACAGTATTATTTTCCAAAAGAATGCTAAATGAATTTGAAAATATTGATATTATAATAATTCCTACTCCGAAAAGTGGAGGATTTGATTTTTCAAAAGATTTATTTCCACAAGAATTAGATGCACTCAACAAATTCAATGGAGAAATTGTTATAATCCCTGGAGGCGACGAGAAGTATTTTAAAATTTATTCTGAAAAAATTAAAGGGAAAATAATTAATGTTGAAGAAATAAAAAGTTATTTTGGATTAATGGAAACGGAATTTATGAAAACTAATGTTGTATGTATTGATGAAGGGCACAGTAATGACTATAGAAGAGATAAATTAAAACTGTTGGAACAATATCTAATTTCTAGAGGTCTAAAAGTTAGGTATTTAAACGTTTTGGAAGATTTAAATTGTGATATTTTAGTGATTCAGAATGGAAAGAATTATTCAAATCTGGAATTAGAAAATATTGTCAAGTTCGTAAAAAAAGGCGGCAAATTGATTATAACAAGTAAAAGTGATTATTCAAATGGTGGGAATACATACGATATGAATTTAATTCTTGAACATTTAGGTGTAAAGATAAGATTTAATGATGATCAAGTTGTAGATAATGTCAATAATTATGGGGCATACTACAAAATTCTTGTTAACAATGTGAGGTTTTATAGTCCTTGTTCATTGGTTGTTGAAGATGAAAATGCAGAGATATTACTTGAATCAAATACTGCAGATACAGAAGACAGAGATGGTAATAATGATGCTTTACCAGTTGATAAAGTAATTTTGGCTGTAAAAGTAAAAGTAGGTAATGGTGAAGTAATAATTTTAGGAAAGTCGATTTTTTCAGATTATGATTTTGAATATAACAAGGAATTCATTAAAAAGATTTTTCAAATTAATTAAAATTGATATTTTTAGATATATAAGGTATAATAGATATAGACTGAGCAGCGGACAGAAAGGGCGGTGAAATAATGTTTGATAAATTTTCTGAGAGGTCCGCAGAGGTTTTTGTTAATGCTCAGGAAGAAGCAAAAGAATTAGGCCATTCTTATGTGGGAACCGAGCATATACTTTTAGCAATTTTAAAACTTAAAGATAGTAGTTTGAAAGCAATTCTAGAAAATCATGGAATAAATTATTCCAGAATTAGAAATGAGATAATTTCCATTGTAGGCATGGGAATGAGAGGTTTTATAATGTCACCACAAATGACTCCAAGAGCGAAAAGGGTGACAGAACTTGCTTATGAAGAAGCAAAAAGTTTAGGTGAGGAAAAGATCGAACCTGAACATTTGCTTTTGGGTATACTTAGAGAAGGTGAAGGAATAGCAGTACATATATTAAAGAAGATTGGTGTAGATTTGCAACAACTAAGAAAGGAGTTGGCGGGAACGATGCCCGAAGAAGGAGTGTATGATAATTTTGATAGTGAAATTGCTACGCGGACAAGGCAATTGGAAGGTTTTGGAATTAATCTTACAGAATTAGCGTTAAAAGGAGAGCTTGACCCGGTTATTGGAAGAGAAGCTGAAATTGAAAGATTGATGCAGGTACTGGTTAGAAGGAAGAAAAATAATCCGGTATTGATTGGTGATCCGGGGGTTGGTAAATCTGCAATAGTTGAAGGACTTGCACAAAAAATTGTAGCTGGTGAAGTTCCAGAACCTTTAAAAGGAAAAACAATTTTTTCATTGGATGTTGCTGCATTGGTTGCAGGCACAAAGTATAGAGGAGAATTTGAAAAAAGAATGAAAAAGCTTTTACAGATATTAAGGAAGGAAAAAAATATAATTCTATTTATAGATGAAATACATATGATTGTTGGAGCAGGTTCTGCAGAAGGTGCAGTTGACGCAGCAAATATATTAAAACCATCACTTGCAAGGGGAGAAATTAAGTGTATAGGTTCAACCACACCTGATGAGTACAGACAATATATTGAAAAAGATGCGGCATTGGAGAGAAGATTTCAAAAAATTTATGTTCAGGAACCTACAACAGAAATGACCTTGGATATTTTAAGGGGTTTAAAACATAAATATGAAGCACATCATAAGGTTAAATATACAGAAAAGGCTTTAGAAGCAGCTGTTTATTTATCTCAGAGATACATTACTGACCATTTCTTACCTGATAAAGCAATTGATGTTATAGATGAAGCTGGTGCTCGTTCAAGATTAAAAGCATTTGTAATGCCATCAGACTTGCAACTTTTTAAGATGGAAATTGAAAATATTAGAATTGAAAAAGAATTAGCAGTTGCAAGTCAAAATTATGAAAAAGCAGCAATGTTAAAAGAAAAGGAAAATCGTATGAAAGCTGAATATAATAAAAGGTACAATGAATGGAGAAATGAAGTTGAATCGAGTGTTATTATTGTTGATGTTCCAGAAATAGAAGAGGTAGTTTCAAATTGGACAGGAATTCCTTTGAAAAAACTTGAGGAAGGCGAAAGTGAAAAACTGTTAAAACTGGAAAAAGCATTACATAATAGAGTTGTAGGCCAGGATGAGGCTGTAAAAGCAATTGCAAGATCAATTAGAAGAGCTAGAAGCGGATTAAAAGATCCAAAAAGACCTGTTGGTGTTTTCTTATTTTTAGGCCCAACTGGTGTTGGTAAGACTGAATTAGCAAAAACTTTAGCAGAATATTTATTTGGTGATGAAAAAGCTTTAGTGAGATTTGATATGAGTGAATATATGGAAAAATTTTCTGTTTCAAGGTTAATTGGAGCTCCTCCAGGATATGTTGGATATGAAGAGGGAGGAACATTAACAGAAAAAGTTAGAAGAAGACCATTTTCAGTTATATTGTTTGATGAAATTGAAAAGGCGCATCCAGATGTATTTAATTTGTTATTACAAATAATGGATGATGGAAGATTAACGGATTCACAAGGTCATGTAGTTGATTTTAGAAATACAATAATAATAATGACTAGCAATATTGGTGGTGCACAAATTGTAACTGGTAAAAAGTCATTAGGGTTTATTGAAAATGCTTCTGAAGAAGTAGATTTTAAGGAAATGAAGGAAAAAGTTTTAGAAGAAGTTAAGAAAACATTTAGACCAGAATTTTTAAATAGAATTGACGAAGTTGTTGTTTTCCATAAGCTGAATGAAGAGCATATTAAACAAATAATTGAGATTCTTTTGAGAGATATAAGAGCAAGACTTGCTGAGAAAGGTATAAAACTTGAACTTACAAAAGCTGCAAAAAGTTTTCTTGTTCAAGAAGGCTTTGATCCTTCATTTGGTGCTAGACCGCTCAAAAGGACAATTCAGAAATATATAGAAGATCCATTATCTGAAGAATTATTGAGAGGCAAATTTAGTGCTGGAGATACAATAGTATGTAATTATTCTAACGGAAAAATAATTTTTAGAAAAAAGAAGAAAAATGGGGTAAAGGTTAAGCATGAGTAAGAAAAAAACTTTATATGTTTGTGATAATTGTGGATACGAATCACCAAAGTGGTTTGGAAAATGTCCAGTATGTGCTGAATGGAATACCGCAAGAGAGTTAAAACTTGAGGAAATAAATAATATGGGCGATGATCGCCCATATGTTTTTTTGCTTAAGGAAGCATCGCAAATTGAGGAAAATTTACGTTTTTCAACTTATTCAGAAGAAATAGATAATTTACTTGGCGGAGGAGTGGTACCTGGCCAGGTAATTCTTCTTGGGGGAGAACCAGGAGTAGGAAAGAGCACTTTAGCATTACAATTGGCAGAAAAGTTTTCTGTTCATGGAAATGTTTTATATGTAAGTGGTGAAGAAAGTGTTTCACAGATTGGTTTAAGAGCAAAAAGATTGGGATTAAATGAAAACAGTATTTACATCACAACGAAAAATGAGATTGAGAGTTTAATTTTAGCAATAAAGAAGCAAAAGCCAGTTTTGGTTATACTTGATTCAATTCAAACTATATATTCTAATTCTGTAGAAGGAGTAGTTGGTGGTGTTTTACAAATAAGGACAGTTGTAGAGAAGATTAGAAAATTTTCCAAGGAAAATAATGTTCCTATATTGTTAATTGCTCATGTTAATAAGGAAGGAAATATAGCAGGTCCGAAACTTGTTGAGCATATTGTGGATACGGTAATATATTTTGAGGGTGAAAAGTCTACTGATTTAAGAATATTGAGAGTTTTAAAAAATAGATTTGGGCCAAGTGGTGAAATTGCAATTTTTCAGATGCAGAATGATGGTTTAAAAGAATTGAAAGATAAGATTTTTATAGAAGAAAGTAATATGCCAGGCAATGTTGTAACTTCTCTATTTGAAGGTACGAGACCCATTCTTGTTCAGGTACAAAGTCTTGTTTCAAGAGATAAAATGGCTACTGCAAGGAGAATAAGTCATGGTATTGATGTTAGAAAAATAATAATCATCGCTGCAGTTATTTCTAAGCATTTAAATTTGCCAATAGATTCGCACGATATCTATGTTAATGTTTCCGGTGGATTGAAAATAACAGATCCTGCATGTGACCTTGCTATTGCCTCTTCAGTTTTATCGTCGTTATTTAATAAATTTTTAGGAAAAACTGTTATAATAGGTGAAGTAGGGCTTGACGGAAGTGTTAGGAAGGTACATAATTTGAAAAAAAGAATTGATAATGCAAGAAAAGCTGGTTACAAAAGATTTATAGTACCATATGATGAAGTTAATGGTGAAGGGATAATTAAAATTAGGAATTTAAGAGATTTATATAAATATTTTGTAGAGGATTAGAATTGGGAGGGATGAGAATGGAAAAGACAAAAATTATATTGGATAGTACTTCTGACATTCCAAGAAGCTGGCTTGAGAAATTTGATATTGAATTGGTTCCATTACATATTATTTGGCCAAATGGAGATAGTGAGCCAGATGATACAAGAGATGAAAAGGAATTGATGGTATTTTACAAAAAACTGGAAAATTCTGAGGCAATTCCTAAAACTTCACAACCTTCTGTGAAACAATTTCAAGAAGCTTATTTGAAGGCGAAGGAAGAAGGATATGATAACATTTTAGTTTTGACAATTTCTTCCCAAATGTCAGGTACGTCAAATTCTGCTTTATTGGCAGCGTCAGAAGTTGATATTCCTGTAAAGGTTATTGACACGAAAATGGCATCTTCCTCTATTCCACTTATAGCAAGATATGCACGAGAGTTGTTAAATAAGGGCCTTTCACTTGATGAAGTATCTGAAAAAATTCTGGAAATGAGAAAAAACAAAAAATTCCATGCAATTTTCTTTGTTTCAGATTTTAATTTTTTAGTTAAAGGCGGAAGAATAAATAAAATACAAGGTTTTATGGGTAATTTGTTAAAACTGAAAGTTGGGATTTTTATAAATGAAAACGGAGAAATGATCCCATTTGATAAGGTAAGGGGTGCAAAAAAAGCATATCAAATGATTTTAAGAAAAATGGAAGAGGAAGGAATCAAAATTGGGCAAAAAATTGGTTTAATTGGTGTACATTGTAATGCAAAGGAAGATATAGATGAGATGTTAAAAATGATAAAAGAAAGATACAATGTAGAGTATTTTGAATACGCAAATACTGGAAAAGTTATTTCAACACATGTAGGCCTTAAAATGGCGGGGTTTGGTGTGGAGATACTAGATTGAAAATAATAAACAAACGAAATAAAAAGATACTGCGCTCAGCAGTATCTTTTTTAATCAAACTAATCAACGGAGGTGGGCGATTTGGCAAATGAAGTTTTGTGGTTAGTTTTGATGATAGTAAACTTTGTCGGAATTTTAATTTTTTACAGATATCTAGGTAGAACAGGACTTTATATTTGGGTGGCTATGGCAGCGATTATTGCAAATATTCAAGTAGTAAAGACAGTGGAACTTTTTGGATTTGTGGCTACTCTTGGGAATATTGTATACGGAACTACATTTCTTGTAACTGATATTCTTTCTGAAAACTATGGAAAGAAAGAAGCAAGAAAAGCTGTAATTGTTGGTTTTATGAGCTTAATCACTATGACAATTTTGATGCAACTTGCAATAATGTTTAAACCAGATATTTCAGACTTTTCACAGGATGCTTTAAAGACGATTTTCTCTTTCATGCCAAGAATTGTTTTAGCATCATTGATAGCTTATTGGTTGTCACAATTACATGATATTTGGGCTTATCATTTTTGGAAAAATAAATTTCCACAATTTAAATTTTTGTGGATGAGAAACAATTTTTCAACTATGGTTTCTCAATTAATAGATAGTGTGGTGTTCTGTTTTATTGCTTTTTGGGGTGTTTTTGAAATAAAAGTTTTTTGGAGTATACTATGGACAACTTATATATTTAAATGGATTGTTGCTGCTGCAGATACACCATTCTTGTATTTAGCAAAGATTATGCATGATAAAGGAAAGATTAACGAATTAGTAAGCACAGATAAATAATTTTACAAAAACTGTAAACAATAAAAGTATTGACAATTTAAGCAGTTTATGGCACAATATATATTGGTCTCTGACATGAGGAGATTAAGAGAGTCGGGGACGTGGTGAAGCCTGGTTATCACGCCGGTCTGTCACACCGGTGG
>JACDNZ010000006.1 GCA_017656345.1 Thermosipho sp. (in: thermotogales) | reverse complement strand
AACATACATATTTGCTTCTCAAGAAAGATGGAGAGGAAATTATTCTGAAAAACTTGGAATGGGTGTAGCAGAAATACTCCCCGAAATTCCTGTTGTAAAAGATAACTTTGTAAATTGGATAAATGGTAATACCTGGGTATTCGAATCACAAGAATTTAGAGATGGTGTATTCAAATGGATTCCAGGAGAATTTGAAGCATACGAGGCTACAAAAGGTGCATATCCAACCGATATGAAACTCTGGCCAAATAGATATTATGCAGGCCAAGAAGTCAACTTTGTAAGGTTGTATAATATTACAAAAGTAGATAACCTTGAAGATTGGGTAAAATGGCTTGAAGCAAAAAGTGAGTCATTTAGAAGTATTGAAATTGTTAAATAATTGGCTGCGGGGGCCTTGCCCTCGCGCCTTAATTAAAAGGAGGCATTTTGATGGTAACGATAGAAGATGTGGCAAAGGAAGCAGGAGTTTCAATCGCAACAGTATCTAGAGTAATAAACAACTCAGGGAATGTTTCTGAAAAGACAAAGATGAAAGTCTGGGAAGCTATAAAGAAGTTAAATTACAAACCCAAAATTCTAGCTTCAGCCCTAGCACGCCATAGGGGGAAGTTTTTAGTAGGAATTTGTGAAAGCGAGAGATTAAAAGACATGGAAAAGCAAAAATTGCTTCCAGAATTTTATTCAGTTATTCTAACTTCTTTGGAAAAGGTAGGAGAAGAATACGGAATAAAATTTTGCAAAATGGATTTATTAAATCCTGATGATTGTGATGGATATGTCCTGGTTGGTGGAGACACGAATAAAGAAATTATTAATGAATATAGGATAAGAAGAAAACCCTTTATTTTGTTGGACCACTATATACCTGGTGAAAAGGTTGATTGTATTGTTACAAATGGATATGATGGTGCATATTTTGCAACCAGATATCTTATTGAGAAAGGATTAAGAAAAATATTTCATGTACATGGTCCTCTAAATTCATATGGTTTTAGAGGAAGATTCGAAGGATATACAACTGCAATGGAGGAAGCAGGCCTTTTACCTAAATACTATGAGTATGATGATGTAAAAGATAACATGGAAGATGTTATTGAATTTATGCTCAGAAAGAATGAGAAACCAGAAGCAATTTTTGCATCCAACGATATAACAGCAATGAGGGTTATAAGAGAATTAAAGAAGAGAAATATAAAAATACCAGAGGAAGTATCTGTTATTGGTTTTGATGATATTATTAGTGCACGTGATTTCAATCCGCCGTTAACCACTTTAAAGGTATTTAAAGATGAAATGGGTTCACTTGCTGCAAAAAGAATTTATGAATTATTAATTGGACACGATATACATCCTGTGACAATTTCTCTTTTTACAAAATTTATTAAAAGAAAAAGTTCTATATAGGTGGTGATAGTTTGGTTTCTAAATTAAAGAAACGTGAAAATTATTTAGGATGGGGTTTTTCATCCATCTATTTAATATACACAGCTTTGTTTTGGGGTTATCCTTTTGTTTGGCTTGTAATTCTTTCTTTTTCAAAGTGGAATTTTTTTGGTACACCTAAGCCAGTTGGTTTTCGTAATTTTGTAAGATTGTTTACTGATCCAATTTTCTGGCGAATATTTTTAAATACAGTGAATTTTATGGTCTATTTTATACCAATGGTTCTCATACTTTCCATGTTGTTTGCGCTGGCATTATACAAAGTTAATGTTTTCAGAACTTTTTTTGCACTTAGTTTTCTTGTGGCAAATGTTTCATCTGGTGTTGCGTATTCAATATTATTTTCAAACCTTTTTTCCGAAAGTGGTCCAATAAATAGTTTTTTGTATAAAAATTTTGGTTTTACAGTTCCATGGTTTAGTGATCCTCAGCTTGCTTTATTGTCAATTGCTATAATGGTGACCTGGAAATTCGTTGGTTATTATGGCTTAATTCTTTTTGCTGGGTTGAATGCTATTCCAAAATCTCTATATGAAGCAGCGGAACTTGATGGTGCAACAAATTGGCAGAAATTTTGGAAAATCACATTTCCACTAATAAATCCAGCACTTACAACAGTTCTGGTATTTGCAGTAAATTTAACATTTGGTATTTTCACGGAACCATATATGATTACTGGAGGAGGTCCGATGCGAAGAACTCTAACATTTATGATGCATATCTACTCTACCGCTTTTCAAAGAATGAATCCTTCATATGCAGCAAGTCTTGCGGTGATAACTGGATTATTAAGTTATGGATGTGTGTTACTTGTACGTTTCTTGGTTGAGAGAGAGGTGTCACTGGTATGACGCGTTCAAAGAGATTTCCATATATTACTTTTACAATATTATTTATTGCATCATTAATTTGGATTTATCCATATTTTTGGCTTTTATTTTCTTCTTTCAAACCAACAAGCGAGATATATACAAGGTTTTGGCCGACAAAATTTACTCTAGAACATTACAGGTTTATCTTTTTTATGTCTGACAAACTTCAAAGGCCTTTTGTAAGGGCCTTATTGAATAGTATTTTTATTTCAGTTACCATTACATTTATGGTTGTTGTTTCTTCCGCTTTTTTTGGGTTTGCACTTTCAAAATTGGATTTTAAAGGTAAAAAAGCTGTTTTTAATTTCAT
Organism: Thermosipho sp. (in: thermotogales); assembly: GCA_017656345.1. Lineage (GTDB taxonomy): Bacteria > Thermotogota > Thermotogae > Thermotogales > Fervidobacteriaceae > Thermosipho_A. The sequence goes on along the minus strand of JACDNZ010000006.1, from coordinate 90,492 downwards.
TTTGTTTCAAATGCTGTTTCCGGGATTCATGTTTATTGTTCCTTTGTTTGTTTTAATTAAAAACCTTGGATTACTCAACACATATTCAGCAATTATTTTGCCATCTATAATTAGTGCATGGGGCTCTTTTATGTTTGCACAAACTTTTAAGTCGATACCGAATGATTATATCGAAGCGGCAAAAATAGATGGCGCAAATACGTTTTGGATTGTTACAAGGGTCATGTTTCCACTTGCAAGATCCACGGCTTCAATTGTTGGACTTTTTACCTTTATCGGTGCCTGGGATAATTTTATGTGGCCGTTGATTGTTATGAAAGATTATAACAAAATGCCTTTATCAGTGCTCCTTGCAAGTTTTAATCATGAGTATAGTAGTTATGTAGGCCCAATTTTAGCCGGATCGGTTATTCAAACAATTCCTATGGTACTTATTTTCTTAATCTTCAGAAAGTATTTCTTACAGGGAATTTCTGTATCATTAAAATAAGATTTGAGAGGAGGTTATAGTATATGGAATTAAAACTTGAAAGACACCCAAGAAATCCTTTGTTTGGACCAAATCCCAACCATTTATGGGAAAGTAGATTTGTTTTTAATCCTGCAGTAGTTTTTGATGGAGAGCTTTTCCATATGCTTTATAGAGCACAGGGCGAAGATATGGTTTCAAGGTTAGGTTATGCGGTTAGTGTTGATGGAGTTAATTGGAATAGATTTGAAAAACCAGTTTTTTCACCTGCTATTCAAGAAGAGTTATACGGTGTCGAGGATCCTAGAATAACTTATCTTGAAGGATATTATTACATTAATTATACAGCTTATTCTCCAACTGGAATAAAAGTTGCTATGGCAAGAACAAAAAACTTTATTACATATGATAGATTTGGACCCATACTTCCAGAAAGTCCCAATAAAGATGCTGCTCTTTTCCCCGAGAAAATTAATGGTAAATATGTCCTAATTCACAGACTTGAACCAGATATATGGTTGGCTTTTTCTGATGATTTAATTCATTGGGATAATTATGTAAAAATTGCTTCCCCAAGAAAAGATTATTGGGACAATGTAAAAATCGGTGCAGGTGCTCCTCCAATAAAAACAGAACACGGCTGGCTTTTACTATATCATGGAGTAGAAGAAGGTCCAAGGTATACATATAGACTAGGGTTTATCTTGCTCGATTTAAATGATCCTACAAAGGTTATTAAAAGATCAGAAGAACCAATTTTGGAACCTGTAGAAGAATGGGAAATTTTTGGAGGGGTACCAAATGTTGTGTTTTCAGATGCAATGGTAAGATACAAAGATAAGTATTATGTTTATTATGGAGGAGCAGATAATTACATTGCACTTGCAACAATAGATGTTGAAAAAGTTGAAAAATGGATGAGGGGGTAAAGTATGTTTAAGGTTGCAATAATAGGCGCGGGAAGCGCCGTTTTTTCTTTGCGAATTGTTAGTGATTTAACGAAGGTGAAAAATTTAAGAGATGTAGAAGTATGTTTAATGGATATTGATGAGGTAAGGTTGAATTCTGTACATATACTTGCAAAGAAACTCAATGAAGAATTGGGGGCAAATTTAAGGTTTAAAATTACGAAAGATCTTGAGGAAGCAATTACTGGAGCAAGATTCGTAATTAACACAGCTTTAGTTGGTGGTCATAATTACCTTGAAAAGGTGCGAAAAATTAGCGAAAAATGGGGATATTATAGAGGAATTGATTCACAAGAATTCAACATGGTTTCAGATTATTTTACTATATCAAATTACAATCAACTCAAATTATTTCTTGAAGTTGCAAAGCTTGTAGAAGAAAAAGCAGAAAAGAACGCCTGGCTTTTGCAAGCAGCAAATCCAGTTTTTGAAGGCACAACGCTAATTTCAAGAACTGTTCCGATAAATGTGGTAGGGTTTTGTCATGGTCATTATGGAGTGCATCATATTGCAGAAGTTTTGGGGCTTAATATAGAGAAAGTTGATTGGCAGGTAGCAGGTGTGAATCATGGAATATGGTTGAATAGGTTTATATATGAAGGTAGAAATGGATATGAAATTTTAAAAGAATGGATTGAAACAAATAGATATGAACCTAAACATCCGTTTGACGATCAACTTTCTCCAGTGGCAATTGATATGTATAGATTTTATGGGCAAATGCCAATAGGTGATACAGTGAGAAATTCTACCTGGAAATATCATTTCAATCTCGAGACGAAGAAAAGATGGTACGGGAAATTTGGAGGAGCAGATTCCGAGATAGGATGGAAATGGTATCAAGAAAACATCAGTGCTATAACAGAGATAATTAATAAGCTTGCACAATATGTTCTTGAAAATCCAAACATAAAATTATTGGATTATAACCTTTATAAAGATTTTCTAAACATAGACATATTCAAAGAAGAAATTGATAGTATCATTAACCCCGATAAATTTAGTGGAGAACAACATGTGCCATTTATAGATTCTATCGTAAATAATAAAAAACAGAGATTTATCGTAAATATTCAAAACAATGGAGTTATAAAAGAAATATCGGATGATGTTGTTGTTGAAATTCCTGCATGGGTTGATTCAAGTGGAATATCCCCAGAGGAAATCAATCCAAAATTATCTGAAAGGGTTATTAAATATTACTTAACTCCAAGAATAATGAGAATGGAAATGGCATTAGAAGCATTTTTAAAGGGAGATTTTAAATTGTTAAAAGAATTTTTACTCAGGGATCCAAGAACTAAATCGGAAGAACAGGTCGAAGGAGTTTTAAATGATATATTAAATCTTCCAGAAAATAGAGAAATGAAAAGACATTATAGGAGATGAAAGAATGAAAAAAGTAACAATATTTTTGTTTTTAATTTTTTCAATATGTATTTTTTCGCAAATAAATACCACTCATCTAGAGTTTTTGGGAGAAGATTTTGTTTTAAACGGGGAAAAAGTACATGGGTATTGGGTGTATGCAAATAAGATAGGAGAAACCTATAAAAAAGTTTCAGCTGTAGGTGAAGGTGACATTTGTGTAGATGATGTTGCTCGAGCAGTGGTTTTTTACGTTGAACTTTACGAATACACAAAGAATCAAAGTTATCTTGAAATTGCTAAAAGTTCGGCAAAATTTCTTGTCCAGATGCAGGATTATGATGGAGATTTTTACAATTTTGCATATGTGGATGGAACAATCAACAAAACCGGAGTGACAAGTTCAAAACAACATTCCTGGTGGGCAGTTAGAGCATTATGGGCATTAGCAGAAATTTCAAAATATGATAAAACATTTTACGAAAATGCTTTGAAAGCTTATAATTTACTTTCAAAATATGTGGATGAAGGCTTACTTAACGGTGTAGGAGATCAAACATCAGTTTATTTACTGGGGTTGATTGCTTTAAAAGAATTGGGCGTAGAAGTTGATATAGAGACATCTGCAAATGCACTGATAAAACTTTATAACCATGGTTTTTTTAGTGTATATCCAGATAAATTTTCCTGGCATGGATGGGGCAATAGATTTGTAGAAGCTTTGGTTGAAAGTTATAAAGTTACAAAAAACGAACTTTACTTGAAATATGCAAAAAAAGCCCTAGAAATAGAGGGACCATTGTTTCTTTCAACTGGTTTTGTCTATGAAGTGTCATCTAATGTAAAATTGTTTCCAGAACTTTCTTATGCTGTAGAAAGCATTACAGTTGGTGCAATAAAATATTATCAGACAACAAATGACAAAGATATAGGAGTGCTGGCAGCATTACTGGCGGGATGGTATAAAGGGTTGAATAGATTGGGAAAACCTATGTATGGCCCTAATGGTGAGGGATATGACGGTTTAGAATTTGCACATATTAATCATAATGCTGGAGCAGAATCAACTATCTCTGCATTAAGAACAATGCTTTATTTAGAAACTTTGCCGGAAGAATTGAAAAAGTATTCTAAAGAAAAAATAGTAAGTTTGTATCCTGTTCTTGTATTAGAAGCTGAATCAGGTGATTGGGGTATATCAGATGTAGAAATTGTGGTTGATGGAAAATATGGTGGTTCAAGTGCAATTTCTTTTTCAGATAATGTGAGGTTAAAATTTAAAGTTACCAAATCAATGTATGATGTAATAGTTGTGGGTAAAGGCAAGTATTCCTGTACAATATCGTCTTCGGGTGGTAAATTAACAAAAGATTTAGTGGGAAATTATGTTTACTTGGGAAAGATGCCCTTAGAATCTTTCAGATTAACTTGTAAAGGTGAAGGTATAATTGATCAGATAATTTTAATCCCAGAAAGATTTGGTATTTCAACTTCAAATATTACAATTCTTTATGATAATGGTTTAATTATAAATAAAGAAACTGTTGAAGCATCGAAAGTTACGGAAACCACAGAATATAAAGTTAGTTATGAATCTAATAATAACTTTTTCTTGTTTGACTTAAAAGCTGTTTTCAATAATAACGGTATAGGTACTCCGTTTGAGGAAAAAGCAAATTTTGATAACCTTGGCTCAGTTTTAGGAAGCTATTTACCAAAAGATATTATAGATAAAATTAAGGATTGTAATATACCTTTCAAAGTTTCTTATATAGGAAATGATAATATAAGATGTAATAGTCAGGTTATAACCTTTGATAGTATATACATAAAAAATTTATACTTGTTAGTATCAGCAAATCACGGAGATTATAACGTTAATTTTAAAATAGATGGAAAGATTTACACAGTAAGGGTTCCTGATTGGTGCTCGAATAATCTGGATATCACAGAAGATTTCAGATATCTTGCAACAGGCGAGAAACAGTTTTTAAAGTGTGGTTTTAAGATAGTGAAACTAGAAATAAATACAGAAATTACAAAAATAGTTTTACCTGATGAAATTAACGTTCATCTTTTCGCAATAACAGGTGAATATTAAAGTATTTTAGTAGAAAAGTATTTTTTTAATATTTTTTGATACCATAGATTTTCTATGGTATCTTTTTTTTTGAAATGTTATAATTGTATTACTATATGGTCATATGGTTAAGGGGTGGTGCTGTGATTAAACTAATAGAGATTGTTAAACTTTTTTCCGATGAAACTCGTGCAAGGATTCTTTTCTTACTTTGGCATAGAAAACTTTGTAACTGTGATTTAGAAAGCGTTTTGAATATTACGCAATCGAATATTTCAAAACACATGAAAAAAGCAGAACTTTTGAATGTGGTGAAAAAAACAAAAGACTCGTATTGGACTTATTATTGTATAAATAAAAGATTTGTAAAAAAGTATAGGTTTATTGAGGAAATTATTGAAGAATTTTCAAATATTGAACCTTTTAAATCTGATCTTCTAAAATTAAAGGAATACTTAAAAAAACCAGGCAGATGCTCAAGTGGAGGTTAGAACATGGAAAAGAAGATTAGTTTTTTTGAAAAGTATTTAACTTTTTGGGTGTTTTTGTGTATTTTCATAGGTGTAATTCTTGGGAAAGTTTTCCCGTTTTTGCCAGATGTATTGAGTAAGTTTGAATATGCACATGTTTCTATTCCTATAGCAGTTTTAATCTGGTTTATGATTTTTCCTATGATGTTGAAAATTGATTTTTCGAGTATTAAAAATGTAAAGAAAAATCCAAAAGGATTAATTATAACATTAACAGTTAATTGGTTGATAAAACCTTTTTCAATGTTTTTTATTTCATATTTTTTCTTAAAAATTGTTTTTGGGAATGTTATTAGATTGGATTTATCTTCTGAATATATTGCAGGAGCGGTTTTGTTGGGGGCTGCTCCGTGTACTGCAATGGTTTTTGTATGGAGTTATTTGTCAAATGGAGATCCGATGTATACTCTAGTTCAAGTTGCTATAAATGATATAATTATTTTGTTTGCTTTTGCTCCAATTGTTTCTTTTTTATTGAAAGTTGGAAAAGTAAGTGTTCCATTTGATACATTGTTTTTTCTGTGGTTTTGTTTGTCCTTTTTCCTCTTGTAATTGCTATCTTGACAAGAAGATATGTAATAAAAAAGAGAGGAATAGAATATTTAAATAAGAAGTTTATCCCTAGATTTTCGAAGATTTCGATGTGGGGATTACTTTTAACCTTGATCCTTCTTTTTTTATTCCAGGGTGAAACAATTTTAGAAAATTTTCTCCATATCGTTATAATTTCCGTGCCGCTTATAATTCAGACGTTTTTGATTTTTATAATAGGATATCTTTGGGCATATTTTTGGAAACTTCTTCATCCAATTGCTGCTCCAGCTTCAATGATAGGCGCAAGCAATTTTTTTGAACTTGCAGTAGCTGTGGCAATTTCATTGTTTGGTCTCAATTCAGGAGCAGTACTTGCTACTGTTGTTGGAGTTTTAGTGGAGGTTCCGGTTATGTTGACTCTCGTAAAGATTGTTAATAAAACGAGGATCGTTTTCGAGAAAAATATTGAAACAAGTTTATAAGTGAGTAATTGTTTAGTGATTTGAATTTTTGAAAAAACAATTGAGAAATTTAGTTAAAAGAGGGTGAAATTTTGAGAAGAATAGCTTTTATTTCAGATATTCATTCAAATTTAGAAGCTTTAGAAAGTGTTTTGGAAGATATTGAAAAAGAGGAAATAAAAGAAATCTATTGTCTGGGTGATTTGGTTGGATATGGTCCTAATCCCAATGAAGTAATCGAAATAATAAAGCGCAAAAATATCATTACAGTTTTAGGTAACTACGACGAAGCAGTTGCCTTCGAAAAAGATAATTGTGGTTGTTCATACAATTCTGGAAGGGAAACAGAAGTAGGTGATAAGTCTCTTTTATGGACTATTAAAATGACAAGTGAGGAGAATAAAAAATTTTTAAAGAATCTTCCTGAAAGACTGTCTATAGAAATTGAAGGGGTAAAGATTTTATTGGTTCATGGGAGTCCATTAAATCCACTTTTGGAATATGTGAAGCCAAACACAGATTCTGAAAGGCTAAAAGCTATTGTCCAGTCGACAAAAGAAAATGTAATAGTTAGTGGACATACCCATCTTATTATGGCCAAACATCTATTGGGAAAAACCGTTTTGAACCCTGGAAGTGTTGGGAGAACGAAAAATGGAAAACCGGGAGCAACATATATGATTTTAACAGTTGATAAAGGAGTATTTGAATATAGCTTTAAATTTGTTGAATATGATGTTAGAAGAACTGTGGAAAAAATCATAAAAGTAGGGCTGCCAGTTGAACTTGCGACAGTTCTTGCTTTAGGTAAAACTTTTGATATGGGAGAAGGAAAAAACAAAAAGAAAGATTATTTTTTTAAGGTTTAAGTTCTTTCAAAATATCTGTCGAGCTCGTTGAATGAAATTTTTAGAAATAGAGGTCTTCCATGAGGGCATGTGGTAAGACCTCTTTTTAAGACTTCTTCAATCAGTTTCCTGGCTTCTGAGTGTTTTATATCATACCCCGTTTTTACCGCTGCTTTACAGGCTTTGTCGGCAATTATATGTTTAAAATGTTTGGGACTGTCAGAAGGGATTCTGAGTTCATCTATTATTTCTTTGAATATTTCATCAATATCAGAAATTTTTATAAATGAAGGAACTGAGAGTATTCTTATTTCGTTATCTATTATTTCTATTTTAAAGCCATGTTTTTCGAAATCTTCTATTTTTTCCTTAACTATGTCTCTTAAACTCTGGCCAACCTTGATTGATACTGGTATCATAAGATCTATGATGTCAACTTTTTCATCTAATTTTTCTAGAATATCTTCATATAAAATCCTTTCATGTGCGGCATGAAAGTCCATGATGTAAATACCATCATCTGCTTCAAATAACACGTATCTTTTCTTTAAAATCAGGATATCTTCTTTCAATTCAACATTTCTTTTTGCGACGTCAAATATAGACGATATTTCTCTTTTGGTAGTTATGTATTTGGTTGTTGATTCTTTGAAATGTTGTATTTCATTTGTAGCTTTGGATTTTTCTTTTACTTCAATTTTTTTGTCGGCGATAAATAATTCTTTTGAAACAAATTTTTTAATACCTTCTCTGACGCTTCTAATTATATCCGAGTAAATTAAGTTTGGATCTGAAAATTTTACTTCAAGTTTTTGTGGATGTACATTTACATCAACAAGTTTTGAAGGAATATCAATAAACAAAACTCCATATGGATGATTGGTTAAAGTTTCTCCATATCCATTTTCAAATATATAGTAAAGCATTTTATCGGTAATATATCTTTTCTGAACGAAGAAAATCTGACCCGTTCTGTTTTTTCTGTAATAATTGGGAGAAGATATAATACCATGGACGTATTTTCCTTTTATTTCTGTATATTCTTTTACCTCTGGAAAGATGAGATTGAATCTATCTTTTAAAGTTGACGATAATACATTATATATAATTTCATTTTCTGCTTTGAAAATGAAGTGAATATCGGGATTTGCAAGTATGAATTTTTCAACGAATTCTGTGACTAATCTTTTTTCGGTTTGTGGTGATTTTAAAAATTTTCTTCTTGCTGGAACATTAAAAAATAGGTCATATACTTCAATGGTTGTTCCTTTCTCGTTTGTTGGGAATCTTTCTATTGATTTTATTTTTCCGCCTATTACTTCTAGTTTGTGTGATTCGTGACCGTTGTTTGATATGATTACCATTCTGCTAACTTTTGAAATGGAAGAAAGCGCTTCTCCTCTAAAACCATATGATTTAAGGTTATAGATGTCTTCAAAATCTGCAATTTTGCTTGTTGTATGTTCTCCAATTGAAAGTATTAAATCATCTTTTGACATACCACTGCCGTTGTCTTTGACCTTTATATAACTTCTGCCACCAGAAAGAATCTCTATTTCTATAGAGTTTGCTCCGGCATCGATTGAATTTTCTACAAGTTCTTTGATTACAGAATAAGGTCCAGCTACCACTTCGCCCGCTGCTATTTTACTTACTACTGAGGGTGGAAGTTTCTTAATTTTTCCCATTAGAACACCTTCGTTTCGTAGGGTTTTAATTTTATTCCGTCAAATTCTTCTTCATGTCCAGAGATATTGTGGTATATTCTTAAAGAATTATTCCCATCGGTAATGATATATCCTACAACAAATGTGTTTGTTCTAATATCTTCGAGCCAGGAATTTGTCATCCATGAATGTTCTTTTCTAAATTTTATCCAATTTTTAACGGTATTCAGCAAACTATCTTCTCTCAACTTTTGTTCTTCGACTGAAACACCAGTAAATGCGTGATTAAATCCTATAGATTTCCAGAGAGTTTGACCATCACCAGATAGTGAGGCATACCACGGGAATGGTTCAAGAACATGTTCTGTAAAGTGTGGATCATATACCCCTTTCATACCGAGTTCGTCACCATAATAAATGAATGGAATACCAGGAGTTGTCATAAGAATTGCAAAAAAAACTTTCCTTTGATCTTCAGAAAGAATGGTTGATGCAAGTCTTGTCATATCATGATTACCTGTGAAATTGGAAGGAATATACAATCTTCTATTGTCTGAAAGAGTTCTGGTAAAACAATCGTAAATTTTATAAGTAGATCCATGATTCATTGATTCTCTTATGGCTTCAGTGAAATAGAAGTTGAAAGAACAACCGATTGTTTTTGCATATTCGGTTACTATTTCTGGATCATCCCATACTTCAGTAACCGCGAATACGTTTGGTTTAATTTCACGAGCTTTTTTCATGATTTTGTCCCAAAAGTTGATGTTTTTATCATGAAAATAGTGAAATTTTCCATTTTCGATATCATAATCATAAATATGTTTAGCTGCATCAAATCTAAATCCATCGACCCCCATGTTAAGCCAAAATTCAACTATTTCTAAAGCTTTTTCTACGACTTTTGGATTTTCATAATTCAAATCAGGAGAAGACCCTCCAAATACCCCATAGTACCAATTTCCTTTATAGGGATGCCATATTGGTTCTCCATCCCAGTGTCTTTTTTCTTCAAGATTTGTATTGTCCTTTGCCCAAAGAAAGTAGTCTTTATATTCTGGATCACTAGAAATAGCAGCTTTGAACCAGGGATGTTGCGATGATACATGGTTTAATGGCAAATCTATAACAACCTTTATTCCATTTTTATGTAGTTCGTTAACCATTGATTTGAAATCTTCCAGACTTCCATACGATTTATTTGTATCAAAGAAATCAATTATATCGTAACCATGGTAACTTGGAGCTTTAAAATGTGGCATAAACCATACAATATCAATCCCCAATTCTTTTAAGTAGGGAATCGATTGAACAATTCCTTGAAATTCTCCTGAACCATCATTATCTGAATCAAAGAAAGATCTAATGTAAATTTCATATCCTATCATATTAAACCTCCTAAAGTTTTATAAGATTAAATTTTATTGTATCGTCGGTTATTTCCATTATACCGAAAGTTTTCATTGCTGTCCCGGGGTTTATGAAACGTTTTCCACGGTATGTTAAATCTAATGGGATATGGCTATGTCCAAAAAGTATTACATTAGTATCGTCTGGAAACCAATTTGCTATTCTATGATGAATATTGAAATGAGAGCCACTTCCGTGGGTAAGTCCTATATTGAACTTCCCTATTTTAATTATTCTTTGGGGAGGTAAGTAATCTTTTACTTCAAAATAGTCCATATTCCCGGAGACGCCAAAAAAATTGCGATTTAATGATTGAAGATAAATAACAGTATCAATATCAACAAAGTCACCAAGAGCAAAAATTCCATCACATTTTTTGGCTAATTCAATTATCTTAGGGTGTATTTCTTTATTTCTTGTTGGGATATGAAGATCAGAAATTACTAAGTATTTTTTCATTTGATCACCCCTATTAATTATACATAATTTTAGCACATAACTAAAGATGGTTTTGAAGTGAGAGAAAAGTAAAATAGCATAAAATCTTAGATATTAAAACGAAACGATATATATGATAATAAAAGTTTGCATATTTTAACAAAATTGAACTGAAAGGCAGGATATATTTGAAATAATTTATTTTAAATAAAAAATATATATTGGTTAATAAGAGATTGTTTTTTTTTGAATATGGTTGAATTTTCTTCAAAAATAATGTATAATACTACAAAAAATCACGTACTCATGCTTAATACAAAGGTGGTTGAATGAGAGTATTAGCATTATTTTTGATATTAATCATGTTAATATTAAGTGGCTGTGTGAAGCTTGATGTGTTCCCTGTTACAGGTATTGTTGGTTCTTTAGAGGCTTCCGAGCAAGTTGTAGAAAGTTATTGTCAGAATAAAACTTTTGAGGAAGTTTATGGAATAATAGCTAGTTTTAAGTATCAACTTGAATTAAGCAATGAGATAATTCTTCCCGATGTATTATTTAAGCGTAAATATGGAGATTGTGAAGATTTTGCAATAGCCAATGCTTTTGTTGCAAAATATTATGGATATACCCCGTATATTGTATATTTAATAATAAACGGGAAAATTTTACATTACAGTACAGTTATCGAAATGGATGGTAGATACAGACTCGTAGAACATGAATATATTAGTGATTGGTATTCAAACATTGAAGATACTGAAAAAATATACAATAGTATTGGTTATTCTGCAAAAATAATTAAAATAAAAAGTTTACAAAAATTTTTGAGTGATTTGGAGATTAGGTAGTAAAAAAATATAAGGCTTCCAAGTGGAAGCCTTATATTTTTACCTTTGTCATTCCCAATTCAAAAGCTTTAATATTAATATCAACTGCTTTTGGAGGAACACTGACTTTAATAACTTCTTTTATTGTATCGGGTGAAAGTGGAAAGCCTGGAGTTTGAGTAAGTGCCCCGATTAGTACAACGTTCGTTGTAATGATATTCCCGGCTTCTTTTGCTAGACTTTCTGCATCAAAGCTTATGTATTTTGCATTAAACTCGTCTTCTACAACTTGCTTAATTTTTTCATAAGATGGATATTCAGAAAGTCCCATTGAAACCTGAACAGGAGGAATTGGTCGAGAGTTTGTGAAGACAAGTCCGCCAGTTTTTAAATAATTAATGTATCTCAATGCCTCAACTGGTTCAAAAGAAAGCAAAACATCTGCTTTTCCTTCCGGTACCATGGCCCCGTAGACATCTTTACCAAATCTAACATAGGAAATTACACTTCCAAATCTTTGGCTCATTCCATGAACTTCGCCGACACGCACTTTGTATCCTTCTCTCAAGGCTGCCCAGCCAAGTAAATTAGCTGCTGTTAAAATTCCTTGTCCACCAACACCAGTTATAACTATATTGTATTCTTTAACCATTATTTCGCCTCCTTTACAACTTCGAAAGCCCCGTATGGACAGATTTGGGCACAACTTCCACAACCCCAGCACATTGTCGGGTCAATTTTTGCTTTTTTGTTCTCAATATCCCAGGAAATTGCGGGACAACCAAATGTATTAATACAGATCTTACAACCGGTACATTTATCAGTATTTACCTTAAATACCGGGAGTTTAATTCCTTTTCTTCGGGATTCTGCAACTCTATGTAATGCACAAACCTGTCTTGATACAATTACTCTAACTCCTTTTATTTCAAGTGCTTTTTTAATTACTTCCGTTGTTTTCTTAATATTGTACGGATTTACAACTTCTACAAAATCAGCCCCCATTGCCTTTACTACATCTTCGATTGGAATTCTTTTTCCTGGACCATGCGGGGTATCTCCTGTACCTGGATTAGGTTGATCACCTGTCATAGCAGTTATTTCATTGTCAACGACAACGATTATTATGTCTGATCTGTTATAAATTGCATTAGCAATTGCTGGAAGACCTGTATGATAGAAAGTGGAATCACCAATTGTTGCAATTACTACCTGGGTTTCTTTTCTTGTTTCCTCATTGATGGCTCCATTTAGTGCAACACTTAGACCATGGGCTATGCCGATTGAGCCGCCCATTGCTACCGTTGTATCTACCGCGTTAAGAGGAGGTAATGCTCCCAGAGTATAGCATCCAATGTCACTCGGATATATTGCTTTATTTCTTGAAGCTTTTTTTATCGCAAAGAAAGAATTTCTGTGTGGACATGCTGGACAAAGTGAAGGAGGTCTTGGTGGAAGCATGGATGTAATGTTGTTATACTTTTCTTCAAGTTCTTCAAAATTAATAGGGGTTTCAATACCAAGAAATTTTGAAATAGCTATTACAGCTCTTTTTGTATCCATTTCATATATTCTTGGTACAATATCTTTACCATGTATTGGTATATTATAGCCCTTATCATATGCCCACATTTTTATTTGCTCTTCAACAACAGGCTCGAGTTCTTCAACAATTAAAACTTTTTCAAGACCATTCAGGAATTTTTCGACAAGTTTGAATGGAACCGGGAATGGTGTTCCAATTTTTAAAATCTTTATGTTGTCAACATTGAGCCATGAGAGCGCTTCTTTAACATACGCATATGAGAGACCAGAAGCGATGATACCAATTTTTCCATCACCTTCTATCCAATTGAAAGGCGAATTACTAAATTCATCTCTGATTTTTTCTATGTTTTCCAGAATTTTTGGATGAAAAGCCCTTGAATGTGCAGGAATATCAATAAATCTTTTAGGATTCTTTTTGAATTCTCCGAATCGTCTAACTTTGTTAATTATTTCATCAGGGAGCTCACCTAATGTTACATCTCCTCTCATATGAGAGGATCTTGTGGTTGTTCTTAAAATGACCATATGTTTAAATTTTTCACTAATTTCAAAAGCATATTTTGTCATATCCTTTGCTTCTTGGATACTCGATGGTTCTAGAACTGGTACATTTGCAAATTTGCCAAACACTCTTGTATCCTGTTCGTTTTGTGATGACCACATACTTGGATCATCTGCTACCATGATAACAAATCCACCTTCAACACCCATTCCGACAGCACTCATAAAGGTGTCAGCTGCTACATTTAAACCTACATGTTTCATAGCAGTCATGGCTCTAAGACCGCTCCATGCGGCTGAAAGAGCGGTTTCGAACGCAGTTTTCTCGTTTGTGGAGTATTCCATATATACACCTGCGTCTTTTGCTACAGTAGCCATTGTATCAGTGAGTTCTGAACTAGGTGTTCCAGGATATGCAGCAAAAAGTCCAATACCTGCTTCTAAAGCACCTCTTGCAATTGCGTGGTTTCCAAGAAGAAGAATTTTTTCACCTGGTTTATTCAGTAAAACTAAGTCGGTAACCTTAGCCATTTTATCACTCCTATTTTTTTATTTTGTTAATCCACTTATATTTTCTAACATTTTTCTGAATAAATCAAATGCTGTTTAAAAATACCAAAGCTTTTAATTGTAGTTTAAAAGAAGAAAATCAAGCAATTCCTTTAATTTTTAAATAAAACAAAAGTGCAAAATGTAACAATTAATTAGTTATGCGCAAAGAAGTTAACACACAAATTTATAATTAATTTAACAAGTTAATGGCTTTTCAAGTTGTATAATAAGATTTGGATGCAAATCCCCAAGGGGGTGTTTATGTGGAATTGGAGAAGGTAATTGCTTTAGTAATTGTTGGAGTAGCATATTACTATATTATTTTTGGAAAAAAGTACAAAGCCCCTATAGTTTTTGGGTTGGCATTGATTGTTGCGGCCTTAAAATTAGTTGAAGGCCTTGAACCTGATAATATAAGTAGAGTTGTTGATTTCAATACCCTGGGGCTTCTTGCAGGTATGACGGTAATTGTTGAGTTTTTGAAAAAAACGGGGCTTTTTCAGTTTCTTTCTATAAGAATAGTTAAAATTGGTGGGAAAAGATTTTTCTGGACTATTACAGGTCTAATGGCTTTAGTTGCAATTTCTTCTGCCTTTTTGGATAATTTGGTTACAATAATCTTGATAGCTCCAATGATATTTTTAATTTCTGACACGTTGGGCCTTGATCCTATTCCATTTTTAATCTTAACTATAATAATAGATAATATAGGAGGAATGTCAACATTAATTGGTAGCCCTCTTAACCTTGTTTTAGGTTCTGTTAGTGGACTTGGTTTCAATGATTTTATAAAAAATATGGGAATAGTGGCTATTTTAAGTTTTGTCGCTTCAGTGATTTTGTTCAAGAAGTATACGAAAATAAACGATGAAGTTTTGGGAAGACTTGAAAAACTTTCAGATGTTGATGAAAGAAAGGCAATAGTAAATCCAAAATCTTTAAGATTTACAATTTCAATATTTTTTGTTGTTATAATTTTATTTGCACTTCACAATGTTATTGATATAGACTTATCATTTATAGCTCTTCTTGGAGCAATCCTGGTAATGCTTTATCATAAAAAGGAATTCAATGATATTTCTAAAGAGGTAGATTGGGACACTTTGTTTTTCTATGCTGGATTATATATTCTTTCGTATGCGTTGGAAGAAATAGGGATTACAAATTGGCTTGCAGGTATATTTATGCCGTTAAACGGCAGTAAGTTTTTGGCTACATTGGTAATTTTTGGCTTTGTTTCTGTTTCGATTCCATGGTTGAGCGCTGTTCCTGGAACTTTAATTATTGCCCCTGTAATTAGAATTTTAGTTAACTCAGGATTTTCAACGCAATTTTGGTGGGTATATGGAATAAGTGCAAATCTTGCAACAAATTTAACACCTCTTGGAGCAGTACAGAATATTGTAGGTGTTAATTTACTTTCAAAGCAAATAGGAAGAAATTTTGGGTTTGGAGAGTATATAAAGTGGACGTTTAAACCGTATCTGGTGACATCAATTATTGGATTTGGATACGCACTTGTAAAAATGTATTTTGGAGGTTAAATATGAAATGTAATGGTTGTGGGGTTGAGCTTCAAACAGCTGACCCAAAGAAACCCGGATATATTCCAAAACATGTTTTGGAAACTGAAGAAGAACCTTTGTGCCAAAGATGTTACAGAATTAAACATTATGGAAAGCTTACCTTTCCTATAGAAGAAGAAATATTTTTACATGAAGTAGATAATATTTTAAAAGGTTTCAACAAGGTTCTTTATGTTGTGGATATTACAGATTTTGATGGAACATATAGAGAAGAGATTATGAATAAAATAAAAGGAAAAGAAGTGTATTTTGCAATTACAAAGTTTGATTTGTTGCCACGTTCGTTAAGTTCGATTGAAGCTCAAGAATGGTTAAAGAAAAGATTAAATGTAACATCAGATAGAATTTTTCTAACAAGCAGTAAAAATAATTTTGGTTTAAATAAACTTGAGAAATTTTTAACATCTTTAAATGAAAATATACTTGTAATTGGTGTGACTAATGTTGGAAAATCATCACTAATTTCCCATTTTACAAAAACAGCTCCGACAATTTCTCCTTTCCCTGGAACAACGTTAGGATTGTTAAAAAGAAAGATAAACGGCAATAAATATTATATGTTTGATACACCCGGAATTTTAACGAATGATAGAGTCTTGGATCTGGTTCCCCCAGAGTGTCAAGCAAAAATTTTAAATACGAAAAAATTAACTAGAAAAACTTTTAAAATTGACAAAAATAGGGCAATTTTAATCAGTGCATTTTGTAGAATTAATGTAGAATTTGAAGGAGATAAACTACCAATATTTCAAATATTTGCGTATGAAAAAGTAAAATTTCATGAGACCAAATTAGAAAAAGCGGATGAATTAATGATAAAAAGGGCAGGCGATTTATTAATTCCTCCGTGCAAAAAAATGAAAATGACCAATATTGAATGGAAAGAAAAAGTTTTTGAATTGGATGAAGAAAAAGAACTTTCAATTTGGGGCCTTTCGTGGATAAACGTAAAAAGGGGTCCATTTAAAATAATAGTTAAAATTCCAGCTAATATAAAAGTAAGTGTAAGAGATAGGTTATTAAAACCAAAAAGAGGAGGTTAAAAAAATGAGAATTAAGGAGCCAGGAATTATAGCAGGTGTTAGCAACAGACATGTACACCTTTCTAAAGAAGATGTAGAAATTCTTTTTGGTAAAGGTTATCAACTTACTCCAATTAAAGATTTGGGTCAACCAGGACAATTCGCATGTCAAGAAACAGTGATTATTGCTGGGCCGAAAGGGGCAATTGAAAGGGTTAGAGTGCTAGGACCAGAAAGAAAAGAAACACAGGTAGAAATTTCATTGACGGATGCATTTAAACTTGGGGTAATTCCTCCTGTCAGAGATTCTGGGGATCTCGAAGGAACTCCTGGAATAGTCATTATTGGTCCAAAAGGTAGTGTTGTAAAAGAAAAAGGTGTAATAATTGCAAAAAGACATATTCACATGCATCCAACTGATGCAGAAAAATATGGAGTAAAAGATAAGGATATTGTAAAAGTTATTGTAGACAAACCTGGTAGAAGAGTTATATTTGATGATGTTCTTATTAGGGTTAGCGAAAAGTATGCTTTAGAATTTCACGTAGATACTGATGAAGCTAATGCAGCTCTTTTAAAAACAGGTGATTTAGTTTATATTATAGAGGAATGATACTTCGAAGGTTAAATGCAAAGCGCAGCTTTTTGCTGCGCATTTTGTTTTTTTGGATATGTGGTAAAATTTAATTAAAGGAGGGGGGACATATGCCAGAATTTTCAAATCCATTTTCTGGATTAAATTCAACAAAGAAATTGTCACATGATGAGTTAGTAAGGGCAATAAGGTTTATGATAGCAGCGGAATATGAAGCAGTTCAAATGTATATGCAGATAGCAGAAGCAACGGATAATGAATTGGCAAGGGAAGTTTTAATAGATATAGCGAATGAGGAAAGAGTACATGCGGGAGAATTTTTGAGGCTTTTAAAAGAACTTGACCCAGATGAAGAAAAATTTTATGAAGAAGGAGCTAAAGAAGTAGAAGAGGAAATAAAAAAGTTAGGTAAAGATTAGAAAAATATTTACAAACATTTTAAAAGGAGGGTGAACATGAAGGAATATGTTAAAAGAGTAGAAGAAGCAGTTGATTATTTAAAAGGAATACTTGATAAAGTTCCTAAAATTGCTATTGTACTGGGGTCTGGTCTTCACGGAATAGCTGATAGTTTGGAAGATCCAAAGGTAATTCCTTACAAGGAAATTCCTGGCTTTCCTGTTTCCACAGCTCCAGGTCATAGAGGCGAACTTATTTTTGGAAAATTAAATGGTAAAGATGTAATGCTTATGAATGGAAGATTCCACTACTATGAAGGTTACGATATGAAAACTGTAACTTTCCCAATAAGGGTAATGCAACTTTTAGGCGTAGAAATCTTGATAGTAACCAATGCAGCAGGTGGAATGAACCCAGATTTTGAAATAGGAAGACCAATGTTTATAACAGATCATATCAATATGATGGGAGATAATCCTTTAATTGGTCCAAATGTAGATGAATGGGGACCAAGATTTCCAGATATGTCAAATGCATATGATAAAGAATTGAGAAACAAAGCAGTAAATATTGCAAAAAAATTAAATATTCCATTTTACGAAGGAGTTTATGTAGCAGTAGCAGGTCCAAACTTTGAAACACCTGCAGAATTAAAGATGCTCAGGTGGATGGGAGCAGATGCTGTTGGTATGTCAACGGTTCCTGAAGTAATTGTTGCAAATCATGGAGGAATAAAAGTTTTAGGAATATCAGCAATAACAGATAAAGCTGTTCATGAAGATCTAAAACCCTTAACGGCTGAAGAAGTATTGGAAGTTGCAAACAGAACAGGAGAAATGATGGTAAAAATAATTTCGGAACTGGTAAAAGAATTATAAAAATTATAAAAGTCTTATAAGATGCCCCTTGTGGGCATCTTTTTATTCAACTGAAACTCCAAGGATTAGTTCTCTGTCGGGAATGTTTTTTGGAAGGAGAAAATTTCCGATAGAAGATTTTAGCACAATGAAATCTTTTGAATCAGCGAACTCAAGTTTCATATCGAATGGCCCCAGGTAGTTTACACCACTTTTTCTAGAATTTGAGGTAACTTTTCGCTTTAAAAGTAAACCTTCTTGAGTTTTTAAAATTTGGTAGGTAACCTTCTTTTTCTTTCCATCAACAAGTTCATAAAAGAATATTTTTTGCGAGCTGATGAAATTTATTTCTGAAATCCCTCTGTTGTAATAATCATGCCTGATATAATTAATAACATGAAAAGAATCAAGAGATTTTGAATAGTCTTTTTTCAATTCAGAATACCAATCAATGGTGGATTCAAAAATAAATAATAATGAAAAAACAATTTCCACAGCTATCATAAAAACTAATAGAAATTCAATATAAGAAATACCCCCTACCCCCCTACAAATCGAACTTTTCTTTTGGAGCTTCTCCTTTGGCAATTTTATCCAGGACTCCGTTAACAAATTTTCCACTATTTTCTGTTCCGTAAGTTTTGCCAAGTTCGATCATTTCATCAATGGTTACTTCAATTGGGACGTCAAAGATATATAACAATTCATAGGTTCCCAATCTCAATAAATTTCTATCCACCGCTGAAAGCCTGTCGAGTGACCAATTTTCAAGGTATTTTTGTATAATTTCATCGATTATCTTTATTTTATCTTTTATACCTTGAATGTAATCAAAAGCCTGCTCCCGAATTCTATTATCACGAAGTAATGAAAGTTCTTCTTTTGCTATTTCTTCCAGATTTTCATCAGATTTAAAGTCCCATTGAAAAAGTGTTTTGAATATATATTCACGCATTCTATGGCGTCTTGTTGCCAACTATTCTTCCTCCCCTTCTTCATTTGGTTCTATTTTTTCTACAACATCTGTGATAGTTACATTAACAGCAGTTACAGGAATTTCAGTCATTCTTTGAATGTTTTCTGAGATATTTTTCATAATTTTTCTACCGAATTCAACTATACTTTGGCCGTATGGAGCAGCTGTTTTTACATAAACAATAACGTTATCGTCAGGAGTTCTTTCAATTTCAATGTTTTTCTTTAACTTTTTTGTTTCTTTGTTATCAGGATTTATTTCAACTATTTCTAAGAAACTCCTGAAAGCAATTTCTCTCAAAACTTCATCACTGATGTTTATGTTACCTTGCTCAAATTCCATATTAGCACCTCCCTTAAGCTCTTTCAATATATTCACCGGTACGCGTGTCAACTCTGACTTTTTGTCCTACTTCTACAAAGAAAGGAACAGTAATTTTCAAACCTGTTTCAAGAACAGCAGGCTTTCCTCCACCAGAAACAGTGTCACCTTTAAATCCAGGTTCGGTTTCCACTACTTCAAGAACAACACTTGTTGGAAGTTGTATACCAAGTGGTTTTCCTTCATGCATAATTAAATCGACTTCAGTATTTTCAACCAGGTAATTTTTCTCTTCCTCAATCTCATGCACAGGAATACCATATTGTTCATATGTTTCATTATCCATGAAATAGTAATTTTCACCATCATTGTAAATATACGCAGCTCTTCTAAAACTTATTTCAGCTTCTTCAACTTTTTCACCACTGTTGAAATTAACATCTCTAATTAAACCGGTAGAGATATTTTTAAGCTTTGTTCTAATCAAGCCCGAACCTCTAGCCCTAAAGTGCTTATTAACATCTACTATTCTGTAAATTTCTCCTTCGTATTTTATATACATTCCTTTTGAAAGTGAACCTACATCAATCATTAGTGCACCTCCTGAATTTATTTGTTTAAAATATCTGAAATTGATTTATCATCTATATATGCTTCTTTTCGGAGTGCAAGATAAACATTTTCTGAAAACAGATAAGGATTAAAAAGATTTTCTTTGCCAACAATATAGTTTAACACAATGTAGTCTTTTTTTTCAAATATCTCTACATTTTCTAAATTAGCAAGCTGAATAATTTTAGTTCCCCTCTTTGTCTTTTTTTCAATAATTCCATCTTTATTGAATACGAATGGTTTTTTAACTATTATTGAAAATTTAAATTTATTTGTTTTTGAAAGGTTTATACTTTTATTGAAAACTTTTACTACTTTTAAAAACTCTGGCTGGACTTTTTGTAAAGAATTAAAAACATAGTTAGGATTATAAGATTCTTTCAAACAGATGTTAAAGTAAAAAGCAAGATCAATTACTCCCGTTGGTACCGGATCAATATA
This sequence comes from Thermosipho sp. (in: thermotogales), assembly GCA_017656345.1. GTDB lineage: Bacteria > Thermotogota > Thermotogae > Thermotogales > Fervidobacteriaceae > Thermosipho_A. The sequence continues at coordinate 69,482 of JACDNZ010000006.1, read as the reverse complement.
TGAAAACTTTGGCTTTGGATGGAATCCTTCGGTATAACAAAGCTTTAGACCGCTTCTGCGAAAGGTCCTTTCAATCATTGTTATAGTATCAAGAGCTGAAATAAAACGATAAAGTCCGAGCTTTTTGAATAAAATAGTGTATTCTCTATTCACCTATTTGCACCTGCAAAGCAAAAACTTTTCCTGTTTTCATATCAGGTACGAAAAGAATTTTATTGTTTGAATCATAATAAATATCTGCTGGTGATGTAAATTTATTATATTCTCCTACCTTTTTCCACTCTTTATAGGCAATAACATTACCTGATTTGTATCCTGCTACAAAAAACACATCGTTGTTTTTGTCGTATACAATACCATCACCTTGGTCAATTTCATTTAAAACAATGCTTTCAAGTATCTTTTTTCCGTCTGTTTTGTATAAAATAGCGGGGGTTGTAAAAGAAACAATGTACATGTATTTTCCGTCTGTTGTAATTCCATTTGGTCTTGAAAGAGTTAATACAGGTTGGAGTGTATCATTTTTAAAAACATATAACATATCACTGTATGTATCTGTCACATATAAATTTCCTTTATATCGAACAATATCATTAAGGTATTTAGTAAGTCCACTTACTGCTGTGAAGACTTTGTAATCCCTGGTATGTATGTTGTACATGATTAATCTGTCGTTTTCTGCAATCCATAGGATATCATCTTCCAGAAGTATACCTTTGGGATCTTCTAAAACGAAAAATTGTTCAGTTTTATTTTCGTTTTTGTAAATAATACTTCCATCAACTTGGTAAAGAGTCCCCATTTGTGAAATGTAATATCCTCCGTTACTATCAATAGCAATACTTTCTGGACCTACCAAACCCCATATTGCAAAAAGAACACTTAATAAGATTGACATATTTATCCCCCCAAATATACTTCTTTTACTATTTTGCTTTCAAGAACTTTATTTGGATCTCCTTCTGCGATTATTTCCCCTTTGTGAATTACATATAATCTATCAACTACATTCTTTAAAGCTTCTACAGTGTGATCTGTGATAATTACACCTAAACCCCTTTTCTTTAATAATAATACCATTTTTTGGATCTCTTTTACCGTTTTTGGATCAATTCCAACGAAAGGTTCGTCTAATAGTAAAAATTTTGGTGATAGGGTCATCATTCTTGCAAGTTCTAATCTTCTTTTTTCGCCACCCGAAAGATCAGAAGCAAATTGCGTTTTTAAATCATAAATTCCAAATTCTTCAAGAAGTATTTTTATTTTTTCTTCCATGTTATTTTTATTGTGGAATTCCATGATTAGTCTCAAATTATCTTCAACGGAAAGTTCCCTGAAAACAGATGTTTCCTGTTGTAAATAAGTGATTCCCATGAGAGCACGTTTATGAATTGGGATGTTTGTGACATCAACATTATCAATATAAATTTTACCCGAAGTTGGAATTACTACTCCGAGAATGATATTAAACAAAGTGGTTTTACCAGAACCATTTGGTCCTAGTAACCCCACTATTTCTCCATTGGTTGCATATAAATTTATACCGTTTAAAACAGTCTTTCGCCCAAACTTTTTGACGATGTCTTTACATTTGATTTCCATTATTTTTGTGTTGATTTAAGATATTCAATAAATTGAGCAGTTATATCATATTCTGGGCTGCCATATGCCATGGATTTGCTATTAAATACAAAGTCATATCCCATAATTTCTGCAAATTCAGCAATTTTTGAAAGAATCTCCTGTTCTATTTCATTAAATTTTGGTTGATATTCATCGTTAAGTAATTGATTGTATTGTTGTTGTTTTTGAAGATATTCTTTAGTTTTTGCATCTATTTCTTCTTTGGAAGCACCACTATTTTTCAATTCGTTGATTTCATTTGCCAAATCTTGAAGTTTTTTTGCGTAAAATTGGTAATCTTCTTGATATTTTGTTTGGATTTCGATCCACTTGTCATACGACTGTAATACCTTTGTGGAGTCAATGTAAGCAAGTTTTGGTCCTTGTGCAGAATCGCTTCCTGCAAATAGTAATACAAACGAAAGTAGTAATCCTAGTGCGATGGAAAGCATACCTAGTTTTTTCATAAATACACCTCCTAGTTTTTAGCTTTTGCTTTTGAAACTATTGATCTTTTGCCTCGCTTTTTGAAAACTGAAAGAATAATTTCCGCTTCTTTGTAAGGTACTGTTATGAATGAAAATTTGTCTAAAATTGTAACATTTTGTATAACGTTTCTACTAATGCTGGTGTTTTGGACAATAAATTCAATTAAACTGGACTTTGTCATGCCGGTATTTCTACCTTTTGCTATGAAAAGTCTTACTTTTGAACTGCTATTTTTTCTGGTAAAGGTAATTTTTTCGTAAGAGTTCGGGTCAAGTCCTTTAAAAGCTTTGCTTAAAAGCATTGCTACAATTTCTTTGTTATCTGAATTTTCCATGAGTTCCTCTGCTAGTTTGTAATAAATATCATTTACTTTTATTTTAGCATTTAAAATTTCCTCTTTTATTTTTTGAGCTTTATTTTCTATAATTTGTTCAACAGAAGGTATTTTACCTTCTTTGATTTTTGCATTGGAAAATTTTTTAATTCTAAACAATTGTCTGTATTCTCTGGGAGTAACAAATGTTATTGCAATTCCTTCTTTTCCTGCTCTACCGGTTCTTCCAATTCTGTGAACATAATATTCGGGATTTAAAGGAACAGAATAATTTATAACGTGTGTTAAGCCGTCAATATCAAGTCCCCTCGCGGCAACGTCCGTTGCAACTAAAATATTGGATTTTTTGTTTTTGAATTTTTTTAACACTCTTTCTCTCTGGTATTGTGAAAAGTCCCCGTGAAGAGCTTCTGCATCATAGCCTCTTTCGATTAATTTATTTGAAACATTGTCCACTTCAAGTTTGGTTCTACAGAAAATTAAACCATAAAAATTTTCTTCAAGATCTATAATTCTACAAAGCGCTTCAAGTTTATTACTTTCATTTACTTCGATGTATATTTGTTCTGTAAGTTTTGTTGTTAGTTCTTTATCGACTATTTTTATAACCTCGTAATTTTTTATATACTTTTTGGCAAGTGAGATAATTTTTTGTGGTATGGTAGCGGAAAACATTAAAAAGAATTTATTTTGAGGAGTATTTTTTAAAATTTTTTCCACATCTTCAATGAATCCCATGTCCAACATTTCATCAGCTTCGTCCAAAATGAAGTATGATACTTTGCTTATATCCAGCGTTTTCCTTTCAATATGATCCAAGATTCTTCCAGGAGTTCCTACGACTATGTCAATACCATTTTTGAGATGTTTTATTTGTAAATTAATTGATTGACCACCATATACTGGCAAAATCTTCAATTTTTTTCTCTTTAAAGAATTTATTTCCTCCGAAACCTGTAACGCAAGTTCTCTTGTTGGAGTTAAAATAATCGCTTGAACATGTTTTTTGGGTTCTAAAAGTTCGACTAAAGGTATTCCAAAAGATGCGGTTTTTCCTGTACCAGTTTTAGCTTGAACAATTAGATTTGTTTCTTTATTTAGTAAAATTGGTATAACTTTTTCTTGAACCAAAGTAGGTTTTTCAAATCCTTTCTTAAAAATAGCTCTTAGTGTTCCTTCACTCAGTTTAAAATCTTCAAAATTCACTTAGTTTCCTCCAATCTCATCCTCATAATTTTGGTTAGCTCAGGAGACAGTTGTTTTCTAATATTAGAGGGTAAGTGATCAATAAAAAGAATTCCATCTAAATGATCTCTTTCGTGCTGTACTATACGAGCAGAATAACCTTCAAACAACCGCTCATGAACATTTCCATATTCGTCCTGATATTTCAATTTAACCCATTTATATCTATTTACATCAGCAAAAATACCCGGAAGGCTCAAACAACCTTCCTCGCCCAATTCTTTTTCATTTGAGTGTTCAATTATTTCTGGATTAATTATAATTAAAGGTCCATTGCCGTCGTCCATTGCAAAAAATCTCAATGAAACTCCAATTTGTGGAGCGGCAAGCCCAACACCATCTTCCAGATACATAATTTTCAACATTTCATCTCTTATGCTTCTTACGTATTCAAAATCTTCAACAATTCTTGATTTTTTTCTTAAAATAGGATCACCGAATAATCTTATTTTCACTGTACCTCTCCTCCAATTTTTGCAAATACTTTTCATCAGTCATAAAAAGTGAAATTGGAGTTACTGAAACATAATTGTCTTTTAGGACCTTATAATCAGCTTTTGGATCTGGGTCATTTTCAATAATATTTCCTAGCATCCAGTAATAATCGTTACCTGATGGATCGATTCTCTTTTCAAAATAATCATCGTACATTCTATTGCTTTGTTTTGTTAGCTTCCAGCCTTTAAGTTTTTCATATGGTATAGATGGAACATTTATATTTAACGCAGAAAACCGAGGAATTGAGTGAATATCAAATTCCTTCAAAAATTGTAAAATAAATTTTGCTGCAGTTTCATATATTGGATTTTTATAGTCGCAGCTTGAAACAGCAATAGAAGGGACACCGGCAATTGCTCCTTCCAGTGCCCCGCTTACTGTACCTGAATAAATGACATCGGTACCAAGATTGTTTCCTCTATTTATACCACTAATTACAAGATCTGGTTTTTTGCCTAATACAACATCGATACCTATTTTTACACAATCCGCAGGTGTACCCGAGACTGAATATATTTCAAATGGTTCTTTGATATCTAATTTTCTTAACCATAAAGGAAATCTAATAGTAATAGCATGTCCAACAGCACTTTGTTCGGTTTCAGGAGCTACAACTGTTATTTCATGTTCTTTGCACAAAAACCTTGCAAGGCACAAGATACCGTCTGCTGTTACCCCATCATCATTTGTTACCAAAATTTTCACTTACGTCACCTCTTGATTTTTATTTTTCAACCAATTGAGCGACTTTTTCTGCGATTTTTCTAAATTCTTCTTCTATTTCACTTTGGCGAAGATATAAAGTTATGGGTTTTCCTTCATCGGCAAATTTAGCAGCTCTTGGATCAAGTGGGACTTGTCCTAGCAGTTCTACATTATATTCTTTTGCAAGAATTTCTCCACCACCACTTCCGAATATTTCAATTTTTTCACCGCATTTTGGACATCTTACAAACGACATATTTTCGACTATACCGATTAATTTCTGGTTCATAGCATGCACAAAGTCTATAGCTCTTTTAACATCATCAATTGCAACTTTTTGTGGAGTAGTAACCATTACAACCCCATCCATTTTTCCTAATGTTTGGAATAGGCTCAAAGCTTCATCGCCTGTTCCAGGTGGAAGGTCAAAAATTAGAAAATCTAATTCTCCCCATTTTGTGTCGCCCAAAAATTGCTTGATGGCAGAGTGTTTAAGAGGTCCTCTCCAAATTACTGCTTTTCCTTCTTCAACAAGCATACCTATAGATAGTGCTTTTAGGTTTGGTAAAATTTCAGCGGGAACTATTTCATCTTCATCAACTGTTGGGTTTTTTTGACCAAGCATTCTTACTATATTTGGACCATGCATATCAAGATCGAGTAAACCAACTTTATATCCACTTTCCGCTAGTGCTGTTGCAAGATTAACTGCCACAGTAGTTTTGCCAACACCACCTTTCCCACTTAGTACTGCTACTTTAAATTTTATTTTTTCCATCTTCTCTTTAACCTTGTTTTGTTCGTTGTTTAGGTTGAATTGTGGGTTTTGCATTTAATCACCTCCGTATTTTGTCTTCATTAAATTATATCATACATATAATAATGTATATGTGTATAAAAAATGAATATTGTGTCAAGAAATTGACCGAATAATTTATTTTTAAAAACTATTTTGTGTGTTAAACTATTTATAGATTGAGGAGGTGAAAAAATATGAATAAAAATAAGGTTTACACAGGTTTAAGTTATATTTTTTCGATAATTTCAACATTCCCTATAATTGTTCCTGTGTTCCTAACAATGGTGGTGTTAATTACAAAGGGAATGTTTTTATACGATTATATGATGCCTGCAGAATTATTTTTATTTACAATATTGGGAGGATTTGGAGTGTTACTAATTGGATGGATTAATAAGCAAAGTATGAAAAAACTTAAGCTATTGTTAATTTTTCTTATTCTATCAATTATAAATTTTTTAACAGCAATGGCTTATTCAATTTTAACAGGACTTGCCCATGGGGATACAGAACCTGTTGGAATTCATTTTATAATGATTGTAATATTTGTGATCTTGTGGCATTTATTTGCTGTAGCAGTATCTATTGAATGTTTTAGAGTTACTAAAAAATACACGAGGTGATTTTTTGATTGTTTTAAGTAATTTATCCATATTCTTTCCGGGAAAGAATTTACTTACAGATATTAATTTAAACATAGGTGATAAAGATAGAGTTGCTTTAATTGGAAAAAACGGTTCAGGTAAGACAACACTTTTGAAATCGATAGCCGGTATATTTAAAGATTATACCGGTAGAATTTCTACTTCGGGAAAAATTGTGTATTTAGATCAATATAGGACATTTGATGGGACAACGCCATTTGAATATTATTCAAAGGTTGCAGATACCCCTGAAAAGGAACGAATGGTAAGGAGTATCTTAAAGGGATTGGGATTTGAAGAAAAAGATTGGCATAGAGATATTTCAACTTTTAGCGGAGGAGAAAAAACACGTCTTCATATTGGAAGATTATTTTTGGAGGATCCTGATTTTATTTTGCTTGATGAGCCAACAAATTTTTTGGATATTGCAGGTATTCATTTTTTGAAAGGTCTTTTGTTGAATTTTAGAGGAGGATATGTCATTATATCCCATGATAGAAGCTTTTTAAGAGACACGTGTAATAGGTTTCTAGAGATAAACAATGAGAAAATATGGGACTTTAATATGGATTTTGATAGTTATCTTGTTGAAAGGAAAAAGTTGCTGATTCAACAGGAAAGAGAATTGAAAAATAAAACGAAGGAGATAGAAAGGTTAAAAACCATTATTGAGCGTTATAGAAAATGGGGTAAATCTAATGAAAAGTTTATCAAACAAGCCAGAAATAAAGAAAGGAGACTTCAAAAATTACTAGATGAATTGGAATCAACAACATTATTTGTTAGTGAAAAATCGGATAAAAAAGTAAAGATCCCTGAACCAGAAAATATGGGATACGTTGTTTTGGATGTAAAAAAACTGGGTTTCAAAGAAATTATTAAAAATGTTTCATTTACATTGTACAATGGTGAAAAAATTGCAATTTTAGGGCCAAACGGAAGTGGGAAAAGTACAATTTTAAGGGTTATTTTTGGATTATTAGAAGGTGAGGGTAAAGTTGTTTTTGGTCATAATGTAAAAGCAGAATTTTTAGACCAGTTTGTAAATCAATTGGATTTGGAAAACACCGTTTTTGAAGAACTAGCATCTGAAATGGAGATGGAGCCTGATTATGTTATAAGATCATATGCTGGAAGGTTTGGATTTAAAAATGAGGACGTGTTTAAATTTGTTTCCGAATTAAGTGGTGGTGAAAGACAAATTCTTGCGCTTGCAAAAGTTCTCTTAAGAAGGCCTAATTTATTGGTTCTTGATGAACCAACCAATCATATGGACCTGGAAACAGTAGAGGCCCTGGAAGATGCTTTGAAAGAATTTAAAGGATCAATAATTCTTGTGTCTCATGATGAAGAATTAATTAAAAATGTTTGCAATAGGTTTTTTGTGATAAAGGAAAAGACTTTAAAAGAAATTAATTCGTTGGAAGAATATGAATTTCCCCAAACCGAAAAAAATAATCAAAGAAAGTCTAATGTTGAATTTGTGAAAAGAAAAAGATTAAAAAATCAGGCAAAAAAGTTAAAAGAAACAATAGAAAGACTCCAAAATAAGGAGAAAGAGCTTCTCAAAACTCTTGAAAAAGTTGAAAGTGAGTTGCTTTCAATTGGTTCAGATTATGTTAAAGCCATGGAATTAACAGAGGAAAAAGCAAACATTGAAAACGAAATATTTTCTACGTTAGAAGAAATTGAAAGATTAAAAGAGGAGTACAATAAAATATCTTCCATGTTATAGGCCCTCAACAACATTTTTAATCCATTTCTTACTCCTGTACCTTAGGAGAAGAATGAAACATTTTGTTATTTCATCGACCATTGTGAATAGGTAAACAATCGGGAAACTGAAATTTAAAATTAATCCTGTTAAACCAGCTAATGGTACTCCTAACACCCATAGTGTAATAGTTTCAACCAGAAAAGAGAATCGAGTATCTCCACCTGCCCTTAAAAATCCTACAACATTTAAACCATTGAAAATTTTAATTGGAACAAATCCCATGGAAATGGCCATTGTTATTAAAACAAGTTTTTTTACATCCGGTGAAACATCAAAAAATCTTATAGAATAAATTGTTAAAGCGTATGTTAAAATTGCTGAAATGATTGCTATTAACTCAGTTAATTTAACAATTTTTTTGGAAATTTCATATGCTTCATTAAATTTAGAAGCCCCCAAATAATTTCCTACGATTACCGATGCCGCATTTGCCAGTGCAAATGTAAAAGCCCAGGCAAATCCCTCGATTGTACCCATGATGTTTCTAGCTGCAATTACTTGGGTGCTCATATGAGCATAGATTACGGAATACATGGTCATTCCTAATGACCAGGCAAATTCATTTCCAACAGTCGGGAAAGTGTATTTGAAGTATCGTTTAATAAAGTTAAGATTAATAAGTTCAACATGCTTAAAATTAAATCTTACAGGTAATTTTTTAATTTCAATTATGGCAATCAAAATAGAAAGACCGATGGTTCTTGAAAGCAAGGTAGCAATGGCGGCTCCTGTGACTCCCATTTTTGGGAAACCTAGTTTTCCAAAAATTAATACGTAATTTAAAAACACATTGGAAGAGAGCTCTATAATAGTGACGTACATTGGAATTGTTGCTTTATGAATGCTTCTGAGAGAAAAGGAGAATACCATGCTTATTGCAAATATTGGAATAGAAAAGGAAATTATCTTTAGGTATTTTATACCGGTTGAAATAACGTTGATATCTGGAGAATAAAAATTCATTACTAAGTTTGGGTGGAAGAGACTAAGAACGAAAAATGGTAAAGAAAATATAATGGCCATGAAAACAGTTAAAGCTACCGATTTTGAAAGACCATTTTGATCCTTTTTACCCCAGAATTGTGAAAAGAAAATAGAACCGCCAGAAACAAGTCCAAAAAGAACCAGATTGTATAGAAAAAAGAACTGGTTTGAAAGCCCAATAGCCGCTATGGGGATTTCACCAAGTTTTCCTATCATTAAAGTATCAAGGAAGTTTACACTTGAAGATAAAAATTGTTGTAAAGCTATTGGTAAGGCTAAAGCAAATAGTTTTTTATATATATTCAATTAAATACCCCCTATAGTTAGCTTTGCAAACTATTTTAACATGGTATTATGACAATAATTTGACAAATTATCTAAAAAACGGTTATAATTATTTCAAAGAAGGAGGGAAAAAATGTCCGATAATTTTGAAGAGATAGCAAATATATTAAAAGCCATGGGGCATCCCACAAGGTTAAAAATATTATTTTTTTTGGCTCAAAAAAAACATTGTGTTTGTGAGCTTCTTTCGAAACTTGGAATAAATCAACCAAATTTATCACAACATCTTGCTATTTTGAGGAATCTTGGTCTCATAAAAGATGAAAGAAATGGTAATATGGTAATCTATAAACTTGTAAACAATAGAATTGTAGAAACCGTATTAAAAAATTTAAAATAATTTTTTTGTTGACAATATTAGAATTTTCTTATATACTAATTAATGAAATTCGAATATTCTTAAAACAGAAAGAAAGGTGATTCAATGAAAGAATTTCTTATTGTTTTAACAATATTTTTGATATTTTATTTTGTTCCATTTGATTCTGAAATCATAAGTAATAGTATTTTAAATGGTTTTTACATGCTTCAAGAATATGCTAGAGAACATGTTTTATTGTGTCTTGTGCCAGCCTTTTTTATAGCTGGGACTATTTCAGTTATGTTGAAAAAGGATGCTGTCTTAAAGTTACTTGGGCCTAAAGCTAAGAGGATTGTTTCATATCCTATCGCAGCAGTTAGTGGAGGAATTTTAGCTGTATGTTCATGTACTATTCTACCTCTCTTTGGAGGGATATATAAAAAAGGTGCGGGAATTGGTCCTGCAACAACATTTCTGTTTAGTGGACCTGCAATTAATATTGCGGCAATATTTTTAACAGCAAGAGTTTTAGGTTGGGATCTTGGCTTCGCAAGACTTATTGCAACAGTTACAGCCGCAATATTGATAGGTTTGATAATGGAAGCTTTATTTCAAGAGAAAGGCGAAGGAGGATTTCATATACAAGAAAAACAAGGAAACGGAATTAAGGTTCTTGTGTTTTTCTTGTTACAGCTTTCTTTTTTAATTGTAAGCGGCTTAAAGATAAGTTTTATTATCAAATATTCGGTTATGATTACACTTTCAATATCTGTCTTTTTAATGGCTATGTTTTCTTTCAAAAAAAATGAAACAAAAAGCTGGCTTGAAGAAACATGGGATTTTGCCAAAAAGATTTTGCCTTATCTGTTTTTTGGGGTGTTTTTAGCAGGTATTTTAACAATGCTTTTGCCTCAAAAATTTGTAACAAGACTTTTGGGTAGTAATGGCATTGTTTCGAACTTTTTTGCGTCAGTAATAGGGATGTTTATGTACTTTGCAACACTTACTGAAGTTCCTATTGTACAAGCATTAAGGGAGTTGGGAATGGCAAAGGGACCAACGCTTGCACTATTGATGGCGGGAAACTCTTTGAGTTTGCCCAGTATGATAGTAATAACTAGATTATTTGGAAAGAAAAAAGCATTTATTTATTTTTCACTTGTTGTTGTTTTTTCAACGTTATTCGGGGTTATTTACGGACATGTTTAAAGGAGGTACAAAAGTGAGCCCAGAGAAACTAAGATTAGATGAAAGATTTGCTTATTGGAAAGGGATACCCAGAAAAGAAATAACTTGGCATCCTACAATTGATGAAAATAAATGTGTAGGATGTGGCATGTGCATTACAAGTTGCGGAAGAGATGTTTTTGAATATGATTGGAAAAAGCAAAAAGTTATTGTGGCAAGACCGCTTCAATGTATGGTTGGTTGTACATCATGTCAGACATGGTGTGTGTTTGATGCTATACACTTCCCTGATCCCCAATATGTAAAAAATTTGATAAAGGAAAGAAAAATTTTAATTACTGCGAAAAAACAACTTGAAAAAATGAAAAATAGCCATACCACTTAACAGCAAACGTATTTTTTACTTTGATTTGTACAAATATGATCTTGTTGACCCTTGAATGTTATCGAGGTGTTAAACGGTATTTGAAAAGAATGCCAGTAAAGAGATGAGAAAAATTGAGAAGGATAATAAAAATATTCAATCATAAAAGATAGTTATTCTCGACAATACACAATTTTAAAATGTTTTGAATTTATTTTTGTTTATCTTTAATAGTAAAATCTTCAGAGAAACCAGCATAAATTTTATTCAGTGTGAATTTAAGATTAGAAGAATAGGTAAAAATATAAAGGGTGTAATTCAAGTTAAAAGGTATCTTCATTAAACTTAATTTTGAATCTGGTGATTTTATAAAGTTCTTTGATAATTTCAGAGAATGAAACAAATGAGACTAAAGATTCAGAAAAAAGAAAATATCAAAAATAAGTTTTACATCAACTTTGTCAGTTTTGGAACGATTGAAAAGTTTACGATAAATATTAGGTAAATAATACGGGAATAGATTGTTTAGAGAAGAAAGAAGTGATATAAAAGAATAATAAACACCAGTAAGTTCAAAGACTAAGAAGAAGCTGTTAAAGAGAGCTTTTTAAAGGACAAATCCAAAATACTTTAAGGTGAATTTAAAACAGGATCTAGGTTAAAAAATTAGAAAAAATAGGAGAATCTTTAGAAACAACAAGAATATACACAAAATTACCTCTATTTGAGTACAGCCTTAGTACTTGTGATATATGAGTTGAAAAGATAGACATTTTCCGACAGGTAAATAGTTATACTTTAGTTTAGAGGTCTTTCTTTGGAAAAACAATAATTTTACTTAAACTTTATTATACAAAGGAGGAAAAGTATGATAAGGAAGATTGAAATTTTGGGAAGTGGATGCCCAAGATGTAAACAAACAGAAAAAATCATAAAAATAGCAGTAAAGGAACTTAAATTAGAAGCGGATATTGTGAAGGTTCAAGATATAAATGAAATAGTTGCACGTGGAGTTATTTCAACACCGGCTGTAGCAATTAATGGAAAAGTAGTATTGTCTGGGAAAATACCGTCACTTGATGAAGCAAAAAAACTTCTAGAAAATTATAAATAAAAGAATTAAATTGAAGAAATTAAAAGGTGTGCTGAAAAAGCGCACCATTTTTGTAGATATTTAAAATTTTGATGTGATATACTTATATAAAATACAAATAATCTAAAGGAGGATATCATGTTTTTCAAACGACCTGATGACGATAGATATTTTGATGTTATTGTAGTAGGAGGTGGCCATGCAGGCATTGAAGCTGCCCTTGTGCCCGCAAAACTTGGATTAAGAACACTACTACTTACAACGAATCCAGATAATGTAGGATGGGCCCCTTGTAATCCCGCCATTGGTGGCCCTGCCAAAGGAATTGTGGTAAGAGAAATAGATGTGCTCGGTGGTGAAATGGCCAAAACAACAGATGAGACAATGATTAACGTAAGAATGCTTAATACTGGAAAGGGGCCTGCAGTAAGAGCACTTAGAGCTCAGATTGATAAATATCAATATTCTCATGTTATGAAAAAAAAGCTACAAACTCAAAAAAATCTGATTTTACGTTTTGGACTTGTTGAGCAGATTTTAGTGGAAAAAGGGAAAGTACAGGGAGTGGTTGATTCTTTTGGAATAGATTACAGGGCAAAAGCAGTTATATTAACAACTGGAACATTTTTAAGAGGAAAAATATTTATTGGCCGGGATACGATGGAAGCAGGAAGAATGGGAGATTTTCCCGCAAGGGGTTTAAGTAAATCTCTTCAAGAAATTGGTTTTAAACTTTCAAGATTTAAAACGGGAACTCCTGCAAGAGTACTAAAAAGTAGTATAGATTTTTCAAAGATGACAAGGCAGGATACTGATAATGTTCCCAGAGCATTTTCGCATTTTAATGAACCAAAAATATTACCTAAAGATTTTCCTTGCTGGCTTACACATACAAATCCTGAAACACATAAAATCATTCGGGATTATCTTGTTTATTCTCCGTTGTACGGAGAAGTGAAACTAATTCATAGTGTTGGTCCAAGATATTGCCCTTCTATAGAGGATAAGGTAATAAAGTTTGGTAGGGACTCTCATCAAGTATTTGTTGAGCCTGAGGGAAAATTTACTGAAGAATATTATTTAAATGGGCTTTCTACTAGCCTACCGTACGCAGCTCAGATTAAGATGTTAAGAACTGTACCAGGTCTCGAAAATGTAGTTATTGTTCGTCCGGCATACGCAATTGAATATGATTACATAGATCCAACCCAGCTTTTTCAGACATTAGAATCGAAAATAGTTGAAGGATTATATTTTGCAGGGCAGATCAATGGTACCAGTGGATATGAAGAAGCTGCCGGGCAAGGAATTGTGGCAGGGATAAATGCTGCGATGAAAATTCTTGGTGGAGAACAATTGATTTTGAGGAGATCGGAGAGCTATATTGGTATTATGATTGATGATTTGACAACAAAAGGAGTAGATGAGCCATATCGGTTGTTAACCTCGAGGGCAGAGTATAGACTTTTATTAAGGCACGATAATGCACACTTAAGGCTTACTAAATATGGTTATAAAGTTGGATTAATTCCAAAATGGTTCTATGAAAAAGTTTTAAGGCTTGAAAATGGGATTAAAGAACAAATAGAAAGGTTTAAGCAGGTGAAGGTTCCCGCATCGGATACAGTTAACAATATTTTGAAGAATCTTGGATCTACTCCCATAAAGGAAGGGACAAAATTATATAACATATTAAAAAGACCAGAAATAAAGTATGCGGATGTAAAAGATTTGGATCCGACCCCCATCAACGATTCAGAGTTAATCGAGCAGATTGAGATTATGCTGAAATATGAAGGTTACATACAAAAGATGCTGGAGGATATAAAAATATTTGAACAATATGAATCATTTGATATTTCGAAGGTTAATTTTGACAAAGTTCCAAATCTTTCAACAGAAGCACGAGAGAAATTAAAGAAAATTTCCCCGCGTTCTATTGGACAGGCTATGAGAATACCTGGTGTGACTCCTTCTGATATAGCGAATATAATAAGTTATCTTGAAAGATAGTATATTCTCGCTTTGTAATTTTTTACTCCTCGCACAACGTGAGTGTGGGGAGTATTTTTTTAATATCCTTTATATTTACTTAATATCAAAAATTTATGGAGATTATTTAAGTTTATTATATAAAATTAAATCATTTGAATTATTTTTATATTTTATTTTTATATGTATAATAAAAATGTTAATCAAAAAATAGGGGTGATAAAAATGCTAAATCCATATGAAAATTACTTAAAACAGTTAGAAAATGTAGCAAAGTATATTGAAACACTTTCAGGAGCTCTCGAAATTTTGAAGAATCCATTGAGAATCATTGAAGTTTCTATTCCGGTGAGAATGGATGATGGAAGTGTCAAAGTATTCAAGGGATGGAGATCTCAACATAATAATGCATTGGGTCCAACCAAGGGAGGTATAAGGTATCATCCAGATGTTTCTAAAGAAGAAGTTATGGCATTATCAGCGTGGATGTCAATAAAGAATGCTGTAGTAGGAATACCATATGGTGGAGGAAAAGGAGGTATAAAGGTCAATCCAAAGGAACTTTCAAAAGGTGAACTAGAAAGGCTTTCGAGAGGCTATATTGACGCAATTTATAAGTACATTGGTGTAGATCAAGACATTCCTGCACCTGATGTATATACGAATTCCCAGATAATGTCGTGGATGATGGATGAATATAGTAAATTAGTTGGTTCTTACCAACCTGGGGTTATTACCGGGAAAATGAAAATAGTTGGAGGATCGCAGGGAAGAGGTACAGCAACAGCACGTGGAGGTTTCTTTGTTTTAAGAGAAGCTTTAAAGGTAAAAGGTGAAGACTTTAAGGGAATGACAGTAGCTGTTCAAGGATTTGGAAATGCCGGGTCATTTGCTGCAAGATTTTTGAGTGAAGTTGGTGCAAATGTTGTGGCAGTTTCTGATTCTAAAGGTGCTATATATAATCCACAGGGTTTACCATATGGCCCTGTTGTTGAGCATAAAAAGAAGACCGGAAGTGTTATTGACTTTGATGGTGCAAAAAATATTTCAAATGAAGAGCTTCTGGAGTTAGATGTAGATATATTAATTCCGGCAGCTATTGAAAATGTAATAACTGAAGAAAATGCTGACAAAATAAAGGCAAAGTACATTTTGGAACTTGCAAATGGACCAATAACACCAGAAGCTGATAAAATTTTGTATAAAAAAGGTGTGTTTATTCTTCCAGATGTTCTTGCAAATGCTGGAGGAGTTACTGTTTCGTATTTTGAATGGGTACAAAATAGAACAGGCTATTACTGGCAAGAAAGAGAAGTTCACAAGAAGTTGGATGAAGTTATGACTGAGGCATTTCATATGGTATATGAAACCATGAAGGAGAAAAGCGTAAACTCAAGAGTAGCTGCTTATATTGTTGCAGTAAATAGAATAATCGAAGCAATGAAAGCCCGGGGATGGATTTAAAAAACTCCCCGTTCGGGGAGTTTTTTAATCATTCATATGTTGTTGCAACTTGATTTAAGAGCTCTTCATCATCAAGTAGAATTCCAGTACCTCTAGCAACACATGTCATGGGATCGTCAGCAATCTTACATGTAACACCTATTTCATCATATATTGCCATGTCAATTCCTCTGAGTAATGAGCCACCACCGGTTAGCGTGATACCTTTTTCCATAATGTCTGCTGATAATTCTGGAGGAGTTTTTTCTAAAACTATCTTTATTTTTGATACAAGATTTTCTATAACGGGTTTTAACATTTCATATACATGTTGAGAGTTAATTTTATCAACTCTTGGTAAGCCTGTTACTGCATCTCTACCTTTTACTTCAATTTCGATATCTTCTACATCTGGATGAGCTTTTCCTACTTTTATCTTGATTTCTTCGGCTGTTGATTCGCCTATAATTAATCCGAAAATTTTTCTAACGCTTTTAACAATTATATCATTCATAGAATCTCCAGCTAGCTTTATAGAATCACCTACAACAAGGCCACCCAGGCTGATTACAGCGATATCAGTTGTTCCACCGCCAATATCTATTATCATGTTTCCTTTTGGTTTTGTAACATCTATTCCTGCTCCAATTGCTGCGGCAAGGGGTTCTGACACAACAAATACCTTTTTAGCCCCTGCATTCAATGCTGCATCAAAAACTGCTCTTTTTTCAACGGTTGTAGTTTTTGCTGGAATACCGATTACCATATTTGGTTTAAACAGGAACCCTTTTGTAACTTTTTTAATGAATATTTTTAAAACTTCTGAGATAATTGTGTAGTCTGCAATAACTCCGTCTTTCATAGGTCTTACCGCTGTGATAATATCTTCCGGAGTCTTTCCAAGCATTTCTTTTGCTTCATCACCAATTGCTATTATTTTTCCCGTTTTCTTGGAAATTGCAACAACTGATGGTTGATAAAGAACTATTCCTTTTCCTTTTTGATATACTATAAAGTTAGCTGTTCCAAGGTCTATACCCAAGTCATTTTTACCCATGTATTTCTCCCCTTTCTTCAAACTTCTCAAAGACATAGAGTCCAATTACTACTAATATTATACCCGAAATTAATAATAATGTTGGCAATCTTTTAAATATTAATAATTCGGAGATAGCAGTAACAACAGGTATAATGTAAACAGCGTTTGTTGTTGTTCTATCTCCCAAAATTTTTATAGATTTATTCCACAAAAAGTATCCCAGAGCTGAGCAAAATACTCCAAGATATATTAAACCAAAAATTGCGTTAAAATTAAAATTCATTTGAGGTTTAAACACAAAATACTCTAGTAAAGAAAAAGGTATAAGAGTTATAACACCCCAAAAAGTTATTTCGAAGATAGCGGTAATTGAAGAATGATCTTTTAGTTTAACAACATGGTGGGTATAAAAAACCCAGGAAAAAGCAGCAATAAATGCAATAAGGTCTCCCAGAGTATTTACTTTCAAATATAATTTTCCATTTAAAATTACAAGGGCAACTCCAAAAAGTGCCATTAACGAGGCGACATATTGTACCGCCCTTGTCTTTTTTTTGTGAACAAGTTGTGTAAATAAAACATACCAAATCGGAGCAGTGGATACAATCATAGCTGCATTAGTAGGGCTTGTTAATCTCAAAGCAAAATTTTCTGCTGCGAAATAAATGGTAATACCCCAAAAACCTGCGAGAATTTTATGAATGTTAAATAATGAAATTTTTCGTTTTTGAGAAAACAAATAAAGTACAAACAGAGCAATTGAAAACCTGAATAAAGCAGCAATGAGAGGAGATATTTCTCCAACAACAAATTTAGTAGCTATAAAGGAAAGGCCCCAAAGTATTGTTACAACTATTAGTGGAATATATTTCATCTTATTCCCCCAATATTGTTTCTAAAATTTCTAAAACTTCATTTATGCTATTTGCTATATAAACTTCAGATAATTTTCTGTTGTCAAGATATTTTCCTTCAATTAAGACTTTTTGGATTCTATCCGTCCAACCACCGGTTCCGTTAAATAATATAATGGGTTTTTTATTTGCATAAGCACTTAATATTTCTATGGCTGTTCCAATTTCACCACCAATTGATATAACTGCATCCACACTTTTTATTAAAACAAACGATCTCATTTGAAAGTCAAGACCGGTTTTAATTTCGAGAGTATTAAATTTATTCCCTTTTTCTTCAAAAGGGAGTATTCCAATTATTTGTCCGTTTACCTGTCTAACACCTTTTGCAATCTCTTCCATGACACCGTCTCTACCGCCTGAGAGTACGATGAATCTTTCCCCAAGTTTTTTTCCAAGTTCATTACAGAGTATTTTGAGATTTTCATTGATATTTCCTGAATTCCCAATGACTGCAATGCGTTTCATTTTTTCCTCCTTCAAAAATGCGGGGAAATTCCCCGCACTTTATTTCCTTTCTCCTTTTAAAACAGCAGCACATCTTGGACAGACACCTGGAAATTGCTCGTCTTTTCCTGTGTCTTCATGATATTTCCAACATCTTTGACATTTTTCTCCTTTGGCTTTTTCGACTGATACAGAAGTGAATTCTCCTCTAAGTTTTCCTTTACCAAATTCTACATTTGAGACTATGAAGAATTCTTCAAGAATATCTTTGTATTTTTCGAGAATACTTTGTACATTTTCATTTAATCCGGATAAAATTACTTTTGCGTCAAGTGAATGACCAATAACATCGTTGTTTCTAGCGTTTTCGAGTGCTTTTAAAACATCGTCTCTTACAAGAAGTAATATTTTGAAATCTTCAAGTAATTCTTCATCAATCCAATCTTTTTTTACTTCTGGCCAATAATCTATATGAACGGTTTCATACTTTTTAATTGGACTTTGTTGATAAGCTTCTTCAGCAGTGAATACAAGTATTGGTGCAAGCATTTTAATTAATGCTTCTAAAATGAAGTACATTGCAGTTTGAGCTGATCTTCTGTATATTGAATCTTTTGCTTCTACGTAAAGCCTATCTTTAATAATATCCAAATACGTTGCGCTAAGTTCAACAGTACAATATCTATTCAAGAGGCTGTATACCTTTGAATATTCGTAATTTTCATAATGGGTGGTAACTTGTTCGATTAGTAATTGAATTCTTCCAAGGGCCCATTTATCAAGTGGAAGAAGTTTTTCATATGGTACAATATTTTCTTCATTGAAATCACTAAGATTTCCTAACAGATATCTGAGAGTATTTCTGATTTTTTTGTATACTTCAACCTGTTGTTGAATAATATTTTTACCAACTCTTATGTTATCAAAGAAATCAATGCTTGCAACCCATAACCTTAAAATATCTGCGCCGAATTTATCTACAATTTCGTTTGGATCGATTACATTTCCCAATGATTTACTCATTTTCCTTCCTTGTTCATCTTTTATGAATCCATGAGTTACCACAGATTTATATGGTGCTTGTCCAGTTTTTGCAACGGACATGAAAATGGAGCTTTGGAACCATCCTCTATGTTGGTCGTCACCTTCAAGATAAAGATCTACAGGGAATTTTTCGCCTTTTGATCTTATTACAGCTTCAAAAGAACATCCAGAGTCAATCCAGACATCAAGAGTATCATAAGTTTTTACAAAGTGACTCCCTCCACATTTTGGACATTTAACATCTTCGGGTATTATTTCATTTTCTGAAAGTTCGAACCAAGCATCTGTTCCTTTTTCCTCAACGATTTTTATGAAATTATCTATAACCTTCTCATCTAAGAAAACTTCTCCACAATCAGAACATTTGATTGCAGGTATTGGTGTTCCCCAAACTCTTTGTCTTGAAATTGTCCAATCTGGTCTTTCTTTTACCATTGCTGTAATTCTGTTTTCTCCCCATTTTGGGTGCCATTCTACTTTTTTAATTTCATCAAGAACTTTTTCTCTTAAATTGTTTGCATCGACTGAGATAAACCACTGAGGTGTTGCTCTAAAGATAACAGGGTTTTTACATCTCCAACAATGGGGATAACTGTGTTCGATTTTTTCAGTTTTTATTAAAGCACCGGATTTTTCTAGATCTTCAATGATTACTTTATTTGCGTCCCAAATTTTCATTCCTGCATATTTTCCAGCTTCTTCTGTAAATACCCCATCTTCATTAACAGGGGATAAAACGGGTAAGTTATATTTAATACCTGTCAAGTAGTCTTCAGCACCATGACCGGGTGCTGTATGAACACATCCTGTACCATCTTCTAGGGTTACGTAATCTGCAAGAACAATTAAGGAATCTCTATCGATAAATGGATGTTTCGCTTTTTTATGTTCAAGTTCTTTTCCTTTAAATTTTTCAACGACGGTATATTCAATACCTGTTTCAGCAACAAATTTATTTAAAAGTCCTTCAGCAATGATCCAATATTCATTATTTACTTTAATTTTCACATAATCGTACTCTGGATGTACTGCTATAGCTACATTTGCTGGAAGTGTCCAGGGTGTTGTTGTCCAGATTATTATAAAAGTGTTTTCTTCTAATTTAAATTTCACGTAAATGGAAGGAGATGTATGATCATGGTATTCGACTTCAGCTTCTGCAAGGGCTGTTTTACATGTCGGACACCAATAGACCGGTTTATTTCCTCTGTACACGTTTCCATTTTTAACCAGTGTTTTAAAAATATCAAGTATATGTGTTTCATATTTTGGATCTAATGTGAGATATGGGTGATCCCAATCTCCTCTTATTCCAAGCCTTTTGAATTGTTCTCTTTGTACGTCAACAAAATGTAAGGCGAATTCTTTACATTTTTGCCTTATTTCCACAGGGGTCATTTCTTTAATTTTCTCGCCCATTTCAACTGATACTCTGTGTTCAATTGGTAAACCATGTGTGTCCCATCCAGGAGTATATGGAGAATAATATCCTCTCATGGTTTTGTATCTAATAACGATATCTTTTAAAATTTTATTTGTTGCTGTTCCTATATGAATGTTTCCATTAGCATATGGAGGTCCATCATGTAGTATGAATTTTGGTTTACCTTCTCTGCTTTTTAGTGCCAGATTATAGTCATCCATTTCTTTCCATCTTTTTAACATTTCTGGTTCTTTTTTAACAAGATTTGCTCTCATAGAAAACTCGGTGGAAGGCAAATTTAAAGTTTCTTTATAATCCATTCAATCACCTCCAGAACTTTTTATCTATTTTATCACCATATATTATATATTAAATTAACAAAAAAGGTGGCCCTCCCGCCACCTTTATGTTTTTGCGGGAGGGACTAATTTACTTGCTAATTATCTTTGAAATTGTATCTTTTAATTCAGTTAAATCTGAAGATTTAACCACGTAAGCATCTGCTGCCCAAGAGGCCAGGTCGCTTTTATAATGAGAATAAGCAGTTAAAATGATTATTTTTGCATCTTTTTTCATTTCCCTTATCTTACCCGCAACTTCTAAGCCATTCATCCCAGGCATTTCGATGTCAACTGTTACCAGATCAAATGTTTCTTCTTTGAATTTAGCTAAACCTTCTTCCCCACTTTTCGCTTCAACGACTTCATATCCACTATCTTCCAGTTCTTCTTTTATCAAAAGTCTCATATTTTCTTCATCTTCAATTACGAGTATCCTTCTTTTGCTCATACTAATCACCCCTTTCAAATGCAAAAGAGGAATTTCTAAACAATTATATCATATACTACTCATTCTTGTATAGTACGTAAGCAGATATTCCATCTAATGTTAATTTTCCTGAAACTTTTTCAATTATTTCAGTACCGGCAACATTACCATTTACAACTATATTCCATTCTCCTTCAGGAAGTTCATATTCTACTGATTTAACATTACCGTTATAAATAACCAAGATATCTTTCCAGCTATCGTTTCTTGCATTTCCCGTGATCATAAATGAAACAACTCTTCTAGTTTTGCTTGTGAAGATTTTTAAATGTTTTTTAATTTCGTCTGCAGTTGTTAACCTGAATGCAGGATGTTCTTTTCTAAGTTTAATTAAACCTTTGTAATATTCAAATACATCAAGGTATTCGTATTTTCTTTGATAATCCATTCCATTAATAGAGATTGGTGCATTATATGAATTTTCATTGAATTTTTTTGTTCTTGCAAAATCCTGTCCAGCATGAATGAAAGGTATTCCTTGTGAAGTTAATATAATTGCTCCAGCTAACTTTTGTGCGTTTCTAAGCATTTCATCAGTCCATTCATATCTTTTATCTTCCTTTGCAGCAAGATAATTTTTATCCCAGAGCGTGTGATTGTCATGACATGCTACATAGTTTATTGTTTCTTCTGGATCTTCCGCAAAACTTTTGATTCTGCTGTCGTAATATATACTACCAACAATACCTCTTTTTATTTTTGTTTCTTTTCCTATTGCTCCAAGTAAAAATCCTTTTACTGTTGGGTTAAATACAGAACCTCTTAATGCATCTCTAAATTCATCATTAAAAGCAGCAATGTGTGTTCCTGCTACATCATTTTTTCCAAATCTAATGGGTGCTCCCCAACCTCCCCAGGGTTCACCATACAAAATTATTGTTGGATCAATTTCATGCACAACTTTTTCAAGTTCAGTCATAGTTTTTTTATCGATTAACCCCATCTGATCAAATCTAAAACCATCGATATGATATTCATTTATCCAATAAACCAGAGTATCGATAATAAACTTTCTCATCATTGGTCTTTCAGAAGCAATTACATTTCCTACTCCCGTTTCATTCAAATATGCCCCGGTTTTATCAAGTCTGTAAAAATAGTAAGGGACTGTTTGATCGAATGGAGAGAGTTCACCTATACCAAAAGTGTGTGGAAAAACCATATCAAGAATAACTCTAATACCCTTTTCGTGAAGTTTCTGAACCATCAACTTGACTTCCTTAATTCTTGTATATGGATCGTATGGGTTTGTTGAATATCTTCCTTCTGGAACCATGAAGAGAACAGGATCATATCCCCAGTTATAGCTTTTTTCAAAGTTTTTATCTGCTTCGTCCCCGGTATGGTAGTCAAACATTGGAAGGATGTGAACATGCGTAATACCAAGTTCAACAAGGTGAGAAAGCCCAGTGGTTACCCCACCTGGACCTTTTGTATTTTCTTCAACAAGTCCTAAGTAAGTAGCTTTATTTTTTACTCCTGAATTGTCTAAACCGGTCATATCTGCTATGTGAATTTCATAAATGATAGCATCTTCAAGCGTTTCCATGAATGGTCTTACATCTTTATTCCAGTTTTTGGGATCAGTTTTTGAAAGGTCAACAACAGCACTTTTTGCTGAGTTTTTATATACTGCCTTTGAGTAGTAATCAACAGTTTCTCTAATTTTACCGTAACTTTCAAATCTATATTTGTAAAATATCCCGTCTAGATTTCCTTCAATTTTTGTTTCCCAGACGCCATTTCCAACATATTTCATATCAACAACTTTGTAAGGGGTTTCATCTTCTCCATTTTTATACAACAATACACTTGCGCTCTTTGAAACAGGAGACCAGGTTCGGAATATGGTGTAGTCTGGGGTGTATATGTATCCAAGTTCACCATCATAGTAATATTCATCAAGTACGTCAAGCATGTATACAGGTGAAGGGTTAAATCCCTTGATATGAAGTTGAACATTTTTTCTTAGATCTTCTTCGGTAAGATTATCTTTTAGAGTTATTCTAATATAGTTTGTCACTGAAAGATCTGTTGGGTCAGCTTTTTCTACTTTTACTACTTCTTTTTCTCCACCATCGATTGTAACTTTTATATCCTTAAACGTTTTTGTGTCAATAGTGTTTGTCAAATATGCTTCGATTGTGTTTTTTGATTTTGCTGCAGCAAAAAATATTCTCGGACTTGTATCTGGTTTTGATAGATAAATTTCTTCAACACCTTGCAAAATCCACACCTCCGCCTTTCCATCTTTAATATCAATAAATCTATCCTTTGCTACATCTTTCATTTGCCACTCGTTAAGTCTTACTATAATACCAACCTGATCCAGATCCATATCTAAAACCACTTTGGCAACAACTCCAAAATCATCTTTTTCAGTAAATTGATAAGATTTTCCTTCCATTGCCACAGGTTTCATTGGCCATATCCATAAATTCCATCCCTCATAATTGTTATCAAATCGATGATAATGAACTATTATTGTTGTTTTTGAGAACGCAAACAAAGATATCAGAATCAACAAAATCACCAAGAATTTCTTCACAAAAAACCCCTCCTTAAGTTTAAATATTAATCTTTATAAGTGCAAAATCACCTGGATCCAGAAACATTTTTAAAACATTTGATGGTGCTATAATTGGTATATTTCCGTCTTTTTTCCAAATATTTATAGATTTAATTTCAAGATTTTCACCATAAGTTTTGTCTAAATATATTTCAAATTCTCTCCCCCATGATAGATCAAGATTACCAACAATAATTATTCCTTTGTTATTTATCCAGTAAGAGTAATTAGCAAGATAACCATCTTGATAATTAAAATAAACGTATTTAAACTCACCATTAAGAATGAATTCTTTATAAATTTCTCTCATTTTCATCAATTCTTTGAGAAAATTAAATATATTTTTATCGACATTGTTCCAGTGGAGTACATAGTGATCGAAAAATGCAAGTTTACCGTAAAATTCATCATCTGGTGGCAAGACAGTTTTCCCCCAAATTGAATTGTCAAGGCCAAGGTTCATAGGTTGAATTTCACCTATTTCTTGTCCGGAATTAATATAAGGTACACCATTTGGGAGAAAATAAATCAAAAACGGTGCAAGATATTTTAATTTATCGCCAAATTCTCTAGCCGATATTCTGGGAGTGTCAGGTGTTTCAGGTGAAGCCATAAAGGGAAGTTTCATTTTTATTGATTTTTCTTCAACTAATTTGTAAAATTCTTCTCTTCTTGCAACCGAATACCATGTATTTCCTAAAATCATGTTATAACCGTCGTTTTTTGCTTTTTCATCATTATCCATTTCAAGCTCTTCTGCTATAAACACAAAAGAGGGGTCGAGATTTTTTGCTTTTTTAATTATCATTTCCTGAAGCTTTGAAGGTAGTGCGTGCCCCATGTCAATCCTTGCGCCATCAATTCCAAACTTTTTCTGGTATGTGGGGATGATATCTGAAAGATATTCCCACAATTCGTAATTAGGTTTTGCTCCAGGGAATTTGCTTGCTTTTATAACATCAAACAGAATATAAGGTTTTTGATTTTCGGGCACGTAATTTTGCGCTGCGATAGGATGATCTAAATAAAGTCTAAGGAAAGTAATATCGTCCCATGTTGGTTGAGTATCGTTGACCCAATCAGAAAATCCTGGAGGAGTTACAATACCAAATTCTTTTATGATATTTACAAGTATGTTTCCTTCCATATTTTTAACTTTTTCCCACTTTTGAGGATCAATTTTATCTGGAGAATCGACGAATTTTTTCAGGTGTTTTCTTACTTCTAAATTTCTGTAGATTATATGTAAATCGTTAATATCTGGGATTTTGAATGGTAGTTGTTCAATTTTTGGCGGTTTATAAGTTGAGAGATCGTCAATTTTTATCCAATAAAACCAATCTGGGTGATTTTTAATTAAATCGGAATCTCTAGAAGCGGTTCTTGGAATAAAATCAAGAATAACTCTAATGTTCAAAATATGTGCGGCTTCAACAAGTGCTTTGAATTCATCGTCTACATTAAAGATTTCTAAAAGAGGGTCGTGATAACTCTCGTCGATTTTTAATGGATTTTTAACTGCATATGGAGAACCAATACTTCCCTTTTTAAAAAGGGTGCTAGAACTGCTAATAGGAAGCAAATATAAAGTGTTTATTTTAAACTTTTTCATGTATAAAAGTAATGGAATCATTTTTAAAAATGTTCCAGATTCTTTAAAACCAAGAATATCCAATTCTTCAAAGGTACCAAATCCTTTGTGATTAAATGCCGTAGTCATTCTGGGAAGTGAACCATAAATACAGGCATTTTTAATCCAATTATTTTCTTTTTTACCATTTATGATTGAAAGAGATTTTGAATATTCAATATCTTTTGCATGTTCAAGAATAAATGAGATAGATTTCGAAAAAAATAAATAAGGATTAACGAATAAAAGATTTTCTTTTTCTTCGAAAATATCACCGTATACCTGTTCAAACCCTTCGATCCAAACTTTTGGTATAGCATAATTCTTGCGATTTGAAATTTTGGATTTTAAAAATTTTTCAATTTCTTTTAACACCAAAAACGACCACCTCCATAGAAACGGTTCCAATTGTTTAAAATTATAACATACAATATTGGAATGTGAAAGTTATTGTTGTAAAATTCCAAATTTAATCATTTCGATGATTTTATCAATTTGTTTTAATAGAGAGTTTGAATTTTCAATAAGATCTTCAAGTTTTTGAGAGTGGTTAAGGTAATTGTTTGAAAAACAGTTGAATACCAGGATAATAAAATTAAAAGCCTCTTCAGGATCGATGTTTTTTCTTAAATTCAATTTTGATAATTTTTCTTTTAATATCACAAAATATTTTTCCTGTAAAGAATTCTGGGTTTCTGAAAGAATTTTCAGTTTTAGTTGTTCAGGGAGGTTTTGAGCAATAAAGAAAAGATTAAATACTTCCGGATATTTTTTTATAATTTCTATTTTTTTCTGTATCCATAGTTTTAAAAAGTTGAAAAAATCTTCTTCTTTGGTACTTTCGTAGAGATCAAGAAAAATATTTCCAATGAAATTTTGTGACCATTTGTATGTTTCGAAAAAAAGATTTTCTTTATTTTTGAAGTAATGAAAGACGATTCCTTTTGATACTTTTGCTTCTTGCGCAATTTTATTCGTGGAAGCTGCTTCAAAGCCTTTTTCTGAAAATTCTTTTATAGCTATTTTTATTATTTTTTCTTTTTTATTCAACGTGTTCATCTCCTATATTAAAATGTCTTCTTTTTCAAAGATTTTTCCGGCAATTAATAGAATACCAAATCCGATTAAAATGGAAAGTATGGAATTTGAAACATATACTTTATTGTATTGAATGGTGTCTCCTAATGAAATATATTTAAATATCGTAATACTTCTAAGCCAGCTGAGTTTTTCGACAGCATTTCCTAACATATCAGTGATAAACATAAGCAGGAAAATTCCCGAAGATATGGATATTGTTAGAAAAGATTTTTGGAATATTACCGACAAAAGTACAGTTATTGAACCAAAAAATATTTCAATTACGTAGAGATAAAGTGAAAAACCAGCCAAGATATATGGATTATATTCATAATGAACATAAATACTAAAAAGCCAGAGAACACTTACACAGAAAACTAACGAAAAAATGGAATAGTAAATAATGAGGACTAGTAGCTTTTTATAGAAGATTTTCTTTCTTGTAATAGGTTTTACAAGTAAGTATTCAATGGTTTTTGATTCATATTCCGATACAAAAATATTTACAGCCAGGATTATCGCAAATATTCCTGCAAATATTTCCGCCATAAACATTACTTTTGCGCTAAAAAAACCTTCAGGAGTGATAAAATTTTCTGAAATATTGAACATTTTAAGCATGAATTTTGGAAGAGAGTTTATAAATTCTTTAAGCGAGTCAGCATCCTCCATGATTCCATCAATAAATGGGGCGATCATCGCAGAAAAGAAAAGTAAAACTAATGTCCATATTAAAAAATTTTTTATGTTAAACTTTAATTCTTTTTTAAATAACATTGAACTACCTCCTTACAAGAGTATATTTTGCTTTTCGAATAGTTTCATTGATATGAATATGACGGTAATTGAAATTACCAATATGAGAAAAGAATTTAGATAAAATCCATTAAGATTTTTAATCGTGTCTATTGTAGACATGTAGTTGAAAATACTGATTTTTCTTATTATTTCAGCATTTTTGACACCCTGAGTTACAGAATAACCAAAATACATGAAAAATAATATTCCCATGACAATTGAATTGGTCAATTTTTTATTTTTTGTTATTAATGAAATCAAAATTGAAAGTGATGCAAAGAAAAATTCAGTTACGAAAAGGTATAGACTAAAAGAAACTAACACTATATTACTATAATTTTCACTAACAAATAATTTGAAAAATAATAGGATAGTTAATAAGAAAAAAGCAAAGAGTAAGAAAGTATTGATTGATAAAACAAATACTTTTTCAGAGAAAATTTTCTTTCTTGAAAAAGGTTTAATCAGAAGATATTCTATAGTCTTGTTGTCAAATTCTCCTGCAAATATTTTGCTGGCAAGGGTTATTCCAAATATACCAAAGAATATGAACATAAATGTCATTCCTTCTGAGCCGAAAAGTCCTTCAGGTCTTGAGAGTGTGTTGAGGTCTAAATTGAAGGCTTTTAGAAAAGTTTCCGGCATTTTTTCCAAGAAAGATAAGACTAAGCTGTTTTGATTGTTTACAAGATCAGTGATGGAGGAAAACATTAAATTAAAAAGTACAATCACAGTAATCCAAATTAAAAGATTCTTAAGGTTGTATTTGAACTCTTTTTTTATTAAGTTCATATTTTTTCCTCCTATTTATAAAGTTCAAGAAAGATATCTTCAAGTGCAGGATTTTTTATTTCAATATCTTTAAATTCGGTTTTTACAAGTTCATTTAAGAAATCTTTTAAATCATTATTTTTTATTTCAAAAATATAAACATTTTCTTTAATTTTGTAATCAAATCTTTTTAGATTTTCAGTAAATACTAGGTCGTATATATAGATCAACTTTTTAGAAATATCTCTCAAACTATCTATAGTGCCTGATTTTATAACCTTTCCATCTTTTATCATTGCAAACGTGTCACATATCTTTTCCACTTCTGATAAGATATGAGATGAAAATAAAATAACTGCTCCCATTTGTTTATGTTTTAAAATAAGTTCGTAAAATTTTTGTTGAACGAGTGGATCAAGTCCATTTGTTGGTTCGTCTAAGATAAGATATTTTGGCTTATGTACCAATGCTTGTAAAATTGCTACTTTTTTCTTGTTTCCAAGTGATAATGCTTTAAATTTTTTATTTAATTCAATTCCAAGAATTTTAATGAGTTCTTTTTCATAGTTCAAATCAATGTTTTTATAAAATGATCTATTAAATTCGAGAAATTCTTTTACTCGCATTTCTCCGTAGAAGTTAACTTCACCAGGTATATAACCAATATTTTCTTTTACCAAATCAATTTCGAAAGGCATTTTTTTGTTTGAAATTAGTGCCTTTCCATTATCTGGTGAAAGAAAACCGGTTAAAATTCTTATAGTTGTGGTTTTACCAGCTCCATTAGGGCCAATTAAACCGAGAATCTCTCCTTCGTTGATTTCAAAACTTACATCTTCAATTCCTCTATTTTTTCCATAATATTTTTTTAGGTTTTTTACTATTATCATTTTTTTCCTCCTCACAAAAAAAGTAAAATTAAATTGACCACCTGGTCAACGATATTATATCATAATATTTTTTTAAATAAAAATGGATTGAGTGGTATAATTAATTTTGAAAAATAAAAAGGAGGGGATTTTCTTGTTTAACGATATATTGTTACATATAACAGTTGTGCTTGTTGCGCTTTTTGCTCATCCAAAGCTTACGTACGAATTTAGTGTTCCAAAATATGCAATTTTAACCTTAGCGATTTCCATACTCTTTACTTCTTTTTTGTTTAAATGGATCAAAGAAAAGAAAATAAAGTTTTATATATCTCATGCTCATGTTCTCTGGTTTTTATTTGCAATAGTTTCGATCATTTCAAGCTTTAATGTTTTAAGAGATAATCCTTTTTACTTTAGACAATCAATTGATATAGCATTATACGTTTTGTTTAATGCAATTTTAGCAATTTATTTTAGCACTGTTTACAAAGACAAACGAAAGATTAATACGCTTTTGTTTACCTTTTTGATTACTTCATTAATTATATCCATTGACGCTCTTTTGAATTTTTACCTGGGTGTTGATTTGTTCCTTGGTAATGTAGGTGAGCCATTTACCAGAGCAGCAATTAAATCAACAGTTGGAAATGTTATTTTTACCGCAAATTACATTGATATGCTTTTACCAATTGCGTTGTATTTTATTTTAAGTTTTGATCTTGGATTGGAAAATCCCAACTTTTTAAAAGTTTTATCTATAAAAATATTTGCAGCGATTACTTTTGTTGTTGGGCTTACAGCGGTTATTGTTTCACAAACAAGATCAGAATATTTAGCAATAATCATTATGACCTCTCTTTATGTTATTTTCTATTTCATATGGAGTAGAAACAAAAAAGATAAAGCTTTAGAAAAAATTAGACAGAAAAATGAAAAACTTGCAAGTAAGTTAAAATTATTAACTCGGTACATCTTTTTTGTAGTGTTAATTCTTTCAGTATTTGTGGTAGTTTTGTATAATACCCCAAATCCTCTAACCGGTAATGGTAAGGTAAATATGACTAGTAGATTTGCAGCCATGGCATCAGTTTCAAGTAAAGATGAAAGGTTTTTATCGTGGTTTACTTCTTTAGAACTTTGGGAAGATCATAAAATTTTTGGAACAGGAATAAGTACGTATCAGCTTTTATCGATAACCAAAATGGGAGAATATCTTGAAAAACATCCGGAATTATATTATGGTTGGAATAATTTCAAAAGAGCTCACAACGATTACTTCCAGGTTCTAGGAGAAACCGGGATAGTTGGTTTTGTGTTGATAATAGGGCTTTTAATTTCTCTTGGATATTTCTTTTTCACAATTCCAAAGAAAATAGATGATAAAGACGATTTAATTCTTTTCCTTTCTTTGTCGGTAGCGGTTGTTGGGTTTGCTATCCAAAGTGTATTTAGTTTTCCTGGGCATCTTTTGCCAAATGCACTTGCAGCAATATTTTTTGCAAGTGTAGCAGTAGGTCCTTATTTTACAAAAAAAGAATTAAAAGAAATAAAAAACAAATCGGCAGTAATTGTTGGAATTTTAATAGTTGCAACATTGTATACCTCTACTTATTTAAGATGGAATCATTTCATATCAGAAGTAAACTTTAAAGAAGGGAACGGTTCTTATATAACCTATGTAAAGATTCTTGAGGAAATTCCGAAAGCTGATCAGTTTATTAGTCAATTGGAGAGAAGATTAAAGGATCTTGAAAATTATTCTGGCCAGTACTCGTACTTAAGTCCGGAGAATTGGAAAAGAAATAAACAACAGGAATATTTGCAGAAATCGCTTCCTTACAATGAAATTGATATAGAAAATCAAAGGCTTTCGGAGATAAACAAAATAAGAAATCAGATAATTTCACAAATTTCACAAATAAAAGCACAGAAAGAACAATTACCTCAGTACGCAGAAAAATATTATAAAACTGCCAGTGAAAAATTGTTGAAGAGTGTCAAATTAAATCACACGTATGGTAAATCCTATTTTTATCTTGGAACACTTTCTGTTCAGAATTACAGAATTGCAAATTTAAAAAACAATATTTTAAGTCATTATAAAGAAATATTTGCTCAAGATTTTGATGAATATCAAAAAGTAATATATGAACAATACAAATATAGATGGCTTGAAAAGTTAGTACCATATATCGAAGAAAATCCAGACATTCTTTCACAATTTGATTTTTCAATAATGCAAGCACTTATCGACTCAGTTGGTTTATATCAGACATCGTTGCTTTCATTTAATGAAAGAAACACATATAAAGCAATTGCGGTGAGATATCATTCACTTCATAACTTAGCCAAGCAACTTTTAAGTAAATTACCAAGTGATAGTGAATATTATTCATATGTAAAAACATTAGTTATAAAGTTTTTTGATAACTATAATACTTACGTGAAAAAAACAATCCAGAATATGCCGGGAGGCTGGAATAGATTCCCGGATTGGAAAAATCCTGATGTTTCAAAGGCAACATCTGGACAGGATATATATAGATTTTTTGCAGGTATGACTTTTAAACTTCAACCACCTACTGTTATTCCTGTTAGAGAGTTGCTTTACTGGCTTGCTGAAACAGAAATAAAAGCGGTAAAATACATGACCCTCAAAGGCGTTTGGGGTGTACCCAATGGAGTTCTTGATTTCTTGCATGCTAGTGCTTTTGAATATTACAAAGCAGGAAAGTATCAAGAGACAATATATACTCTGGAAAAATTAGTGAATTTGTATAAAACATCGAATATTGAAGCAAAAAAACAACTTCCTAAGTACCAGGAAAGTTTGGATAAAACTGTTGAAAGCATGAAAGAAAAATATAGTTCTCAGCTTGAAAGTATATTGGTTGGTGAAAAGTTACCTGAAGCAGCAGTAAATGTAATTGTAAACATGTTTGTTAAGACACTCGATGAAATTAATAGCACTTTTAAGAGTTACAATTTTATGTCAGCTGAAGCCGGATATATTTCAAAATTGAACCAGGTAGAATTTCCAAAATGGTATGATCAAAGAAAACAAAATATATGGGTGTCTGTAGGAGTTCAAGAACTCAATAATTTCATTTCTCAAATTCAAAAAATGGGAATAAATGTTAATATTCTTCTAAAAATAAAAGAGGCAATCCAGGGTATTGTTGAAAATCCACCCAGTAGTGCCAATATTTATGAAAGTTATATGAGATTTATAGCTCATTACGAGTTACTGGTAAATGATTTAAGATACATTGCTTCAAATTTAGAGGAAAATTACAAGGAATTTTCTGAAAATATGTGGGAAAATGTAATTAAAGATTGGAGTAAAGTTGAAATGGAAGAGGGAAAGCCACTAAACACAAAAGAGGAAATCTTAAATTATTTAGAGAACATTTTAAATGAGTTGAAATAGTCAAGAAGCCCTCCATATGGAGGGCTTAACTTTTTATTGGATAATATTTAAAAATAGAATGATTGGTATGAAAACTTTATTTTTTGTTTACTATTGTTTGTCTGATATGATTTTTAAATATTTTTAAATAAAAAACCTTCCTCCCGGTACAGGAGGAAGGTTTTTCAATTTGTTTTATTCCCGCTTTACATATTAATTTCTTATCCTCTTAAGTAGATCAGATAAAGTGTAAAGAGTATAGCGAGTATCCAGTTAAACCAGTGAACTTCTTTTGCTTTTCCGCTGAATGTTTTTACTATTGGGTAAACAATTAAACCTAAAGCAATACCGTTTGCTATGGAGTATGTGAGAGGCATTACAATCATGGTAACAAATGCTGGGATAGCTTCTGTAATATCATCCCAGTTTATTAATTTCATTCCTTTAAGCATCAAAGCACCAACAAAGATCAATGCTGGGGCTGTAGCAGCAGCTGGAATGGTTAACCCAAGTGGTGCGAAGAATAACATGAGAAGCATTAGAACTGCGACAGTAACTGCGGTAAGACCTGTCTTTCCACCTTCTGCAATTCCTGTACTACTTTCAATATATGTTGTAACTGTTGATGTACCAAATAATGCACCAACGGAAGTTCCAACTGCGTCTGCCATATATGCTCTGTTTGCTCTTGGGAATTCACCATTTTTCATAAATCCTGCACTTTCAGCAAGTCCTGTTAAAGTACCAAGGGTGTCGAAAAAGTCTACGAAGAAGAATGTGAATACGACGACCCAGAATGTTCCAGAAGCAAGATCTGCCCATGAGAATTTTTCAAATAGTTTTAGGAACGTTGGAGAGATGTCTGGAATTTTACCAACTATTCCTTGGAATTCGGTTACTTTAAATACAGGAAGAGCTCCGATGAATGTTGAAAGGAGAATTCCAATTAAAATTGAACCAGGGACTCTTAGGGCAAACAATATAGCTATGATAAAGAAACCAATAATTGCTACAAGAGCTGCTGGTGAAGTAAGATCGCCAAGAGTTACAAATGTAGCTGGATCAGATACTACAATACCGGCACTTTTAAGACCTATAAATGCTATGAACAAACCAATACCAGCACTTGTTGCTAATTTAATACTTGATGGGACGGCTTTTACTACGAATCCTCGAACACCTGTGAGGGTGAGAAGGATGAAAATGATACCTTCTACAAATACAGCTGCGAGAGCTATTCTCCAGTCGATTCCTAATTTGAGACATACTGTGAAAGCAAAATATGCATTAAGTCCCATACCTGGAGCAAGTGCGAATGGATAATTTGCCCATAGTCCCATAATCAAAGTTGCAGTTGCTGCACCAAGTATAGTTGCGACCATGAATGCTCCGAAGAATTGTGTGTAAAGATCACTTCCAGGAGTTGCACCAGGAATTACGTTAATTAAGATGCTGGGATTGACGAATATGATGTATGCCATGGTTAAAAAGGTGGTGATACCAGCAATAATTTCGGTACGCGCGTTTGTTCCTTTTTCTTTTAGTTTGAAAAGCTTATCCACGCAAACCCCTCCCCTCTTAAGATGTGGCTAACTTATTTTATTTGAATTTTAGTTTTTCTTTGAAATTCAACAAGTACACCCTCCACAACCATATTGTCGATGTCCATATTTTCAACAAAGTCTACAATCATTTCTTCTAATTCTTTTTTCTCTCTGTTTAATTCCTTTATCGTTTCTTTTACTCTTAAATATCTTTTTAATAATTCTTCCAGTGTTTTTTTACCGTCGTCCATTATTGTTCCTCCTTTAATACTTTAGAAATTTCAAAAACAACTTTTTCGATTTCTTCGTCAGTTAATTCGGGAAAAATGGGTAGCGCAAGTGTTGTTTTTGATAGATTTTCTGAGATTGGAAAATCTCCTTCCTTATATCCTAGTTTTTTAAAACAACTTTGTAAATGAAGTGGAACTGGATAGTATATACTAGTGCCAATCCCAGCATCATTTAGGTGATTTCTTACTTTGTCTCTAATTTTATTATCTTTAAATTTCACTACATATTGGTGAAAAACATGGTATTTAAAAGATTTTTGTTCAATTTTTGGATATTTTAGGTTTAATTTCTCTTTTTCAAAAAATTTGGCGTATTTTTTGGCAATACTAATTCTTTTGTCTGTCCATGTCTCTAAATATTTAAATTTCACGTTTAAAATTGCAGCGTGTATTTCATCAAGCCTGGAATTATACCCTACTGTTTCGTGGAAATATTTTTTCTTAGAACCATGTACTCGAAGCATTTTTGCTGTTTCATAGATTTGTTCATCGTCGGTTACGATCATTCCACCGTCACCATATGTTCCAAGATTTTTCGTTGGAAAGAATGAAAGTATACCCGCATCTCCAATACTACCACTTTTTCTAATACTTCCATTTACTTTACCTTCCGAACCAATAGATTGAGCACAATCTTCTAATATTTTTATACCATATTTTTCTTTGAGGTATAAAAGTCCTTCAAGATCAACTGTTTGACCAAAAAGGTGAACAGGTATTATACCGAATATTTTTTCTTTTTTTAAAATGTTTTCAACCTGGTTTAAATCAATATTGTAGGTTTCTTTATCAACATCCACAAATACTGGCATAGCATTATTTCTTACAATGGATGATGCGGTTGCGAAGAACGTATACGGTGTAGTTATAACTTTATCTCCTTTGTTTATTCCCATTGCTCTTAAAGCAATAACTAGAGCATCGCTACCATTTGCAACACCAATACCATATTTTACTCCTATAAAACTTGAGATGTTTCTTTCTAACTTTTCTACTTGTGCCCCTAAAATTACTTTTCCATTTTGTATTACTTGATCGATAGCGTCTAATATTTCTTTCTTTAATTCTTTATATTGTCTTTTTAAATCAAAAAGGGGTATCATTTTTTACCCTCCCATTTGCAATACTTATAGATTGGGCAATTTTTACAGTCCGGTTTAACTGGTTTACATACTTTTTTTCCAAACTCAACCATTGAAGCGTTGATTGGTCCCCATAACTTTTGTGGTAAAAGTTTCATAAGAGCAAATTCTGTTTCTTCTGGTGTTTTTGTTTTGACCCATCCAAGTCTGTTTGATATTCTGTGAACGTGTGTATCTACTGCTAGGGCTTCTTTGTTAAAAGAAACGTATAATACTATATTGGCTGTTTTTCTTCCTACACCGGGTAATTTTAATAATTCATTGAGAGTATTGGGAACTTTTCCTTTATATTTTTCTTCAACAGTTTTTGCTATTTCAATAATTCTTTTTGCTTTTTGTCTGTATAAACCAGCCGGTTTAATAAGTTCATATATATCCTCTGGTTTTACTTTAGAAAGCTCTTTGGAGTTTTTGAATTTGGCAAAAAGGTTTTTTGCAGCTACTTCTGTATTTTCATCTTTACTTCTCTGACTTAGAACAGTGGTTATTAAAACATAAAAGGGATCCTTTATTTTATGATCCCTGGGAAACTTTTTAACTATTAAATTTGCTACTTTTTCAATGTCCATATTTTTCCTCCAAAAGTTTCTTTGCAATTTTAACATCTTTTTTCATTTGATTAATCAACATTTGGATGTTTTCAAATTCTATTTCCTCTCTTAAATATTCTAGAAGTTCAACATAGATATTTTTATTATACAAGTTTTCATCAAAATCAAAAATGTAAACTTCATATTTAATTACTTTGGTTTTTTCTATAGTAGGTCTAATTCCTATATTCATAAGGCCGTAATGTAATTCGGGGGTGTAAACTCTACAAAGATATACTCCGTTTTTTGGATGAATTAAATTTTTGTCTCTTTTTATATTTGCTGTTGGAAAACCAAGTTTTTTTCCAATCTGCTTATCCTTGTAGACTTTTCCGTGAATAGAATAAGGCCTCCCCAACAAATAATTTGCTTTTTCTATGTTTCCTTCTTTTAGAAGTTTTCTGATTAATGAGCTGCTGATTCTTTCTCCGTTTGCCATGATGTCTTTTATGACTTTGAGTTTAATGTTATTTTCCTTACAAAGTTTTTCAAGATATTTCACATCACCTTTTGCATTTTTTCCAAATCTGAAATCATCACCGACAATGATTGCTTTTGTGTTTTTTTGGATGAAATGAAAGAAATCTTCAGCTGTGATATTTTTAATTTTTAAAAGATCCAAAGTATAAACTGTACCATACATTTCAAGAAGGTTTATTCTCTCTTCAAGTGTAATAAGAAGACCGTCAAATTTTCCTTT
The DNA here is from genome assembly GCA_017656345.1 of Thermosipho sp. (in: thermotogales). GTDB lineage: Bacteria > Thermotogota > Thermotogae > Thermotogales > Fervidobacteriaceae > Thermosipho_A. Next base: position 32,568 of record JACDNZ010000006.1, on the reverse strand, counting down.
GTAATATTCCATGGGAAAGATTATTGTAAATATTTCAGGGTCTGCATTAAGTTTTTCGGCTTCTTTTTTCAATTCTTCAAGTATTTTGACGTGTCCTTTGTGAACACCATCAAATACACCTATTGTAACAATACGCAAAAATACCACCTCAAAAAAATTATATCATAGAGAGAGCTATTTTTTAAAGAAGTTAAATATCAGGAATAAGGTAAAGGAAGAAAGCACGATGGAAGGGCCAGGAGAGATATCAAGAACGTAAGAAAAATAAAATCCAACGGAGGAAACAAACAAGTTGTAGATGATTGCTAATATAAACACTGATAAGAAAGACTTTGAAAGTCTTTTGGCAAATAGGCCAGGAATAATCAAAAGTGCTCCCAGAAGTACTATTCCAGAAATTTTTACAATACTTACGACGGTTGTTGAAATAAGAATAAGCAAAATTGTCCTTAATAATTTTGTGTTTACACCATAAAATAGTGCCATTTCTTCATCTGCCAGGAAGAAGAGAATTTCATGTCTTAATATAAATAAAATTGAAGTCATTATAATAATTATAAAAAGCAGAAACCATATATCAGAAGTGTTAACAAGCAATATGTCGCCAAAAAGATAACTTGTAATATCTTGAACATAAGAAGTGCTTTTTGAAAGGATAATCACTCCGATAGACATAAAAACAGGGAGAAGCATTCCAATAGCGCTATTTTCGTGTATTTTATTTTTGTTTGCAAAATAACTTATCATAAGCGAAAATATAATAGCAGTGAGTATTGCAACGAATCTATAATCAACATCAAAAAACAAGCCTATAGCAAGGCCTGCAAATGCAGCATGAGCTGTTCCATCACCAATGAATTCCATTTTTTTGTAGACAATTAATGGTGACACTATTGAAGCAGCAATTCCGGACAAGATGCTGGCAATAAATGCAATTCTTAGAAAATCGTATTGAAAAATATCTTTAATCATAATGATGTTCCCTCTCGTAGTGATTTTTAGCTCTGATCCATAAATCAAAGTCCGGGAATAAAAGTTTGAGATCCTCTGGTTTAATTTTTTCACTTGGACCATGACAATGGAGTGTTTTATTTAAACACATAATTGTTTTACACTTCTCAAAAACCATTCCAATATCATGCGAAATCATTAATATTGTTAATTTTCTATTACTCTGAATTTTTTCAAGTAGTTCATAAAACTTTGCTTTTCCCATCTGATCTACACCTGCTTCTGGTTCATCTAAAATTAAGATATCAGGTTCAGAAATAAGAGCTCTTGCAAGTGAAAGTCTCTGAAGTTCTCCGCCTGACATATTTCCTACTAAATATTTTTCTTTTCCTTTTAATCCGACTTCGTTTAAAAAATCGGAAATTTTGCTGATGTTTTTTTTGTTTCGATATGTCCCCATGGAAACAAATTGATAAGCATTTATTGGTACTTCTCTATTTATAGTTTGAAATTGAGGTAAATAGCCTATCTTGCCTTTTATAATAACTTTTCCCTCGTAATCTGAAATTTGACCAATTAAAATCTTTACAAGAGTTGATTTTCCTGCGCCGTTAGGGCCGATTATCCCTACAAAATCTCCGGTAGGGATTTTAAAATTGATTTTTTTTAAAATTTCGGTTTCGCCAATTTTGTAACTTAAATCTTCAACAATTATAGAGTATTTATTCATTGTGTATCGCCTTTCTTATTTCATTTAGATTTTTGTAATATATATCCATGAAATTTTTTGCATCAATTCCAAGTGGATCTAATATGTAATACTTTTTGTTTAGCTCTTTTGAAATTATTTCAATTTCTGTTTTTGATTGTTGTATTTCAGAAAAAATTGCCGAAATATTCTGAGTTTTTATTATATTCAAAAGTTCTTTAATGCTTGTCGAAGTATTATGCCCCTCTTCAATCCAGATTATATCAACACCGAACTCTTTGAAATAGTAATAGAAACTTGGGTGATGAACAAGTATTTTTCCATTGGCTTTTTTGAGAATTTCAAATGATTCAAAGATAAATTTATCTAATTTGTTAATTAAAATTTTCGCATTATTTTCGTAAAAGCTTCTGTTAGATGGATCAATTGATGATAGTTTCTCAACTACTGAAGGTAAAACGTAGAATTTTACAAAAAAGGGATCTAACCAGAAATGTGGATTTTCATAGTCAATGAGTAATTCAGGAATATAATTTGAGATATAAAACACTTTATCGAATCTAGTAAGATACGGTTCTAGTAATCCATTAGCAATTATCAAATCTGCTTTATTTAATACCTGTACATCACTTACTTTTAAAGAATATACATGTGGATTGATTCCTGGTTTTAACAGCAGGTAAACATCCGCTTTATTTTGAACTATTTCTTTGACAAGCAAATAATATGGATTTATGGTTGCTACAATAGTGAAAGAAAAGGAAACGGAAAAGAGTATAAGGAAAATAAAAATTACAAATAGTTTTTTCATATTTATACCTCCTGACACTTTTTACAAATTCCTTTAAAGTAAAAAACATGGTCAGTAATATTAAAGTTGAAATTTTTAACTACATAATCTTCAAGTTTACTGGCGAAACATTTGTCGAATGTTTCAATTCTGCCACATTTGATGCAATATAGAAAATGAAAATGTTTGTTAATTGAAAAATAGTATTTTGGACTATTGTCAAACGATACGGATTTTATTAAGTTATTTTTTTCAAGAAAATTGAGTGCTCTATAGATTGTTGAGAAATTTGGTTTTAAATTGTTTCTAGTATAAATTTCTTCCGCGGTCAATGGTATATTGCTTTCTTCAATTATTTTAAGTATTTCTTTTCTCCATTTTGTTAAATTCATTGTTTTTTCCTCCATGCGAATGCGAATCATTTGCATTATATTTTATCACAAAAATTTGTAAAGTTCAATGTTTTTGCATACGAACAAGTATTTATGATATAATAAGACTCGATATAGGGGGGATAGAATGCTTTTTTCATTTGAAGTTAGCACTAAACATCGCAATGAGTTAATTGACATTACTCAGAAAATAAAAGAATTTATAAAAAAATCAGGAGTAATTTCTGGAGTCTGTGTTGTTTTTGTCCCTCATACAACTGCCGCAGTAACGATTAATGAAAATGCAGACCCTTCTGTGAGATTTGACATTGAAAAAACACTTTCACAAATTGTTCCTTCGAATTTAGATTATACGCATATTGAAGGCAACTCTGATTCGCACATCAAATCTACACTTGTTTCACCTAGCATTACTTTAATAATCGATAATGGGCAACTTCTTCTCGGTACCTGGCAAGGAGTATATTTCTGCGAATTTGATGGTCCGAGAAGAAGAAGAGTTTATATAAAAATTTTGAAGGACTAAGGGGTGATGCTTTTGCCTTTCTATATTGTTGGCTTGCCGGGATCCGGAAAATCAGCCGTTGGAAGGATTTTGAAGGAAGATTTTGGATATGATGTAATTGATCTTGATGATGTTTTGAATGTAGAACTTAATAAAGGATTTAATAAGATATTACAGGATAATGGTTTTACAATTTTACGGGCTTTAGAAGGAAAGATTTTAAAGCGGTTTAGAAAATATGATGATAAGTTTATAATTACTTTGGGTACACTTGGAAATTTGGAGCTTTTTAGTGGTAAAATAATTTATATAAAAATTCCCAAAAATAAATACATCCAAAGAATAAATAAAATTTCTAAAAAAGTGAAATATATAAATGAAATCTACGAAGAGGTCCATACTACATTTTCACAAAAAGCTGATTTAGTTATCTCATCTGAAAACAAGACAAAATTTGAAATAGCCAAGATTATAGATGATTTTTACAGAAAAAACAGAAATAATTAAAAAAATCTTATTTTTGCTTTTGTTTTCTATACAAATATTCGGAAAACCTTGCAGATACGTGATTTGCAAATGTTTTAGTAAAAATGCTATATTATAAACGTATTTAAAGTTATCTTTTTAAGAGGGAGGGAAAAGCATGAGTAAGAAAGAACTTGTCAACATGGTTGCTGAGAAAGTTCCAGGATTAAAGAAGAAAGATGTTAAAGCTGTTGTTGATGCAGTTTTTGAATCAATTTCTGAAGCACTTTCTAAGGGGGAAAAGGTTCAGCTTGTTGGTTTTGGTACATTTGAAGTAAGAAAAGCAGCAGCAAGAACAGGAGTTAATCCAAGAACAAGACAAAAAATTAAGATTCCTGCAAGAAAAGTTCCTAAATTTAAACCTGGTAAAGACTTAAAAGAAAGTGTAAACAAATAAGAAAGTGTGCCCGTTTGGGCACACTTCTTTTTTTTTAGTGTATAAATTTTCTGGATTTGTATAAAATGTTATTTTTTTAAGTTTATACCTTTATAAATTTCAAAGTTTTTACATATATCAGCAAAATCGCAGTTAAGATTGAAATTTAAACACTTTTTTTCTGCTGTGGTTTTAATTTCAAAGGAAGTAATTTCTTTGATGTAATTTAAAAATGGCTTTATGTTTGTTTCCTCTTTTTCGATTGTTATTGGGACAAAATATCCAGAAGAAAGTTTATCAATAATGTTTTTCAGCCATTCTTCAAAATACTTATAACTAATGGTAAAGTACTTTGTGCCTCTTGATCCTTTTAAAATGAGTTTATCGTCTTCCCTTTTAATAAAATAACTTTTAGGACTCTTATTTGATAAGTTGAAAAATATAAGATAGCTATCGAAATCATTTTTAACAAATTTTCTGTATACAAGATCATAGAGCAATAGTTGTTCAGCGTATATTTTGCTTAGAGAACTTTTGTAATCTATAATGGCGATAGCTTTTTTGTCAATCAAGGTAATGTTTTTTTGGACTTCAGTTGCGTTTTTTCCTTCAATATTTCCATAATTTTTATCAAGTTCATCTATTCTATCTATTCTGACTTCGAATTTGTACATTTTACCGTTTAAGCTTAATGTCGTTTTATATTGTGATTCTACTTCTTTTGTTTTTTTTCTATGAAGTGTAAATTTTTTAGTTATATTAATATAACCTTTCTCCGAGAGATTTTCAGAAATAAAATTGGTTATGTTAGTTGTAAACTCGTTTATTTTTAATTCTTTGGGCAATCTATATTGCTCGATATTGTTTCTGAAAATGTTATCGTATTCTTTTTCAACTAATTTTTTAATAATTTCGACAGTGTCTTCTTTGAGAGAAAGAAGGTTATTTTCAAAAATTTCTTTTAAGACTCTATGATACAAAATACCTTTGTACATTGCCTCTTTATTTTGAATTGTTGGTCTTACTTTTCCAATTTCCCGTAAATAAAAGTAAAAAGGACAATTAACATAAGTTGAGATTTTACTGTGACTTAATACATTTTCTTTATAAGTTCCTATCCAATCTTCTGGGGTTGTTTCCAGAAGTTTTTCTCTTTTTTGAAGAGCTTCATAAATTTCTTTATCTTGTATTGAAAATATTTTGTTTGGTTTAGGAAGTATATTATCTTCATTAGATACTTTTACTTTGGAAGTAATAAGTTCTTTTAGATACTGTGATGGAAGTAGCGGTTCACCTTTAAAGTTTGCATTTGGATAAGTTACTACATTTTTTTGTGAAAAGACAAGAGAAAGTAATAAGTTTCTTCTTTCCATTTCTTCAACAAATTTTGCAAAGTTTTGTGAGTTTCCTGAAACTTGCAGTATTAGAGGGTTAATGTTAAATGAAGGATAATATGAATCAGTGAAATGAACAAAAAATTTATATTTCTTTTCAATAAATCTTGCAGTAGTTATATCTAAAATTTCAACGGAATTTGAGTATCTGCTGGTAGTCCTAAATGTTTCGACATTTAAGATGTTAACTAAAATTTTATACATGGAATACCAGGACATTTTCTTGTTTTTCAATAATGCATCTTTGAATTTTTGCAACTTTGTAATTACTTCTGCAAACTTCATTAACGCATTTATTTCTTTATTTACGCTTTCATCTTTTAAGTAATCCTGATAATTTTTGAAAAGGGAAAGATTGTTTATGGTATTTTTTACGAAATTTTTTAACCAATCAAGAAAATCGTGGTTTTTGTTATTTTCTATATTTAATAAAATTTCAAAAGCTTTTTCAATAATTGTTTTAAAATTCTTATACTCTTCAATCTTTTCTAGCCTTTCTTGGTAGGTGTCTTCTTCATCAATTTGGGATAACTTGTCGATTTTTTCCTGAATTGGGTCCAAAAAAGTTTGTTTTATAAATTCCCGGGATATATCCGAAGGCTTTATGTTGAGAGCGAAAAAGTCAAATTCTCTAAATAGTTCTTCTATCTGGTCCATTGTGAGTCTTCTTTCTTCTAAAAATGGAGATTCAATCAGTGCAAGAATTTCTTCCATTTCATATCCGGAAAAAATAGTTTTTAATGGTTGAAGGAGCATTTTAACTATTTTACTATCTGAAAGTTTTATAACTCCCGAAAGTTTATGAGGGACGTACATATCTTTTAATTCTTCCGATACCTGAAGCATAATCTGGGTGGTTGGTGCAATTATTGAAATGTCACCAGGGTTTACGCCATTTATTATAAGTTTCTTAACCATCCCACAAACATTTTTGATTTCAAGTGTTGGATTTTTGAAAGAGAATGCTTCTGTTTTCTGTTTAATGTTTAACCTTCCTTTTTCCTTTTCGGGTATTTCAAAACCATTTTCCTTTAAAAATTCGTAAATCATTTCTAATTCTTTGAAGGCTCTATCTTCGACATTTCTCCAGATGTAAAAATAGACGTTTTTGCTTTTATTAAATAGTTTTTCCAGTGTTTTTTTCACAAGCGGAGTTAAGTCAAAGAAACCACTTATTACAAGGTTTTCCCTTGTGTATTCAATGAAATCAGCATTTTCGATATACCATTTATATGTTGTTATTGGATCAAATATATTTTCACTCTTTTGAAAAAACAAACTAATTTCTTCAAGGAGTTCTTTAAGAAGCCTTGGCAGGTTCCCATCTTGATTTAGGATGTTTTCGATTTCTTTATAATATAATGGAATATTAGTTGAAGTACTGTTGTTTAATTCCCAGGCTTTTTCAAACAGATCAAGGAGATATTCAATGATCCCTTTTGATCTTGAGACAACTCTTAAAAATTCATAGTAATGGTCTTTGTTTTTTTCATGTTTGCTTATTAATTCTTCTATTTTTTCTGAGATAAAAGCTTTGAAAAAGTCTCTGTCAAAGTAAACAGCTTCCATATTGTTTTTCAAAAGCATTTCTGTGACATATTGATTTATAACCATAAAAGCATTTTTATTTATTGTTTTACCAATATTTTTGGCAAATTTGTCTGAAATTTGTCTTACATAGAATCCTGTTGGCCCAATGAAGAGAAAATTGAAAGGGTCATATAATTTTTCTATTTCTTTTGATATAAAATCGAAATGATTTTTGTTGATTTCTATAACAATTGCTTTTCTCATATTATCACCTTTTCGTATTCATCTATTAATTTTTTCAACTCTTCTTCAAACTCCATTCCAGGAGGTTCTATTTCATACATTTCTCCAGTTTTTGTGGATATAATAAAACCTTTGGCTACTTTTCCTAAGTCGTTTAAAAGATACATATAAAACTTAATCTGAAAACGGTATTTGTTTAACTTGTCTTGATCATTGAGAGGGGAATGCTTGAAGTCAACAACATAAAATTTTTCATTTTTTTTGAAAACCTTGTCTGGTATTCCAAATAACATATATTCTCTGTCTTTATATCTTAATGGTTTTACAAGTCTCCATTCAGAGTAAACTGTAGATTTTTCAAAAAGTTCATTTAATTTATCTGAAATTTTTATATTTAAAATTCCTGTGTTTTCGAGATAAATTAGTTGAGATAAAGTGTTTACTGATGAAAGTTTCTGGTGAATATCCGTACCTTCGAAAGTTTCTTCTAAAAATAAGTTGTTCAAATCATTTAAATCATATGTTTGTTCTTCGTCTTCAAATTCCTTTTCTTTTACTTTTTCCATGAGATTATATAAAGTTGTTGGCGATATGTAAGATTTGTAGGAAAGGTTTCTGAAGTCTTTTAGATTTTCTTCAGGAATTTTTTCAAAAGATTTTTCAGACTCTTCTTCAAGGGTAGTTATTTGTAGTGTTTCAGGTTTTATTTTGACTATTTCGAAACTTTTTGTTAGGGTTTTTAATGTTTTGATCTCATCGTCCGATAATTTAATAAATTTAGCGCTTTTTGAATCAATTTCCGGGAAAATAATGGGAATAAACATTTCTGAAGCTCTTGTAATAGCAACGTATAATTTTCTCTGTAGCTCGGTTTCATCATAGACATCATTTAAATAAAAATGTTTTATTGCATCAAGTATTTCTTCATTTCCGGATTTTCTAAATTCCTCCAGAAATTTTTCCAGAATATAATTCCTGGAATTTTCCATATTCGCAAATTGTAACCCTGAATTTGATTTTTTTTCTTTTTTGTCAAAAAGGTCACCCAGAATTACAATTTTAAATTCTAATCCTTTGGCGGCATGAATAGACATTAATTTCACGCTATCAGTTGTTTCGTCCTCCATAGAAGCTTCTTCTTCACTTGTTTCAGAGAGTTTTTGAATAAGTCTAACAAGTTCAGAAAAAGAAGTTGCTAGTTGATCTAATCCAGATGCTTCGACCAGAAGTTTTTTTACATTGAGAATGGAAGCTTTATAATTCTCAAATAGGGTTAACTTTTCAAAATATTTTAATTCCTCGATAATACCCTTTAGAACCTCAGTTGGCCTAATGTAATATTTCAATTCTGAATATTTTTCAAGCACCCTTATTGCATGTTTTAAATTGTCGTTTAAAAATTTTGCATTTTTGGATGTTTGAAATAGTGGTTCACCATTATTTTTTTCCACTAGTTTTGAGTAATCTTTAAATGTACCGAGAACTAACGGTGAGAAGAAGAATTGAGTGAAATAAAAATTGTTGTTTGGATTTTGGATGGCGTTTAAAACATTTAATATTGTTTTGATTTCAAGCCTCTTATAAAAATTTCTCCCACCAACTATATATAATGGAATTCCGGCTTTTTTAAAAGTATCAGAATATATTTCTTCTGCGTTAGCTATTCTACTTCTTAAAATTGCAAAATCTTTGTAGGTTATAATATGATCTTTTTGAAAGTTATTTTTGTCTTTTACTGTAAGCTTTTTTCCAACAAGTTTTGAAATTATATAGGCTACAGTTTCGGCTTCTTGTAGTATCTTATTTTTTTCTTTGTCTAATTCAACTAGCACATATTTTATTCTTCCACCATTTTCAGTTTCTATGCCTGGAACATGTCCATCGTATACTTGTTTGGGAATTGAAATATCTTTTTCATTGAACCAGAGTTTTTCATATATTTCAGGATTTAACGATTTAAAAACTTCGTATTTGTCTGTTTGGTTTATTATGTGTTTGTTAAAGAGCTTTTCTTTCGAAATAAAGTTGAAGTATTGAACTAGATTGTTATTTGAGCGATAGTTATCTTTTAATGCTAATAATCTATAGTTTTTATTTTTGTTGTCTTCAAAATATTGTTGTGTTTCAAGAAAAACTGAAACATCAGCTCCTCTAAATCGGTAAATAGATTGTTTCCTATCTCCCACGTAAAACACATAATTATTATCTCCGTGAAGTTTTTCAAATAATTCCTTTTGAAGATAATTTGTGTCTTGAAACTCGTCTATAATAATGTATTTAAATCTATTTTTGTATTTTTCTCTTATTTCATCAATTTCAAGTACTTCCAGAGTTTTCTCAAGCACACCTTTAAAGTCAAATTCAAAATTATCAATAGTGTTTCCTTCGTAAATTTCTTTTGAAATTAGAGCCATTAATTTAAATGCTATTAAAGCTTCAGAATCTTCTTTTGCGATTTTGAGTAATTTATCTGAAACTGTTGATTTCTTCATTTCAGTGCGCCAGTTGATCAAGGTTTTTTTAAGAAGGTTTTCAATTTCACTTATACTTTCTAGTTTTTCGAATAAAGTTTTTATACCTGCTTTATAGTTTGAGAGGTTTTTTAAATATTCTTCGATTCTTTCTTTTCTTTTTAGAAGCAAATTCGTTGTAATGTTTGTTTTATCAAAATCGTATAGTTCAAAAACGTATTTAAGTGTTAAAAAAACGGATTTGTCAATGATTTTAGAAGCTTTCATATCGCTTATTATTGTGAAGTTTGGATCGATAGAAACATTTAAATTCTCTTCTTTTAAAATTCTTTGACAAAAGCTGTCTATGGTAGAAATTATTGCCCTTGAAAGGTTATTACTTACATTTTCCCAGTATTGAGTGGCTTTTTTATTTCCTCTTTTTCGAGTGTTTAATAGTTTTTCTTTTACAGCTTCAATTATCCTTTCTTTCATTTCTGAAGCAGCTTTTCGTGTAAATGTAACGACAACTATTTTGTCGATAATATCAGGATAATTCTGTTTTTCATATTCTTCAAGTATGTAAATGTAATAGCTGGTTATTGTGTAGGTTTTACCTGTTCCAGCAGATGCTGAAATAAAATAATTTGCGTTTATATTTTTTCTAATTTCTTCTAAAATTGACATAAAGATTCCCCCAATATTTTTGTAAATTACACCCTTGAATTGTAATGTTCTCTTTCAAAAAAATTATATCATTTTTAAATTGAAAAGATTTTTTAAATATTGACATGGTTTAATAAGACAAGATTAACAATTATTTTTAAATGTTATATAATAGTTTTGAAAGTTAAGTAAATAACAGAGAGGTGAGGAAGTTGGCAATACTTATGGCAGGTGGGGCAGGTTATATAGGCTCTCATGTCTGTAAGATGCTTTATGAAAAGGGATATGAAGTGATAGTATATGATAATTTATCACATGGTTTTAAAAACTTTGTAAAATGGGGTGAATTTGTTCCTGGTGATATTTCTGATGAAAAGCTTTTAGATAATATTTTTAAAAACTATGAAATAGATGCTGTTATGCATTTTTGTGCTTATATAGAAGTAGGAGAGTCTGTGATTGACCCACAGAAATATTATATAAACAATGTGGAGAGTACTCTTATTCTATTAAAAACAATGTTGAAAAACGGGATAAAAAAGTTCATATTTTCATCAACAGCTGCAGTATATGGCTTACCTGAAAAAATACCAATAAAGGAAGATGACCCCAAACAACCAATTAATCCTTACGGAAAGAGTAAATGGATGATTGAGCAAATACTGGAAGATTATGATAAAGCTTATGGTCTCAGAAGTATTAGATTCAGGTATTTTAATGCTGCAGGGGCAGATGAAAGCGGAGAGATTGGGGAAGCACATAAGCCAGAAACACATTTAATACCATTAATTTTTGATGCAGCATTAGGTGTAAGAGAAAACATAAAAATATTTGGGACAGATTATGATACGAGAGATGGGACGTGCATTAGAGATTTCATTCACGTAAATGATCTTGCAGATGCACATATAAAGGGGTTAGAGTATCTATTAAGCGGTGAAGGTACAAATTATTTTAATCTAGGTAGTGGTGAAGGTTATTCTGTTAAAGAGGTAATTGAGAAAGTTAAAGAGATAACTAAAAGAGACTTTGAGGTTATTGAAACAGATAGGAGACCAGGTGATCCACCATATTTAATTGCTGATAGTGAAAAAGCGAGTAAGGTGCTTGGCTGGAAGCCAAAATACGATCTTAATATGATTATTGAAACAGCCTGGAACTGGCACAAGAAGTTGAGAAGAATTGATAGATAAAATAAATCAATGATATAATAAACAAAACGGAGGGAAAAAGTGAGAAAATTTATACTTTTAGTTTTATTGTTTGTTTCTTTCACGGTTTTTTCGTATAAGGTTAGATTTGAAGTTTATGTACCAGAAAATACACCAAAAGATTCAAAAATTTATATTTCAGGTAATTTTAATAACTGGAACCCTGAAGATGAAAAATACCAGCTCATAAAGGCAGAAAAATATTATTTTTTAGATGTGGAGCTCTCAGGGACAATTAGATTTATTATTACAAGAGGTAGTACAGATACATCTGAAAAAATCGAAAAATATAGAATAGCCAGGATCGGCAAAGACGGAATAAGAATAATTGTTAGAGTAAAGGGTTGGCTTGACATGATGGGGAAAATTGAATTAATAGAAAATTTCTATTCACCTGAACTTGATAATAGAAGAAATATAATAATCTATTTACCACCGGGATATGACAAGGGAAATGAAAGTTATCCTGTCCTTTACATGCATGATGGTCAAAATTTGTTTGACAAAGATACGGCTTTTGTTGGTATAGAATGGGAAATAGATGAAACGTTGGATAAATTGATTAATAACGGTGAAATAAAACCAATTATTGTAGTTGGTATATACAATAATGCTGATAGACTTTCTGAATATTCTCCATGGTATGATCCAAATTATCAGCAAGGAGGAAAAGGAGATAAATATATTGAATTTATTGTTAAAACTTTAAAACCATTTATTGATAAACATTACAGAACAAATGAAAAAATAAATTACATTGGCGGATCATCAATGGGAGGATTAATTTCCTTATATGCTGTTACAAAGTACAGTATTTTTTCTGGTGCAATAGTAATGAGTCCTGCCTTCTTTTTTGGGGGAGACAAAATTTTTGAATGTGTTAAAAATAATCCTCCAACATATGCCAAAATTTATCTTGATGTAGGAGGAAATGAAACAAATAATCTTAAATTCGTTAAAGATGTTGAGAAAATGTATGAGCTTTTAAAGCAGAAAAATGTTAAAGTTAAGTATATTTTTGATTCTGAAGGGAAACATAATGAAGCGTATTGGGCAAGAAGATTTCCTGCGGCGATAAAATGGATTTTGGAGGATGTAAAATGAAAAGAATTGTTTTATTATTTTTTGTAAACATAGTTGTCTACATACTTGCTGGCCATTACGTTGAAATAAACACAGTTACTTCAACAGGAGTTACGCTGGAAGTTAAACCAGTATATGATGCAATAAATGCGCCAAAGGTGTATATTTATTCACCAACAGGTTTTACAATTGCTAGAAAAAAGGGTGATAGTTTATACGAATTTGAAGATGGAAACTACACGTGGGTAATACCAATAGTATATGGAAAAAATATTTTAGGTCAAACGGTTGTTGGAGTTTTACCAAAGCCAATTTTAGATTTAAATGAGTATAAAAAGTCAATAGATCTAAAAGTTTATACTGACCCAGATAATTTGTCATTGGTAATCAAAGTGGAAACAGTTTATGAAATATTGGATGCAAAAATCGATGACATTCCCCTTGATGTAATTAAGACTTCAGAAGGGTATATTTTGTATTCAGAGAAAAGGAGAAAGGAGTATAGAAATCATCTATATATCACGTTGAATATTGAAGGAAAGAAGAGAATTGTTACATATGATTTGTTTACAATGAATGGTTTCACAACATATTTAAGAGGAGATTTTACACCTTATATCACGAATATAATAACAACACATACAGTTTCACGCGGAGAAACTCTCTGGGAAATCGCAAATAAGTATGGGGTAAGAACAGCTGATTTACAAATAATTAATAAGCTTGATGATCCAAACAAAATATATTCTGGCATGAAGTTGAAGATAGGAACTGTTCAATTTTTAGAAGGATTAACAACTGTTGTTATCAATCTTTCAACTTCTAGACTAGCAGTATATTATGCAGGAAAACTTGTAAAAATTTTCCCGGTATCTATTGGAAGGAGTGATGCTACTCCACCGGGGATATACTGGATTTTGGACAAACAGGTGGATCCTGCCCTTTATTGGTACGGTGAATACATTCCTCCAAAGTCGCCGATTAACGGTTTAGGTACGCGGTTCCTCCAGTTTTCAGACCCATGGTTTGGAATTCATGGTACCACAAAACCATGGGAAATAGGTAGAAGAATTTCGCATGGTTGTATAAGGATGTTTAATTTAGATGTTGAGGCATTAGATGCTTTTGTAGATCTGGGAAGTCCTGTAATTGTAATTAAAAAGTATAAAGAGTTTCCTGAGGAATTAATTGATTTACCAGAATTTGCAATATTTAAGAAAGATATCTCAAACATGAAGAAAAATTAAAAGTTGGAGGGATAAAATGATATATTTAATTACAGGTGCAAATAGAGGTATTGGTCTTGCTTTGACGAAAGAAGCATTGAGGAGAAAGCATAAAGTTATTGCAGCAGTTAGAAATCCCCAGGCAGAAAGTTTACAAAATATGATTGAAAACGGTGAAAACATAGTAGTATTAAAGCTGGATGTTTCAGATTGTGATTCTATAAAGAAATTTGTTGATGAGCTTGAATTTAAAGTCGATGTTCTTATAAATAATGCTGGCGTCTTATTTAGGGATAAGTTTCCAAATTTAAAATATGAAAATTTTATAAAATCATTTGAAACAAATGCTTTGGGGCCTTTGTTTTTGACTCGTGAGCTTTATGAACAAGGAAAGATAAATAAAGGCGGAAAAATAATAAACATAGATTCGATATTAGGTTCAATTAGTAATACTTCGGCAACAACAAGTTATAGCTATTCAGTTTCAAAAGCAGCACTTAATATGATTACTAAACTTCTTTCGCACTATTTTTTAAAGGAAAATATTTCGGTGTTATCCATTCATCCAGGGTGGGTGAAAACCGATATGGGTGGAATGGAAGCTCCTATTACCCCTGAAGAATCAGCAAAAGGTATAATGGATTTGATTGAAGTTTTTGAAGGCACAGGACGTTTTTTTGATTATACTGGTAGAGAAATTGAATGGTAAGAAAAATCTATTAATTTAAATTGTTTCTTGAAATAATCGGATGTTATTTCTTCAAATTTGCTTACTATTTTTCTTCGGCACTTATTAAAATTACAGAACTTCTTGGCTGGGCAATGTAAGTAAATCCAACTTGCTCTGGAATATCTAAAAAATCTTCAGGAGATTCTTTCGAAGTGTCAACAACTCTAAACCAAGTTTTTCCATGTATAAATGGAAGTGTAAATTTTAGGGGTTCTTTCCATTGGTTTAAAATAACAAAAATATCATTATCGGGTTTTATATTTTCACATAAAAAATCGGTGCCACTTATCATAAAAGCAATTGAATGGGAATGATAACCCCAATCAGGTTGGAAAGGTTTTATTCCGTGCCAGGATATGTCTGCAATACCATCACCTGTAAGGTCTTTCCCTGTGAAAAAATGTTTTCGTCTTAATGCATGATGTTTTTTTCGAAACTCAATCATTTTCTTAAAAAATCTAAATATATCGTAGTGTTTTTCTTTTAAGGACCAATCTAACCAAGTTTTTTCATTATCTTGACAGTATGCATTATTGTTTCCATATTGTGTTCTATACATCTCGTCTCCCATTAGAATCATAGGAGTACCATGTGAGACCATGAGAATTGTTATAAAATTTTTCACCTGTTGTTTCCTTATTTTATTTATTTCTGGGTCATCAGTTTCTCCTTCTACTCCATAATTAAAACTGTAATTTTCATCAATGCCATCTTTATTATTTTCACCATTTTCTTCGTTGTGCTTATGATTGTAACTTACAAGATCTCTTAAAGTAAAGCCATCATGGCAAGTAACAAAATTAATACTTGCATGTGGTGTTTTAGTACCGTATATATCAGGGCTTCCTGTAATTCTTTTTGCTAGTTCCAGAACCATTCCTTCATCTCCACGAATAAATCTTCTGACGGTATCTCTATATTGTCCATTCCATTCGGCCCATCCTTTTGGAAATTTACCTAGAAAGTAACCTCCTGCAGCATCCCAACCTTCAGCAATTAATTTCAGATTATGTAAGATAGGATCTTCAGCAATGTCTTTTAATAAGGATAAATCCCCTATCCAATCACCCTCCGGTGTTCTTCCCAGAACAGCTGCAAGATCAAATCTAAAACCGTCTACATGCATTTCTGTTACCCAATATCGCAAACTATCAATTATTAATTTCTTTACAACAGGGTGATTACAATTTAGAGTATTTCCGCAACCAGTATAATTCAAATAATATCTTTTGTTATTGGGATCAAGCATATAATATATTTCGTTATCTAATCCTCTAAAAGAAAGAGTAGGGCCTAATTCATTACCTTCACCAGTATGGTTGTAAACAACATCAAGAATTACTTCAAAACCTTGTTTGTGGAGTTCCTTTACAAAATCTTTGAATAAAAATACTTGCTCACCAAGTTTCAAACCAATCGAGTAATTTCCAGTAACTGCAAAGAATCCTAAGGGATTATATCCCCAAACATCTTTTAATTTTTCACCAGTTAGAGGATTTATTCTATCATTTGCATCGAAATTAAATTCAAAAATTGGCATCAATTCGATTGTAGTTACTCCAAGTTCTTTTAAATGATCTAATTTTTCTAGTATTCCAAGAAAAGTCCCGGGATACTTTACTTTTGATGAGGGACTTATTGTAAAAAGTCTTACATGTAACTCATATATGATAGTGTCTTCCCATGGAATGTGCAGGTGGGAGTCGTTCTCCCAATTGTATTTCGAATCATCAATAACTATTGATTTTGAAGGAGTAATGGCAGAGTCTTCATTGGAAAAAGATAGATCTAGATGAGGGGAATTTTTATCATAACCATACACTGAAGTAGTTTCCCAGAGGAAATAACTTGAAATGGCTTTTGCGTATGGATCTATTAGTAATTTATTATGATTGAACCTTTTACCTTGTTCTGGAGCATAAGGGCCGAATACTCTCCAACCATAGTATTGTCCGTGACCAATTCCATATATGTATATATGCCATATATCTCCTGTTTTGTTGTATATGGGATCGAGTTCAAATCTATGGGAAGGTTTTGAATCGTTGTAATTTTGATAGAGTTCTAAAACGACTTTTTCAGCGTGTCGTGAAAAAATAGCAAAATTAACCCCTGTGTCATCAGGAGTCGCGCCTAATTTTGGATATCCTTTTTTGGTTTTTAATTTGACTTCTGGTCCTGGATTTTTATATTGAAGAGGATAATCAGCCATATTATATATATACAATTTCGTGAGTAAATTCTGGTACTATTTTTCTAAGCATTGCAGAAACAGCACAATATCTTTCTTGAGAAAGATTTATAGCTTTTTCTACCTTGTCTTTTGGGGGTTCGCCATTAAATTTGAATATATATTTTAAATGAATTTTCGTATAAACTTTTGGGTGTTCAGATGCTACTTCATAATCAACTTCGAGTTTGAATGATTCAAGTTGGTCTATAACTCTCATTTTTCTAAGCAATGAGACAACATCCATTCCTGTACATCCCATAAGAGAGTATAGAATAAGCTCTTTGGGTCTTGCCCCAGCGTCTCTTCCGCCAACTTTTTCCCCAGCGTCTATGATTAAATCATGCCCTGAAGTAGTTTTTGTGAAAAACAACATCCCTTCATACCAATTTAATTCTGCTTTTGGCATGCCAACATCTCCTTTCTATTTTTTATTATACTACCATTTTTCCTGAAATAATTAAAATTCCTAAAAGTGCTAAAAATATTCCACCTAGTATTCTTAAAAATTTTTCCCATTTTGGTTTTTTAAAACTTACAGAAAGAATCTTTGATACAGATGCCCCTATGGTAAGGAAGGGTATGAAAATTCCTAAAGAGTAAACAAATAACAAAATTCCCCCTTTCAAAGCGTTTGATTTTGCAGCAATGGATAGAATAGAACCCAACACAGGACTACTACACGGAATCCACACAAGTCCTACTGCACCGCCTAATAAGATGCCAGTAAAAAAACCTCCGCCTTTGAATTTCCATACGTTTATTTTATTTTCTTTTACAATTTGTTTTCCAAGTATGTAAAATATAGCCATGATGATTATAATGCTTCCCAAAACATAGTTTATTATATTGCCGTATTTTACAAAAAAAGTTCCTACTTTTCCTGAAAATACTCCTATTAAAGAGAACAAAAAAGAGAATCCTATAAAGAATCCCAGTATTTTAAGTATTTTATTTTTTGCAGTAAATAAAATTCCCAGAAATGCAGGAATTAATGGTAAAACACATGGACTGAAAAAAGCTAGTATCCCATGACCAAATGCAATCCAAACACTAACATCTTTGTAAATCGTGAGCATTATTTTTCCTCCATTACAAGTATTCTTAATACTCCTTTTTCTTTAAGTGTTTCGGCATTTTCCGTTGAATATGTTAAATAAGTTTTATATTGATCGATGACGGTTTCGTCTGTAAGTTCTTGTATTAATTCAGCATTTTTGTCGTTTTCGAGAACAAAGTCAAAGTATTCTTTAGAAACGTGGATAATTTCAGAAGGTCCTAAATAAAAATCTTCTTGTGTCATATACGTTTCGAAACTTTCCTGATAATTTTCATAAGTAAATCTTAGAATATACATAAGTGCTTTTGAAAAATCGTTTAATGGTAAATAGCCTGGTATAGAAGTTATTATTTTATCTTTGTACCAGAAGACAAACGTTGGTGTTCCTCTTACCCCGAACACACTGAAAAGCTCCATGTTTGTAAATTCTTCTCCCATAAATGAAGTTTTATATGTGTTAGGATTGATCTTCACAAATATATATGAAGCTCTCAGAATTTCTCGAAAGTTTTTATCAGATAGAACTTCTTCTTCAAATTTTTTACAATAACCACAACTAGGTGAGGAAAAATATATTATGAGTGGTTTATCTTCAATTTGGGAAATTTTATGAGCAGTTCCTAGGTCAAAAAATGTAAACTTATATGAAAAAGATAGAATTGAAACAATTAACAATAAAGAAAATATAATTTTTTTCATTATAACCCCTTCTTCCTTATTTTTAGTTTAACTCTTTTAATTTTTAACCTTTCAAAAAATCTAATAATAAGGCATTTTATCGGTGTTTAAAAAACTTCATAAATAATCACCTCAATTTTAATTAAAGGCAGGTTAAACCTGCCTTTAATTAATTTATGCCTAATATTCTATCAATTTTTAATTTATCAAACCCTACAATAACTTGATTCCCTATTTCAATTACAGGCACACCTAATTGACCTGATTTTCTGTACATTCTGTCTGCTGCTTTTTGATCTTTTGAAACATCATATTCTTTGAATTTTAATCCAAGTTGTTTGAAATAGTTTTTTGCTTTTTTACAGTATGGACAAGTTGGAGTAGTGTAAATTGTTATTTTCAAATGTTGCATTTTGCCACCTCCTAGAAATATTTTTTCGCTGCATGTTCAACTGCGATTGCACCATCAGCGGCGGCAGTAACAATTTGCCTAAGATTTTTTACTCTAACGTCTCCAACTGCGTAGATTCCCGGGATATTTGTTTCCATATTTTCATCTGTTATTATGTAACCAAATTTGTCGACTTTTACAATATCCTTCAAAAGATCACTTTTGGGAACAAGTCCAATATAAATGAAAACACCTTCAGCTTTAATAACTGTTTCTTTACCAGTTTCATTATCTACGACAACAACTTCTTCAACTTTGTCATTACCCCTTATTTCTTTTACTAAAGAATTATATATAACTTTCACATTGTTATTTGACAAGAGTCTGTCCTGCAGAACTTTTGCAGCAGTTAAATATGGAAGATTTTGAACCATTGTAATACTTTTAACCATTTTTGCAAGAAAATGAGCTTCGTCACAAGCACTATCTCCACCACCAACAACAACTACATCTTTTCCTGAGAATAGATATCCATCGCATGCCGCACAATAGGTAACGCCTTTTCCTCTAAATTCTTTTTCACCGGGAACTCCAAGTTCTCTTGGAACAGCTCCGGTTGCAAAGATTAGGACTTTCCCTTTAACAACTTTTCCATTGTCTAAATGAATATATTTATAATCATCGTCATATGTAATTTTTACAACTTCTGCGGTTATAAGTTCAGCACCAAATTCTCTAGCATGTTCAGCAAATTTTTCTCCAAGTTCATTTCCTTCTATTCTCATAAATCCTGGCCAATTTTCGACTATGTGAGTTTGAGTAACTGCTCCACCTTCGATTGATTTTTCAAAAACTCCGGCAGAAAGTCCTGCTCTTCCAGCGTAAATGGCAGCAGTTAATCCTGCTGGTCCACCACCAACAATTAATATGTCATAATAATCTTTAGGACCGGTCGAAATATTTCCCAAATCAAAGTGAACCATAATAGTTCACCTCCTTACTTTATTGCCTTCAATACTTCTTCTAAGTATTGAGGTTCTGGATATGCACCGATAAAGAATGTGTTTGGATTTCTGTTAATAACAATGTGTGGAACAGATGAAACACCAAATTCGTTACTGAGATCAAAGAATTCGTTAGCTTCAATCATTTCAGCTTTTATTAATGGGTTAACTAAAGCAAAATTGTGAGCTGTTAGAACTGCACGAGGACAGTAAGGACATGTTGGTGTAACGAATACGCTGATCTTAACAGGTTTATCAATAGCTTTAAGTTTTTCAATTGTTGTTGAAGAAAGTTCAGGTTTAGCACCTTTTCCAAAAGTAACGATATCCTGAACTAATGTACCGAATTCATGCCCTGATGGAAGACCATAGAATCTAACTCCTTTATCTTCGCCATCTTCAAGTGTTAAGATTAATGCTGGAGTCATTTCAACTTCATATTTTTCAACTAAATCTTTGTTTTCATTTACGTTATATCTTTCAATAATTATTTTGTCAGAAAGCTCCTGAAGTTCGTCTAAGATTTGTTCTTCAAGTTCACAGTATTCACAATTTTCCTTAGCATCTCCAAAATAAATAAGCTTTACTTTGTTTTCGAGTTCTTTAGAGAATAAATCCTTTAAATATTCCCTGTCTTTTGCTGATAAAAGTGCCATTAGTATACACCTCCAAAAAATTTTTGCCATTGTTTTTTATACATGCACGATAAAATTATACACCACAAGAGAATAATATATCTAAAATTATTGTTACAATTCAGACAAAATTAGTAGACATTAACTGAATTTGATATTCTTTAAATTTAGACGAAATTCTCGGGTTTTGGTTCGGTTATAATATTAAAACAATGATTTTTGATGTATTTCTCTGTATAATCTTGATAAATTAATGAGAATCAGTTTAATTATTAAAAAACAAGTTTTAATTTTTTTCGGATATCTGATATTATAAATATGTCACATGAAAATATTTTTCTTCGGAGGTGAAAGCATGAAAAAACTTTTTATGGTTCTTTTGTTAGTGTTTGTTTTTAGTATATCCTTCAGTGCGAGTAAAATAGTTTTTTGGCATACACAAGTTGAAGAAAGCAGACAAAAGGTAATAAATCAACTTGCTGAAACTTTTTCTATTGAGACGGGTATAGAAGTTGAAGTTGTTGCTGTTGAAGAAAATGAAATGTTTTCAAAATTGGCTGCCGCAAAAGCAGCAGGAACTCTTCCTGATATCATTGAAGCTGGTGCTGAAACAATTTTGAGTTTAGGATCAGATGGATTGCTTGATACGATACTCCCAACAAGGTTTATTAACAATTCTGGTTGGACTTTTTATGAAGGAGCTGCAAGATTTGTAATGTCTCCTGATGGAAATAACTATTATGCGGTCCCATATCATGGATGGGTTCAAGGAATTTGGTATAGGAAAGATTGGTTTGAGGAAGCAGGATTGGAACCTCCTGTTACCTGGGAAGCCATTTTAAATGCTGCAAGATATTTTAACAATCCTGATAAAGGAATATATGGAATTGTTTTGGCAAAAAATGCAGATTCATATGCTGAGCAGGTATTTACAATTTTTGCATTATCAAATGGTGCCAGAATTTTTGATAAAAACGGAAACATAGTTGTAAATTCTCCTCAGATGAAAGAAACATTAGAATATTATAGAGAACTTGGCAAATATTCTGCACCCGGACATACATATTGGAAACAAGCAAGGGAATTGTATTTACAGGGTAAAGCAGCAATGTTTTTCTATTCAACTTACATAATGGATGATTTAGCATTGGCAGAAGTTCAAACAAAATATATTGAAAACTTTAATCCTGAACTTGTAGATAATACAGGTTTTGCTCCATACATGACTCATTCAAGAAAGTCTTCTTTTGGACAGGTTGTTTCATTGGGAGTTTTAAACACAACAACCAATAAACTTGGTGCCTGGAAATTTTTGAATTTCATGTTTGAACCAGAAAATTATGTGAAGTTTTTACATATGGCACCTGGAGGAATGTTGCCAACAACCAAGGAAATGGCCGAAAGCGAAGTGTTTATGAACGATCCTAAAGGAATTTATACCAGGTATGGAAAAGAGAAAATAATGGAAATAATTGAGGGTATGTCTAATGTTGAAAAATTTGGATATGTTGCTGGAAAAGTTTTCCCGGAAATGGGAAAGATTTCAGGTGCATTCATTATAGGAAAAGGGATAGTAAAAATGTTTGATGAAGGACTTACTCCTGAAGAAGTACTAAGTTTCTGGGAGACAGAAATGAAAAAAGTCACCGGAAAATAATTAAGTAATTTCTAATAAAGGGGGGGACAACAGTCCCCCTTCCTCTCTATATAGGAGGTGAACAAGAGTTGGAACTTTCAGTTAAAGAAGAAAGATTTGCTTGGAAACTGGTTGCACCTACGATTATTCTTCTACTATTGCTAATTTTATATCCAGTTATTTACAACATTTATATTTCTTTTTTCGATGTAGGAATTACTTCTATGAAATTTGTTGGACTTGAAAATTATAAAAGAATTCTTTCTGACAAGGATTTCTGGAGATCGTTTTTTATAACCATTTCATTTACTTTATTGACTGTTGTGGGTAGTATATTGCTTGGCCTAATTGTTGCATTGATGATGAATAAAGATTTTAAGGGTAGAAGAATAATGAGAACAATAATTTTGCTGCCATATATTACTCCTTTAATATCGGTAGTGTTTTCCTGGCACTATATTTTTGATCCAAGCCTTGGACCATTTGTTGAATTTTTCGGAAGAAAATTAGGATTAATATCCACTGATATTGATCTTTTAAATAATATAAATAATGCATTTATTGTGGTTTCAGTATTCAATATTTGGAGAAATTTTCCATTTGTGTATTTAATGATTCTTTCGAAATTGCAATCAATTCCTTCTGAATTATATGAAGCAGCAGAAATAGATGGAGCAAATGCCTGGAGAAAGTTTACCAATGTAACGTTACCAGAACTTTACTTTGTAATTGCTGCTGTTGGATTGTTGAGAGGTATTTGGAATTTTTACAAATTCGATGAAGTATATTTGATGAGTAAGAGTGCGGGTACTTTACCAATTTTTATATATGAAAGAGTAATTGGTACAACTTCTCCTGAATTTGGTGTTGCGGCTGCTATTGCAACCATTTTAATGGTAGTAATGATGGTACTAATTGGTTTCTATGTGAAGAAGGTGTTAAAATGGTAAAAAGGAAATCACCATTGAGAAAGTTTTTGTTCTACTTTGGCTTGGTGATAATAGCATCCATCATTTTGATTCCTTTTTATTATATGTTGATTGTTTCTTTTCATGCGGATTATGATCCTTACAAGACAAGTTTTAATAATTTAACATTGAGAAATTATGCAGAAATTTTTGGGTTAATCCAGAGCACTGAAGAAGCATTTTTTGGTGATGAAATAACAAAAAGAAATCTGGAATCAATAAATACAAAACTAGAAAGATTAAAGAGCATTTCGGCATCAAAAGAAAGTTATCTAACCTATGTTGAGGAAACGTTAATTCCAGAAAAAGAAAAGGAATTACGAAATATGATCGAATTAATAATGGATTTTTCTGGTTTGACACCCGAAAATAGGGAAGAATATTTGCAAAATGCAATGAAAATAGGAACAAAAGAATATAACGAAATAATGGAAAATGCCCAGATAATATTAAGTGAAGGCGATATAACTTTATTAAACGATTTATATTATTTCTTGAATAATTACAAATCAGAAGAATTTTTAGATAAAGAGTTAGCAAAAGTAAAAGAGCAAATAAATGAACTGGAAGAGCAAAAGCAAAAGATAATTGCAGAAAAAGCAACGGAATTTCCGTTTCTTAAATACATGAAGAATTCTCTAATGTTTGCAGGTTTAGGAGCTTTATTTAGCCTTATTTTTGCAATGCTTGGTGGTTATGCAATTTCTAGACTTAGATTTAGAGGAAAAGGAATGCTTCAAAGATCAGTATTAGTTGTATACTTGTTTGGTGGGACAGTAATTATGGTTCCTTTATATCAAATGGCTGTAAAATTAGGAATATTATCAACTCCATTTGGAGCGGGAGTTTATTTGATTATTGTGTATATTATTCAGACTTTACCTGTTTCATTATATATGTTGGGAAACTATTTTAGAACAATTCCATATTCTATTGAAGAGGCTGCAATTATCGATGGTTGTACTAGAATGCAGACAATTTTAAAGATAATAATCCCGTTATCAGCTCCTGCAATAGTCACAGTTTATATTTATGCATTTATGATTGGTTGGAACGAATATTTATTTGCATCTGCTTTTCTCGGTTTAAAATCGTATAAGGATTTGTTTACTTTACCTATAGGACTCAACGCATTTAGTCAATCAGCGCATTCAGTTTGGGGTAGATTGATGGCCGCTTCGCTAGTTTCGGCTGTACCAATTATAATTATATTTAGTCTTATGGAAAAATATCTTACAGCAGGTTTTACAGCAGGAGGTGTTAAAGAATGATCAAAGAAGATTTAAAGGTTCATACAGTGCCGCAGGAAGTTATGGAAAGGATAATTAGTGAAGGTCCATATGACTTGATAGTGGGTATCCCTAGTTATAACAATGCTGATACAATCAGATATGTTGTTGAAACAGCTGATAAAGGTTTAAAAAAGTATTTCCCGGAAATGAAAACCTGTATCATTAATTCGGATGGTGGTTCAAACGATGGAACACGAGATGAGTTTTTGAAAAGTGAAGCACAATCTGATCTTTATACATTTGTTTATGAAGGAATTTCTGGTAAGGGTACAGCGATGAGAAGTATTTTTGAGATAGCATATGCAGTGGATGCAAAGGCAGTTGTATTTTTGGATTCTGATTTGAGAAGTGTTGAACCTTTCTGGATTGAAAGGTTGTTAAAGCCAATTTTAGAAGGCAAAACATCATATATTACTCCTTACTATATTAGGCATAAATATGATGGAACCATAACAAACTCTATTTGTTATCCTTTAACATCAGTATTATATGGTCAGAAAGTTAGACAACCTATCGGCGGAGATTTTGGAGTTGGCAAGGAAATGATTGAAATATACGTTAAGAAACCAGTTGAAATATGGGAATCTGATATTTCAAAGTTTGGGATTGATATTTGGATGACTACCACTGCCATCAATGAATCAAATTTCCCTGTTTATCAGGCTTCACTGGGTGCGAAAATTCATGATGTTAAAGATCCCGGAAAACAGCTTGGAAATATGTTTAGAGAAGTTGTTGGTACATTGTTTACTTTAATGGATGTATATAAAGATAGCTGGTTAAATATTAAGGGAATTGTTGAAGCACCAATATTTGGAGATATTTTAGATATAAAGCCTGAACCAATAAAAGTTGATGTTGAAAATCTTTTGAGAAAGTGTCAAAATGGTATAATTGAGAACAGGGAAAATATTAAGAAAATTTTTAGCCCAGAATTGGCAGATAAGTTATTTAAAGTGGCTGAAAAGGATGGAAGAGTAGATGAAGATATTTGGATTTCAGTGATATTTGAGTTATCATATAAATATAAGGAATATAAAACTGAAGTTATTGAAACGCTGGTCCCAATATATTTTGGTAAAACGGGTGATTTTGTGTTAAAAACAATAGATATGGATACAAAGGAAGCAGAAAATGAAATTAACAAATTATTAGATAAATTTTTTGAAAGGAAGGATGAACTTAGAAAAATATGGATGAGATAAAACTTGGTATTATTGAACGATTAAAAGCGATTTTTGATCAGTTAAAACCAGCTGAAAAAAAGATAGCAAGATATATTATCAAATATCCAGATGATGTTATTCATCATTCGATTAGTGAATTAGCTGATCTCGCAAAGGTTGGTGAGGCAACTATCTCGCGTCTGAGTAGAAAGCTTGGTTTTAAGGGATTTCAAGCTTTAAAAATTGAATTAGCAAAAGAAATATCAAATTTGGATGCCCAACCAGCAAAAACTCATTCAATTGTTTCTGAGATAATTCTTTCTTTGAATAATTTGTCAAAATTGATTGATGAAAAAACGATAAAAAGTGTTGCACAAAAGATAATAAATTCAAACAAAGTTTTTTTCTTTGGTGTTGGATCAAGTGGAGTTGTAGCAGAGTACGGAGCGCTATTGTTTACAAGGGCTGGTTTTTTTGCTAACTATTTTATTGATCCTCATATGCAGGTGATAAGCGCTGTTGGAATGGATGATAAAACAGTTGTGTTTGGTATTTCTTCAAGTGGTAATATTAGAGATACTGTAAAGTCAATGAAGGTTGCAAAAGATTCCAAAGCTTACACTATTGCTATTACTGGAGGTTATGAGTCTAGAATTACGGAAGTTGTTGACAAAACACTGTATATTCCACCGTCGGGTATTGAGGGTGGGATACCAAAGATTTCCCCTATTGTTTGTCAGATGGTAATTCTTCATATTATTTTTGAAGAAGTATTGTCCTTGAAAAAAGAAGCAATAGAAATACTTAAAAAAGGAAACACAACCTTACAGACGAAAAAATACAGTAGTAAAGCTGAAAAAATATAATATTGATCTAATATATATTAAACACTCCCAAATGGGAGTGTTTTTTTAATCAAATAATTCAGCATAGTCTTTTATGTATTGCAGATTAATTAGTTTAACCATTTTCCCGTTTGTCTCAATGATACCGTATTTTTCAAGTTCTATGAATACCCTTGAAAGGGCAGGTCTTGCAACTCCAAATTCTCTTGCAAGTTCTTCCTTTGACATATTAAGCTTTACTTCCAGGGACTTTTGATCTTTATAAAGTCGATATAAATAACTGCATACCTTTTGAACAAGATTTTTCATTGCAATCTCATAAAATCTATCGGTTATAAAGATAAAAGATTCTGAAACAACCTTTAAGTAGTTTCTTAGAAGTTTTTCATGTTTGAGCATTGAGTTTATAAAATGGTTTTTATCTATTGAAAGAAAAGTACTTTTTTTAATAGTAACAACATCAACAGGATATTTTGAACCTTTAGAAAAGATAACAGCAGAAGCTAGAAGCTTTGGAGCTATCATGTGATCAATCTGAAGAACTTTTCCCTGTTCATTGGTAAAAAGCCCCAGGGTTTCACCCTCAACTAAAAAAAGTAATTCATCACAGTTTTCTCCTCTTTGTCTCACAATTGAATTTTTATCATAAGTTTCTTTTTTGGCAGTTTTAAATACTTCTTTTATTTCTTCTACTTTCATTCCATCAAATAATTCACAATTTTTAATTGTTTTAATGAATTTTTCCAATTTTTTCACCCCAGAATTAATCGTCGTATATTCTTTTTTCTCCTTCTATTTTTTTAATGGGTGCAATATCCTGTGTAACTTCCAATGTTCCTAAGTATTCCCCTTTTTCGTTCCTAACGGGGAAATACTGAATGTAAATATATTTTTCTCCCATCTTTAACCAAAAATCCGCTTTATCTCGTTTGCCACTTTTGAAGTCACTTAAAATTCGATTAACAATTTCTATACTTTTTTCTGGATGACAATTTTGAACTTTTCTACCAATTATTGTTCTACTTCTAACAAAAATTCTATCTTTTGTTTCATTGAAATATTTTACCTCATCTTTTTCATCTACAAAAGTTATATCAACAGGCAAAGCATTCAATACAGCAATTAGTTGCTGCAAAGTAAATTCTCCGCTAGGAAGTTTGATTTTATCCGATTGTTTCTTTGAGAATTTTTTAATAAGCTCAATTATATTATCAAGAGTAACATCTTCATTTATTTCATCCCTATCATTATTAATATTAACATTTTTTTCTTCTTTATTTAAATTGAACTTTGGTAGTGGTTTTGGTGTAAAGCAACAATATCCTATTTTGTCAAACTCTTTTCTGATTTCTATCCATTCTTTTTCAGTTATTGTTTCAAGTGCAGATGGAAAAAGTATGGAATGTTCTTTGTGTATATGATTCAAAATTAACTCAATCATTCCAGTAGCAATTTTCCAGATGGAATTTTTGAAAATTTCAAAATTATCGTGATTTTCTTTATTTCTCAGATTTTTTAGTCTTTTTCTTAAATCTCTGAAGATATCATGTTCTTTCCACATTACCATTGGTGGTTTTTCAATTCCATGCTTTTCTAGAATTGGGAACAAAGCATTCTCTTCTTTTTGGAAATAAAATTCAAAATTTTCGAAGTTTTCTGTAAAGTTTTGGATTTTTAAAATTAAAAGCATAGCATCAGAAAAATTATTTTTTGAATAGATCTGGTCTACAAGACTTTTAAAGTTAGTAACTTCATTTTGCATAAATTCATGTTCTTTTACTAATATATGAATAGGATGCCATTCCGGTACATCCAATTTTTTATTTACCGTTTTGCTTTTTAAAACATCAATATGAATATTACAAACATTTCTTACATCATCAACTGTCATTCCATTTTCTTTTGAAAGTTCTTGCTCCACAATGGCAATTTCCAAAGGTGAAATTTCCGAAAGAAGTTTTTTTACTTCTTTTTTAATCTCTTCATTGTTTTCGTTTTTAAGCCTTTTGAGTAAGCTTTTTAAGTATTCTTTTTTGTTGAATAATTCACTCATATTTACACCTCCATGATAATTAGTTTTCCCTAATTTAATTATAGATTATTTATCGCGAGATATCTGTAACTTATGTTACAAAAATAAAAAAGGTTCCGATTTTTCGGAACCTTTTGCTCATATGCTTTTTGCTTCTTTTACGGGATAATCAATTTCCGAGAGTTTTGATTTCACTGTTTCTAAATTATTGGTTTCTATGATAATAATTTTTTCATCAAGTTTGATTTCAAAGTTTTTTTCGCCAGTCTCTTCAAGGGCGTTTTTTATTCTCATAACGCAATGTTTACAAGACATATCAGGAACATGCAAAATAAATTTTCCCATTATTTTACCTCCTTTTAGGCTTTGACTTAAAGGATTTTTTGTTTACTACCAATATTATACCACAAACTAAGTTTAATACAAGTGAATTAGTTATATATAATTCATTAAAAAATAAATTGAAAAATTACGTTTTTTATGTTAATATTTCAATTGAGGAGGCGTGCACCGAATTGGCTAAGGGGCCGGTCTCGAAAACCGGTGGGCTTTTAAGCCCTTGTGGGTTCGAGTCCCACCGCCTCCGCCACAGTTGCGGGCAATTTGCCCGCAATTATTTTTCATTTAGATTTAAATATAGTATAATTTTTGTGATATCCGATTTTGGAGGTTATGGGATGGAAGAAAAAACAATAAAAACAGAGGAAATTTTTAAAGGGATATTACTCCACGTTAAAAAGGATGAAGTCTTACTTTCAAATGGTAAGATGAGCACAAGGGAATATGTTTTGCATCCAGGAGCTGTTGCGGTTGTTCCTATAACTGAAGATGATAAAGTAGTGTTGGTTAAACAGTATAGGTATCCAATAAAGCAAGTATTACTTGAGATTCCTGCTGGAAAATTTGATTTTCCAGGAGAAGATCCTCTTGAATGTGCAAAAAGGGAATTAAAAGAAGAAACAGGTTATACTGCTAAAAAATTTATATATATGGGATATATTCATACAACTCCAGGTTTCTCGAATGAAGTGATTCATATTTATCTTGCAAGAGAACTGGAAAGTGGAAAAATGTCTCCTGATGAAGATGAAATTTTAGAAATAGAGTTTAAAGATTTGGATGAAGCGGTAAAGGAATGTTTAGATGGGAAAATTACTGATGCAAAGACAATTGCCGGGATTTTTAAAGCTTATTTTTTTATAAGAAATAAGATGCCTGGACAATATTAAAAGATTGAAGGGGTGATTCTGTGAAAATAATTTCAAATATATTTTTTGTTTCCGCTGTAGTATTACTTGCAAGTTCATTGATATTTTTTGAAATAGGGTTAAGGGCTATGAGGAGACAATTGGATAAAAAAGAAAAAAGGAGCACAAAAATAGCTTTAAAACTTTTGATAATTTCAGGAGTTTTATTTGGTATTTCAGGGTTGTTGGCAGTTTTTGTTTAAAAATATTGTGAAATTAAAAAGAGATTACATAAAAATAATGTTTGAAAGCGAGAAATTTTTAATAAGTGATAAAAATAAATGGCTCCAGTATATGTTCCTGGAGCCATTTTAATTGATAAATATTTTGGTAAATATTTAAATAAGGTGAACTACTATTCCACTTTTCAATTTTGGTTCAAACCATGTTGATTTTGGTGGCATTATTTTTCCTTCATCTGCTACTTGAAGCAAATCTTCAATTGATGTTGGGAAAAGAGAAAAGGCAACTTTAAATTCACCACTATCAACAAGTTTTTGGAGTTCCTCCATGCCTTTTATTCCACCTACGAAGTCAATTCTTTTGTCAGTTCTTGGGTTTTCGATACCAAGAATTGGGTTTAATAAGTTTTCTTGTAATATTGCAACATCAAGAGAAGATACTACATCGTTTTCATCATAAGTACCTTCTTTTGCTATTAGTTTGTACCATTTGTTGTTTAGATACATTCCAAATTCATGTTTCTTTTCGGGTTTATATGGAGATTTTGGAGCTTCTTCAATTATGAA
Source organism: Thermosipho sp. (in: thermotogales) (assembly GCA_017656345.1). Classification (GTDB taxonomy): domain Bacteria; phylum Thermotogota; class Thermotogae; order Thermotogales; family Fervidobacteriaceae; genus Thermosipho_A. Next base: position 1,854 of record JACDNZ010000006.1, on the reverse strand, counting down.
TTTTTCGGAAACCTTGTTTAAAAATTCTTCTTCACTTAATCCATTTAGGTCCTTGACTACTCTGTTGTAATCCAGGATGTTTAATTGATTGTGAGGGAATAAAACAGCTAAGAAAAAGTTATATTCTTCTTCACCTGTATGGTTAGGATTTTCTTTTGCAAATTCTTCTGCGGCTCTTGCGGCTGCAGCTGCCCTGTGGTGTCCATCTGCAATATAGAATGCATCCACTGTTTTGAAAACTTCAGATATTTCTTTTATTTCTTCTTCATTGTCAACTACCCAAAGGGTATGATGGATTCCTGTTTCATCAACGTAATCATATTCTGGGGTTTTTGAGGTGTGTTTAATAATTAATTCATCGATTTCTGGTTTTGAACGATACATAAGAAATACGGGGCCTGTATGTGCTTTAAGAAGTTTAACATGCCTTGCTCTTTCATCTTCCTTATCTTTCCTGGTTAATTCATGCTTTTTGATTTTCCCTTCTCTGTATTCTTGCGTTGAAAATGTTGCATATATTCCAATTTGTGAAAATCCTTTCCATTCTTCTTTGTAAACGTAAATTGCTGGTTTTTCTTCTAAAATCATTACGCCGTCTTTTTGATATTGATCAAGTACTTCTTTACCTTTCAATATTACCTCATCTGAATGTGTGTCTACTTCACCTTCAAAATTTATTTCAGGTCTTGTTACTTTGTAAAATGTAAAAGGATTTCTTTCGGCTTCCTTTCTAGCTTCTTCTGTTGTAACAACGTCATATGGTTTGGCTGCAACTTTTTCAATCATATCTTTTTTTGGTCTTAAACCTCTGAATGGTCTTACTATCACTTTTACCCCTCCTTTGGTATTGGTCAATTTTACAACCTGATTTTAGCATATGAAATTTTAAGTATCAATATTAATATAACCTCAAATATATAGATAATTAATTTTTAATTTTTTTATTCTTCATTATACTTCACTAATTAAATAAATAAAAAAGCCCGAGACTATCTCGGGCTTTATGGATGTATTCTGTAAAGTGTTCGTGGGAATGGTATTGCTTCTCTAATATGATCTAAACCAGCTATCCAGGCTATTGTTCTTTCAACTCCTAATCCAAAACCACTGTGTGGTACAGAACCAAATTTTCTAAGATCGAGATACCAATCGTATGCTTCAATAGGCAAATTGAATTCTTTGAGCCTTTCAACTAATAAATTATAATCGTGAATTCTTTGTGAAGCTCCAATTATTTCACCATATCCTTCAGGTGCGATTAAATCATCACAGAGAACAACTTCGGGATTTTCTGGATCAGGTTGCATATAGAAAGCTTTTGCTTTTCTAGGATAATGAGTAATAAAAACAGGTTTTTCAAACTGTTTTGCTATTTCTGTTTCTTCATCTCCTCCAAAGTCATCTCCCCATTGGATGTCATAACCTTTTTTCTGGAGCAATTTAACAGCTTCTGTATACGTAATCCTTGGGAATGGAGGTTCAATTTTCTCTAATTTAGAGATATCTCTTTTTATAGCATGTAAATGTTCCGCAGCGTTTTCTAAAACGTATTTTACAATGTAACTTACAAGGCTTTCTTGTAATTTCAAATTGTCTTCATGTTCATAAAATGCAACTTCTGCTTCATTCATCCAAAATTCAATGAGATGTCTTCTTGTTTTTGATTTTTCTGCCCTGAATGTTGGGCCTAAATTGAAAACTTTTCCAAGTGCCATACAAGCCGCTTCAAGGTATAGTTGACCGGTTTGTGCAAGATAAACTTTCCCATAATCAAAATAGTCAATTTCAAATAGATTTCCAGCAGATTCTCCAATAGCACCTGTAAATATTGGAGTATCGACTTGTACAAAATTA
>JACDNZ010000005.1 GCA_017656345.1 Thermosipho sp. (in: thermotogales) | reverse complement strand
TTTATTGTATCTTAAATTAGCCTTTTATGCTGTCTGAATTTCTGGGTCCATTATAGAATTTTGAATGAAACTATTTGCCCTCGCAGTAAAAGCACTGGTCAATATAGGCCTTTCAACTTGCAATACGATAAAACTTTGAATTAAACATTTTTGGGGCTTTCGACCGCGGCGGTGAATTCGCCCTTTCAACTTGCAATACAGTAGAGCTTTGAATGAAACCCGAGAGCAACTCAATTAATTCTATATTATTAAAACCTTTCAACTTGCTATGCTATATGCCTTTGAATGAAACGAGAACTACAGGGGTTGGTAGCAATTACGTGTCTAGACTTTCAACTTGCAATGCTCTGAACCTTTGAATAAAACATAATACGTTTTCACCGGCCCCGGCGCCATATCTCCCCTTTCAACTTGCAATGCTGTAGAGCTTTGAATGAAACGGTCAATATCCGGCACCGGGCGTATTTCCAGAGGATCTTTCAACTTGCAATGCTGTAGAGCTTTGAATGAAACACCTGATATACTGGCCAAAAGTAACGGCACCATGCTAGACTTTCAACTTGCAATGCAGTAGAGCTTTGAATGAAACGGTACTTATCAAAGTTTGATAGTCTGGCCGGCTGTTCTTTCAACTTGCAATACAGTAGAGCTTTGAATGAAACATGACTACCTTGGTATTGATAATATCATGCGTAACACCTTTCAACTTGCAATGCTATAAACCTTTGAATGAAACTGATGAAAGCATTAAACGGAAATGGAGCATTCTTCACCTTTCAACTTGCAATGCTATATGCCTTTGAATAAAACAACTTCACTGTTAAAAGGTATCCGGGAAACAATCCTCTTTCAACTTGCAATGCTATATGCCTTTGAATGAAACGTTAATGACCGAGATGAGTTATATCTTGATGCTTTCTTTCAACTTGCTATGCTGATGAATTTGAATGAAACGATACTCCCCATCCGCAATCGTCTGTATCTTCCTCAACTTTCAACTTGCAATGCAGCAGAGCTTTGAATGAAACTACCGCCGCCAGACATAAACCCTAAAGCCATATACGGCTTTCAACTTGCAATGCAGTAGAGCTTTGAATGAAACTACGACTGACTGCAGCAAGTAGTAACTGCACACAAGCTCTTTCAACTTGCAATGCAGTAAAGCTTTGAATGAAACTGTTGCCGTACTGGTTATAATAACTTTTGTTTTGTTGCTTTCAACTTGCAATGCAGTAAAGCTTTGAATGAAACACCGGGAGAAAGCCCAACGGCTTGAGGACATTACCAACTTTCAACTTGCAATGCAGTAAAGCTTTGAATGAAACCCACCGGTGCAACCTTTGAAACACTTGGCTTTGTAGAGTATAGTACAACTACATATTTTCGCAAATCTAAGTTTTGATTAAAAATACCGGGTATTTGCGACAATTATTTTACACTCCATAGCTGAGGCTTTGGCATGGCACATAAGGTGTAATTTCTCACGTCAAAGTAGGCAGGTTTATAGGCCGCTGGCTGCTTAAATACTTCTCCAGTAACTTCGCCGGGCAATTCAGAAACAGGTATAGGGCGCATCAATTCGCCATCTATTACTACGGATTTGTCAGTTTCTATCATTTCAACGATTATATCAGTTACTTTTCCGTATCCTTGTGAGGACTTTTTGCTTATATTTGTGATATGTTTCAATAAACGCTCTATTTCTTCTGGATTCCCGTGAGCATAAAAATAGACTTCTGGTGTGCTTATATAAGTCACGGTAACTTTATACGCCTTAAAAAATCCTCTTGCAATATCAGGTATCCGTTCTCCTGGCTTCACAAACTTTGTATTTTTCTCATCCCAACGTTTAACCCAATCAGCGATTCCGTACGCTACTTTTGCTTCGTCAAAAAGCATTATGCTTGCATGATAATACTTTTTGTTTTTGCCTGATTGTGTTAACGGCAGCGGGAGGTCCGGAAGATTATCTGTATCCATGTCCAGAGCGTCTATCCCCCGAATATCCAATGCCACCGCCCTGTTGAGCAGCCCGTCAAAACAAATAGGATAGTTACCGGTTAAAACAGGGCTGGCCAGTTTAAAGGTGACTTTTAACGGATAGTGCGGCAAATTTTTAATTTTTTGCTCATAAGCCTTAATCTTATCCATTAGATCACCCTTTTATTTTAGGTCCATTATAAACTGCTTGATTTCCTCTTTATTGTTCTCGACAAATTCAATGTAAGGTGTAGGGTCACCGGTAGGTATTTCATCAATCTTAACCCTGCCGTAACCTTTACTGGTTAAACCGCCTAAGTATGGTCTTTCTTTAAACCGCTCCATGATATTAAAGAAGCAGGCAAGTTCTATTTCTGTTGGCTCAATAATAGAGATTTCGCTGACCAGTTTTACACCCGCTGCCATATACTGCATCTTATAAATCATCTGCTGTTTTCTTTCATCGTCGCTACCTTCCCCTGGATAATCGTCCTGGCGGGTATACATTGTTTCGGAAACAATTTCGTTGGCACTTATCATTTCATCTATGTTTTCATCATCTAATCCTAGAAGATGAGCAGTTTCTTTTACAACTGGCCAGATGAAAGAGGGCTTTAATTTCCCTTCAATCATGCCCGTTCCTATGGACGTGCCATACAGGGAAACCAGCGGTATTAATCTCCGCAATTCCTTTTCAAACCCTTCTTTTTTAAACGGATTTTCTTTGCCGGAATCCTCCAGTGCCCCACCAGCGGTTAGAATGTAATAAATTTTTCTTGATAGCTGATTCTCCAGTCCTAACCGTTCAAATAAATCTCTTGCTCCAAGGCGGTGTGTAATTCCCCGGAAAGAATTGGCGCTGATAACACAAACATCATTAACACCGTAAGGGCTTACCACTTTAGTGGTCCGAAACATTCTCACTTTCATTTCGCGCTTTTGCTTTTCTGGGGCCTCACTTCTGAAATACGCCTCATCAATTGAAACTTCCGGTCTTTTAACCCTGTCTGTTAAGTGGCAGATTGGCTGCATGGCTGTCATCCGCAGCGAAAATTTTTTTATCATTATTTTTTCCTCCTTTTCTTATTATTTTTTATCCCCTTTTGGGGCAGTAATCAAAAGAAATTCCAAAGCTAATGTGTCCAAATACGGCTTAATCCGTTCATTGAATATATGGGTTTCTTTTTCACCTAAAATTTCCGCCTTCTTTTTATTATTGTTGGGAGTATCGTATTTAATTTCACCCCAGCCTAATCCCGCTTTTCTTAAAGAAATTATTTGTTTGTAAATCTCCAACAGATCAGGAGTTAAAATGACTGTTTCTTCTCCATACTGGACTATAATACCATTTTGAGTTGAGTAGTTTACCTTCGACCGTAAGATAAGATGTTTCTGAAAAGCTTTTTTATATAAACCTACATTAATAACAAACGGCGGTTCAGGCGGATTGAGTATTGTTTCTGATATACTTTCATTGTCCGTTAGTATTTTAAATTCGTCAGTAGTTGCAACAAATGTTCTTCCTTTTAGTGCTTGTCCATTTGGTGCTTTTCCTATTTGAGCATATGCGCAGGGAATACATACATGTTCGCTGTGAGGTTTTGCCCATAAGTCTATGTTAGTAAAGTTTGCAGAAAAGGGCCATGTTTTTGTTTTCTTTAACCCTTTCCCCATAATAGGTTGCCCGCACATTACACAGCTCTCATCAGTTTCCACATATGTGGCTTTCTTGTCTTTTAGCTCCGGGCATCCTAGAGATAAATACACTAATTCCTGCGGTGTTAAATATTCCTTATTTAGCAAATACTCCTTTAAGTCATGCAAGTTATCACCTCCTTTAATTGGGATGTCTTTGGTGTATTATTTTAAAAGCTTTTGCTGAACACTATGGCCAAAACATCCTTATATAATTATCATTCCGGTCTCGGGATCTATTTTAGGAATATTTCTTTTATGAGACGTTTGTTGTGCCGAGTTCTCTTTCTGTTTACGCTCCTTGTAAGTTTTTTCTTCTTTTTCAATTTTTTCGATAGTATCAATCCCTTTTTCCTTCCAATTTTTTAATATACTTTCAATGTAGTTAAAGCTGGGGTTAGTTGTAGCCAGGCAGGCCTTTTCAATGGCTCGTATGATTATTTCGTCGCTAAATCCCCATTCCTTCGCCCAACGCCTAATAGCGTTTTTCTCCGGAACACTTCTAATTGGACGGCCAAGCACCGATGCAAATTTATTAAACCAGTAATTATCCTGGTCATATAAATTGAACCAGTTTTTTACTTCCTCTAAGTCTTTAATTCCAGAAGAATAGAGTTTGTCAATTATAGATTTTATACGCCAATCCTTCTGCCACGCTCCGCCCCGTTCAAAACACTCAATTAAAACGTATTCCAGAAATTCTACGGAATATTGGTATTCGTATAGCCACTTAATTATCATGCTTTCATGTTTGGGAGCAATTGGCATACCGGTTATTTGGCTGAAAAGCTTTGCGAGCCTATCAAAATCTTGTTCTCTTCCTTTGGTCTCTTTTTTCTTGGTAGCCAGTTCCTCTAGCCTGGTATACAAGCCATCTAACGAATAAACTTCAGACCATCTTCCGTTTTCATCTTGGACGGGCTTTATTTGAAGCAGTTTTTTATCTTGCAATTGGACTAAGATTTCTTGGAGGTATGTCTCCGGGATATTGGTTACTTCTGAAAGTGTTTTGACCATTGGCCTGCGTTCATTATTTGTTTGTCGCAAGCGTAATATCTGTAGTAATATCACCAGTTCTTCCTCTGTTAGATTTAGTCGAGTATAGTTTTTAAGAAGTACATTAGGTACAACAGTAACGCCTTCTTCTAATAATAAACCGAGTGTTGACGTAGATTGCATTAACACTTCCTCCCTATTAAACTGCCTTAATTATTGCAAGAACCCATGAGCACATTTAAAGGTTTTTCTCTGTTTACAGTCGTTTACGTTCAGTATATTTATACCATTTTTGTTATAATAAAACAACGACATAAAAAATACCATCAGCGAAAAGCAAAAAACCTCCTATGAAAACGTCTTTGAAGCATCTGCTATCAAGACTCTCCCGGACCTTCTTTTTTTCCTTCCTTCTGTTCCTCGTTTTTATCATCTTTTTTGTCTGTATACCCGAGAATTTCCCGGTACACGTCAATATATTTACTGGCACTGCTTTTAGAAAGCATCCTTAAAATATCCTTTAGTTTTTCCAAGCCGGCCATTCGCACTTTGTACTTCTTATGTTTAAGTGATTTTTCAATCAAATCCGTCAGGAAGTCTATTTGCCCTGTTGTAACCCTGCCTTTATTACTGATTCTGCCGTACCTTTCTTTGTATTCGTCAACCTTTTGTTCTGCATACTGAATGCATTGGTCATAAAAGTATTTGGTGTCTATATATTTTTCGAGACTCTTCCAGGTATCAAGTTTTTTACTGCGAATTTCTGCTATAAAGTTATCTGTAATCCTCCTGGGATCTTCAATGCCCAGTTTTACGTGGTTGTCAATAACTCTGCTGAACAAATTGTAAATTCTTCGCTTTACACTATCCGCATAACGGTCAAACATGGTTATCTCCCACCTTATTCCTTTTTCAAACTATTACAACCTGCAAAGCTATCCTATAATTTTTACGTGTGGTCTACCAGGAGAAATTGTTTGCGAATAGTTCATTCAAATAACTTACTATCTTTCCCAAATTACACGCCACTAAGAAAACTTGCGTATGCGAGTAACCCCAGGTAACTGCCGACCAAAATGTACTCAACTGCCATATTGTTGCTGGAATAAGTAAGCGGCATTCTTAGTTTTCGTCCTAAGATATATAAAGGTAAACCGTAATTGGTGAAACTATCAGCAATATAATGTGTGATTAGGCCCAGCAAGTAAATTAAAATGTAAATCTTACTGATTTTCAAAAGCAAAAGCGGAACCAAAAATATTACACTTCCAATTAACGGGTCATGAAAAATTGTTCGATGGTGTTTTACCTGGTAAAATCCTTTCAGAATACTGAACCGGTATTCTATCTTACTGGATATCATGCTTAGGATAATAATTGCTCCAATGTATATTGCAAGGGGGTGCTGAACGAGCAACAAAACGGCCCCTACTAACCCTTTAAGGATATTTTTCTTTTTAATTGATACAGGAAATAATATCTTATTGATGGCTGAATGCTTTTCGTCTAAATCGGGCATTATTGCGCCCAATGTGGTTAGACCAACTGTAACCAGCGGGTTGATATTAACATGCTGTGATAAAACAATCCCAGTGGCAGCTCCTACAACTAGATGACTAGTACCTTTCATAACAAGATAACACACCTCCTTACTATGTTGTTTAATTGTAATTTTTTATATTATTATAACACAATGTATGTGTTTAGTAAAATTTGATTAGCACCCTATTTAAGTCAAAACTTTTCGTTGCAAATAAAAAAACGGGAAGGTTTGTCCACCTACCCGTTTTTAACTAAAAGTATTATTTACTTGTGCTTTTTATAAGGACCACACATCTATACTCTCTGTACCTACATTACCTGCTTCGTCTTTAACCCAAACTGTTATTTTATGCAGCCGTCCTGACGTTAATCCAGACACTGTTATAATACCGTCAGCCGGTAAAGCATAGAAATTAGAACTATCTAAACTATAAGTAAAGTTTGTACTAATATTATCTTTGACTACAACTAGAATATCAATAGAACCTGTGGTCGTTGCTGTGGCCCCTGTGAGAGTTTCCAGTATGATTTCTGGGGGAGTGGTATCTAGCACAAAATTCTTAGTGTATATCGGTGATTTTAACCCGTATTCACTTCTAAATTGGACATACACACCTTTAATTCCATCTATACTTTCCAAGGTTATTGATCTTTGACTGCTTATCGGCTCCCATTCAGACCAGGTAATGCCATCAAGACTGTATCTTGCTTCAGCCGCGTCTGCCGAGCTGACATCAAGTATTATTTGATTTGATTTAGTAAAGTTGACGGTAAAGTTTGTGCCTCCTACAATTATGCTGCTTGCATTTCCTGTCTGAGAAGCGACACTACCTGTAGGTTCTGATGTGGCGTAACCTATTGTGGCGCTTGAAGTGTTTATATTTCCGGCGCCATCCATTACTTGGATATATACGGTTTTGTAACCTTCGGCAGTTGTACCTCCATAGCCGGAAGTTAAGTCCCAATCAGAATAAACGCTTGTATAATTCATCCATCCTGTCCATGCTGTTCCATCATTGCTCAGTCTGAATTTTAAGTCTGCAGGTGTTGTTAAATCATCTGTACTATTTATAAACAACTCTACAAGATTATTAGTAGTGGTCGTATCTCCATTATTTATTAGTAATTCTACCGAAGGTGCGGTTGTATCATCAACCAAATAGATAGTGGCACTAATTAATTGGCTAACATTACCTGCGTTGTCTTTTAGTTTTAGGTAGACTGTTTTTGTTCCTGGTCCAGCTTCTAGTGTCCATTCTTTAGTGGTGGCGAATGGCTCCCAATCAGACCACGAAACATTATCATTAGAAAAGCTCATATAAGCAACTCCGGAAGCGTCGTCGGACGTGGTAGCAGTATAATTGCTAACTAACGGGTCAGTGCCGCTTATAGTGAGAGTTACGTCAATGCTACCAGTCTTAGTCATGCCATCGTTTATAGTTAATGTTCCTGTTGGTGGAGTTGCGTCCGTTCGGTTTGGTAAAGTAGGCATATATGCATCCGAATATGGACTTTCGCCACTTGAATTATATGCACTTACCCGAAACCAGTAATTATGACTATTATTGTAGGCATTATTAGTTGAAGTTATATAGAGCTGTTGTGGGTCATCTCGGAGGTCATAACCACCTTTATTATGATAAAAAATATCGTTGCTGCGTGAATTTGTACCATAGGAGTTTATTGTACTTTCACTGGGGTATATTTTCCATACTCTGGTATCAAAAGTTGTTGTATTTCCGACGTCGAATTTTCTATAAGCACCACCATCCCAGACATGTACCATATAACCAGTGGCTCCCGGAACCGGGTCCCAGTTTAAAACAACGTACCCTCGACCTGCTGATTGTGACCACGAAAGGCCTCCATTAGTACCTGAAGGGGTATTAGGAGTAGCTGGTATAGTTGTTTTGCTGACTGAGGAACTCCAACTTGTATAATATGTGCCATCGGGACCATTTTTAGCTCTTATTTTGTAACTATATGTTGTCCCGGGAGTTAGTCCTGTTTCTGTATATGAGGTACCTGTACCGCTGTATACTACTTGTCCTTTAGTTATGTTATATAATTCATATACTGTACCTTCCCTACCACTACTATTCCAAGATATTGTTAAACTTGTTTGAGTTGGATTAGTGATAGATAACCCTGTTGGCGTGCTTAATCCGTTAAAACTAAAAGTATATACATAAAAAGCTCCATAAGAACCTCCGAAAACAACTAAATCACCGTTTCTTTTTATTAACATTGACCCGGAGTATTGAAGTGATTGCTTCCATAATAAATTGCCATCCTTAAATGCATGTATATAGTCATAAGCATCTCTAACATAAGCTATACCATCAGAGCCTATAATTATGAAAGAAGCGTAATTACTGTTAATTGTTATTTTCCATTTTAAATTTCCGTTTTTATCATAAACGTATAAAACATTATACACTATAGCATATACGTCTCCACTTTTACCAATTGCAGCTGCTCTGATAGTATTATTAGCTGGATTCACACTCCAAATTGTTGAACCACTTAAAGATAATGCTCTAACGTACTGGTTATAACCTACACCGTAATCACCGTAGCCTACATATAATCTATTGTTTTGCTCATCAAGCCCAAAAAATTGGGTTACATAGGGGTACTTCCAAATATAGTTTCCATTTTTATCTAATTTATATAAATAAGAAATGTAACCACTCTGTATTTCCCCTAATTTTGCATATATGTCTCCAGTCCTACTATCAATAGCTATTGGTGAATAAGAGTTGCCATTAGTACCTGCAAAAATATTCGATTTATAGGAAAATTTAACATTGCCAGTAGAACTATCTAGGCCTAATATTGCGGAATTATCGTTTCTGTCAACTATTCTTACGATAACATCCCCTGTAACAGGATTAATATTAATGCCATCAATTTTCTTTTCGTACAAACTTCTCCAAATTAAGGACCCATTGTTAGCATTTATAGCTACTAATTCCTGATAATAGCCTGCGCCTCGAGCAACGTACAGTTTTCCATTGTTATCAATTGCCATAACCCCGTAGGCAGGGGCACTTCCAAGATAATATTGCCAACGTAAGTTCATATTTTTATCATAAGATTTTAAGTAATAATTAGTACCTCCTACATATAGATTATCGTTTTTATCCAGTACCGCAGCAGTTATATTACCGACATAAGCATTATTAGTTCGCACATTAGGAGAATTTAAAGGCCCCAACAAACCATCATATGAATGTGTTCCTTGTGAATTAGCTTGAAGTATAGATGCTGGCGAATCTAAAGTTAAAGCTTTGGCTTCAATTATATTTACATTTAATAATAACAAAGCAAGGAGAAATATAAATAGTTTTTTTCTTTTATTCATTTTATCTCCCCCTTTTATTTTATGAACGAAATTGTGACAACTACTTAATAAGGTTGTCTTCAATGCTTTCCTTTATTGGAAATTGGGCTTTAAATAATGTTAATTACTCCCCTGTAACACTACAAACCAATCTTCATAGACACTCCCTTCTGTAACTATAATTCCGTCAGCAAGCGGTGGTATATTGAAGCTCGTTACACCTCCTACAGTACCAGTACCAGAAACATCCATTTTAACAACGGTGCCGCTGGGAACATTATCAAGATTAGCGTCTGTCCAAAATGGGATTGTCCATCTGTTAGTCTTACTTCCTAAAGGATTAGCTGCTGACGCTTCTCCAATTGTAGCTGTTCCTTCAGGGTAGTAAATACTAGCTATATCAGCAGCCGGTGTATTAATGGGCCCCACGCTGTCAACTAACACTGTTACCCTTGCCCCTGCCTTTGCTTTAGGCAAAGCACTCGCTGTCAGCCCTGGCGTAATCATGATGTGTGTTGAGGGGTCCGATAAAATAGACTCGCTTTGGCCAGCAGGTGGATTAACTATTTCCGCAATTCTTGGCCGCTCAAAGGCAAGAACATTAAACGGCTCCGGCGTTGAATAATCGCTTGGTACATCTTTGCTATCCCAGGTTCTAATTTCAACAGTAAAGGAATATTCGCCTGATTGATACAGTGGCCCTGGTACCGTTGGGTCATAACTGGTTGGGAGTGTAAAAGAGTTGGCACTGCTTAATACCTTTCCTGTGTCATAAACTATTGCATTATCTGATTGCCTTTTAATTAAAAGCTGGAAAGCTGTCTGAGTATCTCCTACATCTGGATCGCTAAATGTCCAGTTAAATGTTGGTGTTGTAGTGTAAAACCATCCAGGTACAGGGTCAAGAATTGGTGGGTTGGGTTGTGAGTCTACTTCCCACCTTACAGCAGTACCTAAGTTGGCAATTATCTTCGGTGTTACCGTATCATCAGTAGTTGATAATTCGGCTTTCCATTTAATTGAACTACCAGCAGTAACAGTAGCCCACAAATCGGGGTTATTATTACCAGGATTAGTGACTGATTCATCGCCTATGGGCACCCAGGTTAAGCCATTATCATCTGTCACCTCGGCAACAGCACCGGTGGGAGTACCCCTTACCCTCCATCTTTTTGTCCAGTTTGTGCCATCAGCTGTTACAGACCACTCAATTTTTGTGCCGTCAGGAACCTGGTGGTATGCTGTAACTCGCACTTTGTCTACTGCATTTGTTGGAGTAACAGCTAAAGACTGTACCTGTGCTGACGTAATATATCCCCCGGCCTGCACTATGTTAGTAATTTGCTTGCTTAAGTTAGGGTTGTAAACCAATGATGAACCGTCCCAGGAATAATATTTAACAGTATCGCCGTCAAGGATAACCCGGTCAAAAGACCCCGTTCTTAATGCAATAGAAGAAGGGGCAGTTAAACCGGAAGTGATCGAAAGCGCCGAATTATAAACCATTTGAGTACCGTCAAAGGAATAATGTTTAACCTGGTTGCCGTCAATAATGGCTATTTCCCCATTATCCATGGAAAAAGCTTTAGGATTATTTAATCCTGTTATTGCCAGTGCAGGGTTTTCTACTAAACCGCTGCCTGTGAAATTAAAAAATCTTAACTGATTTTCTTCTAAAATGGCCATATCGTAGTCATTGTCTATAGCTATCTGTAAAGGGTTATTTAAAGTCGTAGATGGAGAAAGTATTGTATTCTCCGTCATTTGTGAACCATCGAATTGAAATGTTTTAACCTGGTTATTGGCCAAAACTGAAATTGTATCACTATCTACACTGCTGACTGAAACTATATTTGTCAGCCCTGCAACAGCTAGCGCCGGCACTTCGACCATATTAGACCCGTCAAACGTATATTGTTTTACTTCCGTGCCCTGTGCAATAACCATATTGGGATAGGGTGTGGGTTGTGCTAATGCTAGTGGGTCAGTAACGGGAATGTCTAATATCGTGTTATGCACCATAGAAGTCCCGTCAAAACTGTAAATTTCTACTCCGGTATCCGTTAAGACCGCATACTCAAACCTCCCATCAGATGATAATTTTACCAAGTCCGGCAAATTAGCCCTGGGTAATGCAATTTCGTTTAGTGTAGTGTCTATATACGCTGAAGTTTGAGTTTCATCTATATAGATTGGTGTATCAGTATTTGTGATTGCATATTCCCAGGTATCAGCTGCAAAAGCTATAATATCTATGCTTAAAAAGCTTAGTATTATTAAGATAAAGAGAATTAGCCTAGTTTTGCGATACATTATAGATTTTCCACCCTTCAGAAGTTTTAAATAACGATGCGGCTACACTTACCGGTCTTTTTTCAACTGTATAGGCACACTTTAGTATTAAGTGCTTTTTGCTGTTATATAGAAGGTGGAAGTTCAGGTTTTTAAATGTTGTTAATACAGTTGATTTTTTGAATTTGCCTTCGTCTCTTACATGTGCATTTTTAGCCCTGCCGATTAGATAATTTGCCGCTTTTACATATTCGTTTTGAGTTAATAAAGTTAAATAGTTTTGAAAGACTATTTGGGCCTGCTTAATATCTTCTTTACTGGCCTTCATTAAAACGATTTTATCTAAATCAGGACTGACTTCTTCAACCCTGTATATTTCCCAATGTTTATTTTTGTTCAGGTAGATATCATACCAGTGAACGTCAATAATCCCCTTTTCGTCTTTGGTTTCTAATGTAACATTAGCTTTAGCCCAGTCTTTACTGGCGGCCTTAACCTTAACATCTATACTGATTACCTCATATTTAGGTATTACATTCTGTTTAGCAGCAATATGGAATCTTACCTGCCCGGAAGATAACGCTAAAGCACTTTCCTTCTGTCCGTTAGCAACAGCTATCACCCATTCTTTAACTTTCTCTTGCACTGTATTTTTATAGACATACCCTTGAGAGTACAGGGAAAACGCACTGATGAGCCCTACGACAAGCAGCGTAACTATCAGAAACAACAGCTTTCTTTTAATCTCAATCACTCCTTTAAAAGCCACTTGCAAAAAGGAGAGGTACTAGCTTTTAGTACACAATTTTCGCACATGCCCAGCGTGATATTTGTATGTTAGGATTATCCGAACCTACAATTTTCTTCTGTTTAACTGTTACTAAAGCTATAACTCCGGGTTGATCCAGGGTTACCTGTTTAATACCGGTTGCCGAAAGATATATATTATTGTTATCAACTCCAAAAGTAAAAGGAAAACCTGTTCCCACAAAATCTGTGGCGGTAAGAAAGCCGTTTTTAAACTCGAATATCCTGGCATCAAGAGCTCCGCCGGAAGCAAAAGCATCATCGCCGTTGTAAACTATAAGTATATAGTTAGGGGCTTCAGCTAACAGCGAGCCCGTTAAAGGTGTCAAAGTTGTTTGGTCTAACCCTAAGTTTCTAGCAAGTTCTTGACGAAAAGCAAGGTGAGCAATATTAGTGTTTATTCTCGGATTGCCGTCAGCTTGGCTGTCGTCAGTAACCTGTGCCGCTGCTGCTTTTACCGCACTATTTAGTCCACCCTGCAGGTCTACATCTGCTCCTGTAATTACCTGGACTTGTATAACCGTGTAAGTTGTAGCAAGGTATAGCACAGGAATGAGTAAAAGCACCCATAATATAACGGCGCCTTTTTCATCTTTTTTAAGTTTAAGGAGTATATCTTTCACTTAATGTTTCACCCCCGACTACTATTTGCGAGCCGCCAGCTGTATTACCACCAATTAATTTGCCAATCCATAGCGGCTCGACAGTAGGGGTGGCGGTTATTCTTAATGTGATAGTGCTATTTATCGGATCCTCGGGTTTTCTTAAAACCCGCGGGTTACCTGCCGATTCTTTTGGCCCTTCAATACTGTTAACTGTAAGCGAAATCTTATTGAAATCGCTAATTAAATTATTTTCATCGGTTATACTTAATCTGCCTTCCAGGGACATTCTCTGAAGATAGTAATTTGCCAAGTGGCTTGCTTGCTGATATCTAGTCATTATCGCCCAGTATTCAATGCCGGAATAGGTAAGATATGTTACAATTGTTGTCACGATTAACAATTCTATAGCGGATATTCCTCTTTCATCTCTTAGTAACCGCTTCCAAGTATATCTGTAATGCTGTTCACCTGGGAGTTGTGTGTTGTTCTCAATGCGTCTGTTATCCCGGCTGCAATCAATCCTGCAACACCGGTTAATAAAAAAGCCAATATTAAATATTCGATTGAGATAGTGCCATCCTCGTCCTTCAAAAAGTTTACGAAGTTTTTCCACACGTTGACACCCTCCTTTAGAGAAGTGCTGCGATAATATAGGCAAACACACCGCCAGCTACCCATAAAGCTCCGGGTACTACTGGTGCATCACCGTTATACCCTGCACTTTTGGCAGCATTTTGAAATATAGCAAAGTTTCTTTCCCCTGCCGGCGGCATCTGAAAAGTTACCATTTCGAGCTTTAAACCGTTTAAAAACCCTTGCGGTGTATATATTTTTAACTTAACAATTAAAGATAAGATAATACGAGTTAACGCTGCACCTATAAAATACGGAGGCCACCCGTTGACTCCTATCCATGCTCCTACTCCCAGCCCTAGTTTTATATCACCACCACCAGGCGTGCTAAACCTAAATGTTGTTATTACTACCAGCAATCCAGCACCAAGAGCTGAAATAAGCCCGTTGAATCCATTTAAGTAGAAACTGTATATTAAACCGCTAAACCATAACGGCAGTGTAAGCCAGTTTTTGATTAAACCAGATTTTAAGTCAGTTATCGTTGCCACTACTGCCGATAGGGCCAAAATAAGCAATTTTATTTCTTGCATTTTAAACTCTCCTTCTGTTTCATGGACCAGGATTATTGGGGTCGGCACTCTTAATGTTTTTTATTACACTGCCAGCTAAGCCACGCATTGCTGCGGATAAACCATAACCTATTAATGCTGTTGCTCCGCCTAAAATGATTGTATAGCCGATAATTTCAACCGTGGTTACCGCACCTTTTTCATCAGCGAGAAACTTTTTTATCCCTTTCAAAATAACCACCTCTATTTAAAGTAGGAACGGAGCCACCTATTATGTAGCTAATAGGTGGCGTTTATTTTTACTGACCCTGAACATCAGTAACCATACCAGTCCTGCCGGTAGTTTCGGTGCCGGCAACGTACCCGTAACCAGAATTCTCATCAACTAAGTCGTCCATAGCTTTGAGGTTTTTAAAGTCACTAATCATATCCCCTGCTTTGCCGCGTCCCATTGCAGTGACACCAAAACCAATCAGTGTTACCGCACCAGCAATGAGTAATGTGTACCCAATCAGTTCTACCGAGGTAACAGCACCCCTTTCATCTTTAATAAAGTTTTTTACCGTTTTTAGCATGTGTACCGCCTCCTATATTTTTTTTATTTAAGCCCTCCAGCTTGAAACGAAGTAATTAGCTGGATTGCTCTATAAGCCAGTGGAGAAACTATTATGCCAAGAATGGAAGCAACAGGTAAAAACAAATAAATTGATGAATAAATGGGTTTAGTCGCTATCCTGCTTTCGGCCAGTGACTCTCTCAATTCTTCTAATCTAATAGCCTCTTGTTCCATTATGCCTTTTACGTTTTCAACGCCGGCTTCTTCGGCTTGCATTAGTATGCCTGAAAGCATATCAGCATGTTTAACGCCTATTTCTTCTCCTAATAATTCGATTGCATTTAACGGCCCGCTGGGCCATCTTGAAAGGCAGTTATCAATGTGCCTTTCGAGATTTGGAACCAAGATTTTGCTTATCTGCAAAGATTGGCGTACTGTGTATCTTGCTTTTGTGAATAAATCAATGCATTCATAAAGCAGTGCTACTTCTTTTATCTTTTTAAATTCCATAGAATTTCTTGTCACTCTTTTTAACATGTGTCCGACAATAAAGCCTATTACTGCACCCATAAACATGAACGGTAGCATCGCTAAACTTCCTAGTGCTACTAGTCCGAATAGTATTGCACCACCTCCCATAGAAAATAATATTGTCCGGTCATCAAATAACTTTTTAAGAAACAATGTCTGTTTAGGCATAAATTGAGGTTCTGTTGCTCGGAATTTGTCTGCTCTGTTTTTAAATATTTTTTCAAGCAACATGTAAAGGACCGCTGTCACAACTATGCCAATTCCAAAAGATGCTGTTACTGAAAGCCCCCAAATAATGTACTTGCCGCTCATTAGACTTTCACCCCGCTTAGGTAGCGATCCAGAACTAGTCCTACTAGCACTGACAGAAAGCTCATTGTAACCAAAAGTTTTCCTACTGGATGTGTTGTCATGTACTCGGCTGCTCCCGGCACTTTCCATTGCACCACGATATACACAGGCACTATTAAGGCATTGACAATCATAGCCATTACTCGGCCATATGCCAAACTCGAATTGTTTTTGGCAATCAACGACTGTAAGCTCGCTATTCTAGTAGCAAGGCGTGAAAAAAGAGGTTGAACCGAAGCATCATCCCATGCCATCCTTAAAAGCTGAACAAATATTCTCCCGTAATCAAAGTCTAATTCTTCCATCATCCTTCCAAGTACCTCATCTTTTTTCTTGCCGGCAGCAAGCTCTTTACATGCTTGGTCTAACACATCTCCCAAAGGCGACGGGATTCTTATCGCTGTCCTTCTTAGGGCTCTCCCTACCTGTGGGGTGTCGCGAAATTCAACGGCAAAAACTCGGACGGCAGTTCCCAGTTGTTCGATTAATTTTGTTCGGCGTTTTTGGATATAGGTTACAAGAATTATGTCCGGTATCAGGAAGGCCGACATGCCTAAAATAATTGCAACAGCTACATTTTTAAGCATCGCAAGTCCTATTACTGTTCCAACTACTGCCCCTAAAAT
Organism: Thermosipho sp. (in: thermotogales); assembly: GCA_017656345.1. Classification (GTDB taxonomy): domain Bacteria; phylum Thermotogota; class Thermotogae; order Thermotogales; family Fervidobacteriaceae; genus Thermosipho_A. The sequence continues at coordinate 85,059 of JACDNZ010000005.1, read as the reverse complement.
CATTCCTAACAGATACCTGCCAAGCGGAATTTTTAACCCGGACTTTTTCAAACGTCTCTCTACTTGACTGATCCATCCTTCCATCCAATCAGGAAGTTCTTCTGTATGTTCTCTCATTGCTAGTGCTTTTCTTACTGCCATAGGTAAGTTATCTCGATTTTGCTTTCGTTTTATTATTGTTTTCCATGCCGAATACAACGGTGTTTGCAGTATTTTTAATTCGAGCCATGTAAGAAATCGGGAGGTAATCATTGCAATAGGTATGGCTATGGATATACCAGCAAGCAGGGATAATCCTAAAATTTTCAACTGCACTGGTGAAATTCTGATTCCTTGTATACTTTGCGTTAGCTGGTCTATCATGTTAGCTTCAACACCTTTTCTAATAACTCAGGGTCGGGGTTGAATTGTGCCATGTGGTCTAGTAGTTTTGTGCTTATCGGATTCGGAAATTCCCAGTGGCCTTTAAAGAAGTCATCTGAGCTGGGAACCCATACTGCTAAATCGGTATAGTGTACTTTGTTAAATCTCGTTGATACTTCTGTTACTTTAGTTACTTTTTTTATCCCTCGCCTTGAATCTGAAAACATTTGAATTACGATTTGAAAAGCACTAGCCACCCATAACTGAGCAACATCCAAAGGCAGGTTAAGCCCTTCTTCTAGCATCATTTTTGCTGTGCCCTCAATTGCCTCCTGGGGAGACCCAAAGTGTGCCGTTGCCATACTCCCGTTATGACCACGTACACAAGCTTTTACTGCATTTGTAGCTTCGCCTCTTCCGCGAAATTCTCCAACTAGTATTACGTCTGGACTATATCTCAATACCGTCCTAAACTGTTTATCCATGGTTAAACCAATTTCTGGATGTTCTTCCATCTCTACTATATCTCTGTCGGGATAAATATCTCTCAATTCTAATTCTCTATCGCTTTCAAGAGTCACAATACGAAGTCGTTCATCCATGTATCGCACAAGAAATCTTAAGAATGTGGTTTTGCCTGTGCCTGTACCACCGGAAATTAAAATATTTGCCCTTCCGTTTACCAGGTATGCTAATAAGTCTAGCAGTTGAGGACTTACGGTTTCTGCTTCTATGAGCTTCTGGGCTGTTGGCACAAAAGTTTTCTTTCTCAAAACAAACGTGTGACTGCTTGTAGCAGGTGGACAGGTTGCCGTTACCCGTGTTCCATCGAGTCTGATAGATTCGACAACTGGCGTAGAGCTTGTTAGCGATACACCTCTGTCATGGATAAATAATCTTGACAATATTTTTTTTACATGCTCTTCATCCTTAAACTGAACATTAACCCGTTCGTTTTTGCCTCGCCTTTGTACAAACACATCCTTTGGAGAATTAACCCTAATCTCGTCTATTTCGTCGTCCCAGTAGTAATCTTCAATAACATCTAACCCCCAGGCATAGGAATAGATATTATAGGCTAACTCTTCCATTGTGTAGCCATCTACTTCAACGCCATAATTACTTAGAATGTTAGCAATAATCTTTTGGGTTATTTTTATAGCCCTTACATCTCCTGCTTGAGCGGCGTCAAGTATTTGCTGATGTTCTGCTGCGATGTCTTGACCGAACGCGTCGGGATCAGTGATTATATCTTGAACAAACTTTGTCGCCTCAAAAAGATGTCTCTTGCCTATCCTGGCCACTCTCAGTCTGTTCTTCGGCGTTTGATACAGGTGCGCTTGGTTTTGCGATATTTTCGCGGTCCACTTGCTTATCATGGTTCTCACCTGCCTTTAATTTTTTCACCAGAACGATATTTTTACTTTCATCAGCACTCCCTCTGAGGATTCCCGGTACTTCATCGGCATCTACTGCCAACACTACCACTGCAGGCAAGCCACTGTTTCCTTTGGCCTGCTCTAATACGTTTTCCGAGTAACTTTTGTTAACTGGCCTGCCTGCATTATCCATTACTTTTAATACTCTGGCATTTTCAGCCAATAAAGAACCGGGCGCAAAATTGTTCTGTATCCAATAAACATCCACTAAATCACCCGGGGCAATAGTGCCTCCGACGCTTCTTGTTAAATTAATGTTTATTCCGACATGGTGTTTGTTTGCGTCTATTATTTCTTTGTCAGCTAGCCGTTCAAGTCTTATTTGTTCACCGGGATACAATGGTACTGTGGTAACTTTTCCGATGACTTGGCTGCTGTCAACAGCTATATTTTCTCCTATGCTCCCTACTGGTACTGACTTTATTTTTATTTGATTGCTGGTAATTTGAACATAAGGCCCTATTTCTTCTTTTGGAACCACAATCTGGGTGAGTTCCTGATAGTTAGCAGCGTAATTCAACAGGTAATAGACAGAGACTCCTGCTACAAAAAATCCCACGATTAAAGCAATAATAAATTTGGAACTTCTTTTAAGTGCCATCTACTCACCCCCATAAAGCACCTTGAGCCATCATATAAGCTATAAACATTAGAGGCGCCATCGGTACGTGTCCGTAATTGTTTCTCACTCTACCCAAAGTCAATACTTCTATTTTTAGATATGCAATAAAATTTGATATTCCTTCTCTCTGTATATATTTTACCAATATTACTATTGTGGTGAAAAGTAAAGAAAAAAAGATAAATTGAAAAATAGATTGTATACTGCATAGCCAAGCTCCACAAGCTGCTGATAACTTAATATCTCCTCCGCCACTTCTGAAACCGGGTAATATTGCAAGTGTAAAGCCGCCTACAAACATGCCTATAAGCGAAAGAAATAAACCGCTTAACCCGTTTAAGTAAAATGCTGCGAATAGCCCCGTTAATGTCATGGGGTATGTAGTGTAATTCTTAATTTTATGTGTTTTAATATCGGTTATCGAAGCTATAATTAGTAAAAAAATAGGTATGAAATATAGGATGTTTTCAATTGGCATGTGACTTCCCCCTCTGGTTAGGGTATTGATTTAACAATACCTTCTCACTCTTAATTACCAATATACGGTCGAAGATTCAACATGGAATGTTGAATGCCCAGTTAGCTTTGGATCTATTTTTCCAACAAACGGAATCATCAGTGGATATGATATTTCTATCTTAACCTGTCTTTCGTAACCATTTCTTATAGGCGTAATCCTAGTTTTGTCTGGGTCTATTCCACCAATTCTTAACTCTTCTTCTGCTTTTAAAATTGCCCGGCTTACGCTGTCTGTCTTTGCAAAATCTCTTGCTGCTTCACGAGCGGCCATGTCTAATACAATCTGTGTTCTTTGAGCTTGAATAAACATAATTGAACCAAAAACTAAAGCTAAAACAATAGGCAACATTATTGAAACTTCAACTATTGCCGAGCCTTTTGCATCTTTAATGAAATATTTCAATTACCCCTCCCTCCTTTTCATCGCAATTCTTTAACCGTTTGCGTAGAAAGCCTAGTCTTTATGGTTTCGTTTTTCACAATTGTGCCCCATGCTACTGGCATTTCCAGGCGCACATTCAACGTAGCACTCACCCAGCGAGGGAAGTTTTCTTCCCAGGTTGTAACAACGCCTTCTGTATTCTGTCTCTGTTTAACTACCTGTAATGGTCTTTGCTCGAAATCAATATCCAGGTCCCATTCCAGTATTTTATATTCCATGCCATCCAGGGCCAAATTCTTCTTGAAGTAAAATTCGGCCGCTTCTTGTGCTTCGCCAATATCAAGGTCAATGTAGTCTCTTTCATTTCCAGTTACCTTATACCAGTACCCCGGGCTTATTAAAACCGGCGGTATCAGAGGCGTAGGTGGATTAGTAGAGTTATCATAATACTGATATTTTGGTGGTCGGTAACGTTCACCGTAATATGTTGGTTTTGATTTTTTTCGTGCTGGACTTAACGCTGCCGATGCAGCGGCATCTAAAGCATCCCGTATGTTGCTTCTGTCCTTATATATATCAGCATAGCCTATACCTAAAGCTCCAAAAGCCATTATAATCAGTAGGGCAATGGCTAAAAACGGTAACATTTGTCCTCTTTCGTCTTTGAGAAAAAAGATTAGTTTTTTCATTTATAACCAACCCCTACTTGGTTATTATTACGTCGCTCAAATTGCTATCTTCGCTTACATCTTTGTATGCTTCAACTGTTACTCTGTCTATGTTATTGCTCCAAACCGGTTCCCCGGGCGGCTGTTTCCTGTCTGGATTAACTTCTACTTCGAGATTGTATTTTGTACCGGTTGCTGCACTCGCAGGTACATATAAAGTGAATTGGCTGTATGTTCCCTTGGCAGTAATATTAACCGTTTCTGTCTTTTGAACCTGGCCATTAACACGCCAGACAACTGTTGAGCTTAATTGCTTATCAGAACTATTACCAATTAAAGCTGTATACTGATACCCATTTCCCGAGTCAATGGTTGTAGCAGGAGCTATCAAGTCTGCTGATAAGTCTATTGCTTCATTTGCTTCTTTTGCTTCTTTAGACGGTAATGCTAGGCTTTTTGAGTTGTTGGTCCAATCTTTATCCTCTGCCGTTGGAGCAACAGGCCAAATTTTAGCTTGTAAATTACTTCCTCCGCTCTGGCCAGTGAAAGTAAAGTTGAATGTTTTTTCTTCACCTGGTTGAAAATCGACCAGTTTTCCATCTATGCCCGAAATGCTGCTGCCGTTATGAGTTAATCCCAATTTAGCTGTCAGTGGTTTATCGTAATTATCATCAAGGCCATAAGTTACCGCGGCGTTATATTCCTTTCCAGGTTCAACTTTCTCAACAGCTGGTATGATTTCTTTTACGTATAAATCTGGCAGCTGCGGCCTAGGTACGTCGGCTGGTATTACAAAAGTGATGTACCAGGTTTCTTTTTTACCGTCTCCATTACTATCCCACAAGTGCCACATACGCCCCAGGCCCGGGGTGTACTTTGTCCAGGGCTGAATAACCAAGGCATATTTCTGCCATTGTTTTGTGTCGGTCTCATCGAATAACTGGCCATATTTTTGTTTTAAAGCTTCTCTGATTTTTGGTAGTAAATCTGGATCGTTATTAAGTTCATGCCTGCTGCCTAAATCACTATCCCAAGGGTATTTAATCCAATCCCAATTATTTATTAGTGTTGACGCTGGATCATCGTCCGGAAATTGTGGGTTTGGCACTTTATCCCCTAGAGGCGAAAAACCCAGATACCGGTACTCATTACCTTTAACCTCACCGAATGGCTCTCCATACACTAGGAAGCCATAGTTTTTCCAAATTGCTTCGTTTACATGATTTAATTTGTATAATTCAAAACCTATTTCGCTGTTCGCACTTTCTACAGCATCTTCTATAGACCATGGATATTCTGATGCACTTGCAGGAGAAGCTATTAAAACAACTAACACTATAATTAAAACTAGCGTATTCCTCATATTCTGTCTCTCCCCTGGTTATTCCAGACTGTTACTCCAATGTTCCAGCCTGCCAATGTTCCTTCGACTTTAATTAATTTGTCATCTATAGTCCAATATTTTGCAGGTAGTTCTACTGTTTCATTTTGCTTAGATTTAATGTAACTTACTATTGGCTTCGCTTTTTCCCCAAAACGCTTAACTAATAATTTTTCTGCATCATTCCACTGTGGTTCCAAGGGTTTATGCATTAATATTATGAAAGCCAAATCTACGTTATAAAAATTTTCATTTTGCGGTGGTGTATCCAGTATTAAGTCGCTACTTACTAGTTCTTCATCACTTTTACCCTGCAGTTCTTCTTGTGTGAAGTGTAAGGTTACAGTTTCGGGCACGACCCTTTCTGATTTATCCAGCAGCCGTACAATCATAGTGGATGCCTCTGCCCGGGTGGCGGTGTTATAAGGCTTAAATGTACCATCGGGGTAGCCCTTTATAATCCCCAAAGCATAACACTTGACTACTCTATTTCGTAATGTATCATCCTCGATAGTATTAAAGTCAGTCAGCTGGTTTTCATAAGCTGCTAGGTTATCTACACTTTCATCTGTAGCTCTTGCAATCATTGACGCTATCTCCAGCCTTGTGATAGGCTTATTTAAGTCTTCAAACTCTCCTTTATCAAGCCATCCAAGTTCAATTGCTTTCTCTCTTACTCCAGCTGCCCAGTGGTTTTCGTTTGTCGGAGCTTCTTTATACCCCATGGCATAAACCAGCATTTTGGTAAATTCGCCCCGGGTAATTTGACCGTTCGGTCTAAAAGTTTCATCCGGGTATCCATTGATAATACCGAGTCCAAACAACTTTGATATAGTACCTATATACCAGCCATTTTTATCTACATCTGAAAACTTCTTCGCAACCAGGTCTTTTAACTCAACCAATTTATCGGTAGTTATATCTACAATTGAGTGAATGCTATTCACTAAATCTTGAAGGCTAAAAGCAAAAGCCTGTGTTGAGAACATGAAAACAAAAGCAATTAACAATAATGCTGTTAGTTTTTTCATGCTTATTTCTCCTTTTTTCTTTTTTTTATAGATTTGAAATAACAAGCTTTAAGCATGTTATTTATTTTCTTATTCATCGGTATGAGGCATTGGCATGCAATATTTTTAATGTATAATCAGTGATATTAAACACCAAATCAGTCAAATTTTCTCTGATCCCTGGTGCTGAATAGCAGGCAATAATGCCTGCTATCAGCCCCATCAATATTAAAATTTTCAACTTTGGGAAAAACATGGTTAGCACATATACCAACACTACTGCAACAGCAAGCACCAACCCGACCAGCACTACAACAGGGATGCTGTTTGCTGTTACATATATCGCTTGATTGGTGGCTTCACTAAACATTTTAGTACGTGTAGTTGCTGGAATTGTCTAGTTCATTGCCAGCCTTAACAAACATCTGCTTAATCTTGGGCCCCAAAAAGTATAGGGCCCCTACGGCAATAGTAGCAAACATACCAACAATAATACCTGTCTGCATGATGTCTCCGCTTTCGTCCATGTGAAACTTTTTGATTTTCTTTAGCATTTTTAAAACCTCCTTAAATTAATTTAAAATTACATATTACATGCTGTCCAAAATTGTGAACACAATTGGAGTTAAAAGAATTATCAGCATGGGGATAAATATACAGGTTACTAGAGGTAAAAGCATCTTTGTCGGTGCCTTCCTTGCTTCCTCCTGCGCTTTTCTCATCTGTGAATTTCTGAGGTCTCTTTGGAAGTTGGATAAAACCAGCGATAAATCCATTCCCCCACGCTCTTCTGCAGTTATAATTGTTTCAACAAATCTTTCAACTACATTAACACCTGTTCTCTTAGCCATTTCCCGCAAGGCTACAGCTCTTGGCTTGCCGGTTGCAATATGTTTCCAAGCACGCCTTAATTCTTCTCCCAAAGGACCTGTCATTTTATCACCTACTGCTTTAAGGGCCGGCCCGAGTTCTACCCCCGCTCCTATTGCTGTTGCCAGTAAACTAATCATGTTTGGCATTGTCTTGTTAATAGCTTTTTTTCTTTCTTCGGCAAGCCTTGATAAATACGCATCGGGTAGAAAAAATGCCAGCAGAGCAAACATTGGTATCAAAAAGGGTGGTATGCCGATAGTTGTCAGGAAACTACAAACTGCTATTGCTATAACTAACAGTAATACTTTCAATCCAATCATACTGTCAACCGTTATTCCACCAGGTTCACCTGCCCAGATAATTTTTTTCTGTAAATGATCTGTATTTGCTACTGGGAACCAGGGAACAATAAAGGGAGCTATATATTCAGAAGTTTTCTTCCAAAATTTTTCCTTCGGGTTGGGGTTATCCCCTATTATTGCTTTGATTAGCGATTTTTCAGGTTCTCTTAATAAATCAATACCAATAAAAAGTAGTAAAACTGCTAGAAAACCCAACCATGAGGCAAGTAATATACTGTTCACATTTTCATTCCCCCTTACTTACTAACTTTGGCAATGTTTAAGGACCAGAATATGCCAAAAATAATAAGCCCGACAGATATAATGAAGATTGTAATTCCTATGGCTGTTTCAAATAGCGGTGCAATAAAGTCCGGCGCTAACTGTCTGAGTAGACCGATTGTCCCAAATGGCACGGCTGCGACTATCCAAACAGCCATGCGGTTTTCACTTGTAATCGAACTTACTTCTTCTTCAAAAGCCTGTTTTTCACGAATATTATTCTGTATTTGCTGAAACACCGATGCCATGTTTACGGCCATGCCAGTTGACTGTAAGTCAACTGCCATAGCGAGTATATCCATTTCCTCCAAATTGATTCTTTCGGTTAGGTTTTTGAAGGCAACTGCGCTGGGTACACCCAACCTAATTTCAGCAGTTGCTTGAGCTAACTCTTTTTTCAATGGGTTTCCTACCTCTTGCGAAGCCTTTTCAAGTGCTGCTGGCAGTCCTCCACCGGACCGTAAAACTGCCGCTATAATTTCTGCTGCCTGTTCCAGCTGGGTAATTATAAGTTTCTTTTGCCCAGCTCTATGCCACCTGAGCCATAACCAGGGCGCCAACAATCCTAACAGTGACGCTAAAGCTGATAGCCAAACAACCCCTACTACAGTGTAAGTTGCAAGCCCTACAGTGGCACCTCCTGAAAATACAAGCAATAAAACCCTTGACGCCGGCAGCTCCCTTGCCTTTTGTTTTTTCTCCAGTTCTTCTTCTGTGGTATCCTGTTGGTACCCAACGGAGAAACGCGAAAGGTTTACTTCTCTTTTTGTCAGCAATCTTATAGCATAAAAGGCTGATATAACTGATACAAATGTCAGAAACGAAGGCACTAAAGCTTCCAAGTAATTTCCTCCTTCCACGAGGAATTTTAAAGAGGGGGGGAGGCATCAGCTTCCCCAACCCGGAAACTCGATTCCTCTGCTTCTTAACTTATCTAGTAAATGAAACTTATTTCCTGTTGCTTTCCAATAACCTTTAACCATTCCATCTTCGTAACCGAGCACCTTAAATTCAACAAGCGGGTTAGTTATTATCCTTCCGTTTTCCTCGCCTATTACTTCTGCTATTTCCGTCAACTTTCTTGTCCCATCGCTCATCCGCTTGAGTTGAATGACCAAATCTACTCCCCCGGCTACGTAATCAGGCACCAGCTCACGGGGTAATTCATTAGCAGAAGCAACCATTGATACCAAACGCTTCATGGCTTCCAGGGTATCGTTAGCGTGCAGTGTGGTCATTGATCCGTCATGCCCCGTGATTTGGGCTTGCAGTAAAACATAAGCTTCTTTACCTCTTACCTCACCCACCAGAATGATATCCGGACGAGAGCGAAGTGCCGTAATGAGCAGGTGCATCATGGAAATTTCGCCTGTTCCCTCTATATTTTCTGGCCGCGCTTCCCACCGTCTGACGTTAGGGTGTCTTAACTGCATTTCAGCAGGGTTTTCAATCGTAATTATTGATAAACTAGGGTCGATATATTCACTTAATGCATTGAGGAATGTAGTTTTACCGCTTCCAGTACCACCGGAAATTACAATATTTAGTCTTGCCTGCACACAGGCTTTCAGAGCTTTTTGCAAGTCCTTGCTAAGTGCTCCCCACTCAACCAGCTGGTCCATACTGATATTGGGCTTAAATTTTCTGATACTCAGTTGAGTGCCATCTACGGCTATGGGCGGTATAACTGCACATACCCTCGAACCATCTGGTAGCCTTCCGTCAGCAGTAGGCGTTGCCCAATTCAAACTCCTGCCTAATGGTGCAATGATACGTTCAACTACCAGCCGTAAGTGTTCTTCGGAGTCAAATTTTACATTGCTGAGTTGTAATTTGCCGTTTTTCTCTACGAGCACTTTATCAAAACGCTCTACAATGACTTCTGTAATATTTTCGTCGTTAAGCAGTTCCTCCAAGGGGCCGTAACCGCTAATTTCATTTGCCAGTCTTTCAACAATACTTTGTTTTGCTTGATGTGCAAGGCCAGGCATTTCATTTTCCACTACCATTAAGATAATGCGCTTTACTTTTTCTTTTGTTTCTAGGTCACGGTATTTCCCCAGTTCTTCTGCTGGCATACTGGCCATCACTCGTTCTTGTGACTTTTGTCTTAGGGTTTGCCAGGTTTCCGGTGTTAGGCTGTTCATTGATGCTTGCGAATCTGCTAAATCTATTAACCGTGGCACTTGCTATCAACCCTTTCTTAAAAGTTTCTTAAACAAACCTTTTTTACCGTTAGTGCCTGTGTTTCCAATTCCATTGGGGTATGCCCCGCAGATGTCATTTGCCAGTCTTTTTATCGCAACTGCAAATGGGCCATCAGGTTCCAATTCGACTGCTTGCTTATTGCCTTCTGAATGGAGTGCCTTCTTAACAACTTCATCGTGGGGAATTTCAGCAAAAATTGGAATCCCAACTGTCGTTGCAATTTCATCAGGTTTAAGATCCCATTTGCTTTCCCCTTGAGCGTGATTGAGAACAATACGCATTTTCCGAAGTATATACGTCATATCCGGTTTGTCGGGATAATCAGGGGTTGGTCTTAATAGATTAACAGTTCTCGCTAGTTGTTTTACGCTCTGGCCTTCCGGGTTGGCAATTAATAGAATGTGTGTCGAGTGTTCCATTGCTGCATCAGTGGTAGGTGAAAGATTTGGCGCTCCGTCTATAACAATAATCCCGAAATATTTTCTCAGCACCCTTAAAATTTTGTTGCATAATTCCGCGGAAGTATCCTGGTTAATATCTTCTGCCACTTTCTGATTTAACGGCGCTGGCAAGATTTTAATTCCATTTGGGCCGTCAATCATCATATCATCAACATCGCCTGGAGTAAGTTCTTCTTCCCTTACATACTCCCAGGTAGCTAAATTTCTGTTGTAACAGTCGTTATCACTAATATTGCATAGGGTTCCTACATTGGCGCCACCGCAATCAAAATCAACAAGAGCTACTCTTTGTCCTGAAAAATAAGGAGAAATTTTTATTGCGGTTGCCAAGTTTACAGCTATGGTACTCTTTCCGACACCACCTTTGGTGTTATGCGTCATCACTATTGTTTGCGTAATTGGGCGTGCAATATATTCTGTTTTTGTTTTTTGTACCCCCATTGGGCCGGTGCCTTTTTCTACAGCACCATGCTTTTTAACAATTTCGGACCATTCTCGCCTTGCGTTATCAACTTCGGCGGCTATCCGGTTTGCTGCTTCTTTTGGTGAAAAACCGGTTTTGGGAAAAACTTCTTTGATACCAACTGCCTTGCAACTTTGTACTAATTGTCCGGTGATATTGTCTGTAATAACAAATACCTGAGTGCCCGGCGAATCTTCTGCCAGCCTCTTGGCTATTTCGGTTCCTGTTATATCCGTTAAGGAATATTCAGTGAGAACCACATCTGCCGCCATTTTTGTTGCCCGCTCAATGGCGGCTTCACCGTTTGAGGCAAATCCGATGACCTTGATTTGCGGATGTGCTTGTAAATCTTGTGTAATATCCATCATGAAATCGCTGTCAACACTAGCAAGCACGACATTAATGGGAGCACCTTCTTGTTTCATGTTTTTCCCTCCTGTTGTTCCGATTAAGATTTGGTTTCGTTATTTGATGAGGCATTGTCTAGAGTATTTTGCACGTTTTCTTCTGACACGTTTATTCCAAATGGTACAAGCGATGCGTAAATTTTGCCTTGCTCTTTTGAAAGAGCAAATAGCTCGACCTGCTGTTTTGTGAGAGCTACAACTAATACGCCTCCACTTTGGCTTTCGGGTGGCTGTACCCCGATTACAGGCGCAGCTTCAATAATTGTTTTTGATTCTAAATATTTTTTTGTTTTATCTTCAGGGTCAGTTTTTTCTATAACAGAAATGATGTCTACTCTATCACCGGCTTTCATGCCCCCAAGCATTCCTCTAATTGATTCGGAGGGTATTTGGACCGCTCTCAAATCATTTTTTCCTAATGAACGCAGCCTTGCACTTAAAATCGGTAAACTTTCTTTGTTATCAAGACGCATAATATTTGGTTCTCTTAATATATCGCCGGGGGCCATGCCATGAAGAGCTACTGCGTTATCCAGCGGAGCATTGGGTGTTAATGTTCCATCCGGAAGGCTTGCCGGCGGTATATTTACCTGCTTAAACATATCTTTAGTCAACGGATCCCCTGCGTTGATTTCTGTTTTGGCAACCAGGACCGGAACACTCGGCGTTGCCTGTTGCCCTGCGACGTATATAATCCCTGCCGCTAAAGTCGCACATACAATAGACAATAGAAAGAATAAGAAACTTTTCTTGTTTTTGCTTGAAGATATTTTCGGGAAAGCAACCATATCCATTTCTCCTCTCTTTTTTCTTTTTTGGTAACCCAGAGGGGGTCTTGCCCCCGGGGGAAAATATATGTTTAGCTATGCATTATTCACTTCACGCAACTTCGCTGGAGCCTGTTGCGTAAGTGATTTCACCATCAGTTCGGGGATATTAAGCTCTTAAGTTTTTTCAAAAACGAGCCCTGGATGTGTTTTGGCGTTGAAATGGGGTATATAGTTGATATTAATTCGTGTATATCTCGGTCAAACTCAGCATTTACCCCAATAATTGGTTCTTGTCTAGCCAGGCTATTAACTATTGCATGGTAATTTTCTCTTATGTAACAAACATGTTTAAAGTCGATATTGGCTATATCGTACTGCTGATAGTTAATTTCTTTTAAGTAACTTGTTAACTTTTGGTCAGATAGGTTTTTAACTTTTACTTCTTTGTTTACTACCAGCGTTAAGTCTTCTAAATTGTGTTTTTCTATGTTTTGTAATCTATAAGATATCCCGTTTAAAACAGATGATGTTTTTTCAATCACAAGCAGTTTTTCATCACATTCTTCTAAAGCCAGGTTAAGAGTAGCTTCTTTTAGGTCTCTGGCAAAGTCCAATATAATAACGTTTGCGTTCCTGTTTTGCTTGATAATAGCCCTTATTACATGCGGGGTTAATTCATAGGGAACGCTGGTGTGAGTAGAGTACATGTAAAGGAACCTGTTAATTTTAATTGCATATTCGGATATGTCTTCTTCCGGTCGCCCTGTAGTATCCATTTGCTCGCATAATTTTTGGATTTTAAAAACATCTGACTGGTCAACTCTGAAATAGTGGTACATATCATTTTTTGTATAGTCCAGGTCAATTAAAACCGTTTTAATTTTTTGTTTTGAAAGTGCCTGAGCAACTGCACAAGCTATAGTTGTTTTTCCGGCGGAATACGGGCTAAAAATACCTATTACTTTTCTGTAATCAGCAGGGAAAACTACTTGCTGTCTTGGCGTATTAATAACCTGTTTCTTCTCTTTTTCCAGGCGTTCTTTTTCGGCTAATTCCTTTTCGTATTGCTTCCTGTTAAGGGCTTCCCACTGCGCATAAAAGTTTTTAAATTTTTCATCTTCGCTTTCAAGAAGTGCTTCTGTCACTTCTTCGGAGAGCAAACTTATTAAAAAAATCGTTTGCTTGCTGTTGTATTCTGCCGCTATCTCGTTAAACAAAGCTGGTAGTTCTTCTTTCGGTGCTTTGGCTAATTGGGACAAAATTCTTTCCAGTTGTTCTTCTGGAATTTCCTCTACATCATCCGAATCGTCATACACTTCCACGTCATCTGCATCTAACAAGTCATAGTAGATTTTGGCTTCTATTTTGGTCCTGCCTTTTTTGATAAGCTCTACAACGTTTGTTAAGCTGGCATCCTCGGCGAACAGCACATCATATATTCCAATGCTGAACAATCTTTTTATGTAATCCGTTTTTTGATTTTCATTCTGAACTAAAAGAATAACTCTTAAATTGGGAAATTTATCTGTTATCTCATCCAGGTAGCTTATGCTGATCTGCTTACTTCCTTCCAGGTCTTCTCTAAGAATTAAAACATCGTATTTTTTCTTATCAAGTGCTACCCTTATCCCTTCCAGGTAATATTCACTATCAAATAAAAATTCTTCGCCAGTGCTTTTTTTGTATTCTTTTAAAATTTCGTTCTCGACTCTTTTATCCGCACTTTGGTTTAACCCAAACAGGATATGTTTCATAAACTTGTTTCCCCTCTTTTTAGTGCTTCGTTCTTTTACTTGATTATCCAACCGTTAATATCATTTTAACACAACATAAATGTTGTGTAAATAGAAAAAATAAAGAACATCTCACATTATACTGTTTGTTGTCATAAAGCAACAAAGGCAGGAGGCAACAATATTGCCCTCTGCCTTGCTTTAACTTATTGATACCTGGCCTAAAGCACCTGTGCCCGTAGGAAGACTTTTATAATATCAGATGCACTATAATCGGAAGGGCCTGTAGTACAACAAACAGGATTATTGCAATCTTAATCAAGTATTGGCTGAGGATTTTTTTGGGAATATCATTTTTACCCAGTAATTGTAACACCAGGCCATAAACTAGAACCAAAATAGATATTGCGATACTGTTTCTTTTTAAAGAGTAAACAAAAGCAAATGCAGCTTGATACATTTTATCAGCCTCGAGCAATTCTGATGAGGGATTGCTCTGGAAATACAGAATAATCAGAGGTAAATTTATTACGACAACAAATAAGATTGTGAAAGAAATTAACGATAAAATATATTTTCTTCTTTGAATCAGGCTTCTTGAACCCAGTGTGCTAAGTAAAATAGTATTAACCGCCACTATAATCATATATGCTGGTACAACATATTTTCTGGAAGACAAAGATAAGTCATAAATCTTTGCTTTTAAATTGTGTATTACCTGCTCCTTGCTTGTTGTGACATCGGAACTTTCTTGTGTTTTTTTAAAGTTTTGCATTAAAGAATTAAATTTATCTTCTGTGTCACTAAATGGCTTGGCGTTTTTAAATTTTTCTAAAATGATTTCGTGCTGTTCCTCTAGTTTTTGCTGTATGGCATCTTCATTTTGAGCAAATGCTTGGGCTGCTGGTAGTATCGAAAGTAATAAAAAAAAGACCGTGCAGAGCAAGAGTTTTTTTTCCAATGTAACTCCCCCTTTAACGGCTATAAACAGTTACAGTATCTTCGTCAATCAATTCTACCGGAGCTGCAATTATCTTGCCGCTGCTTGTTTTTATAACAAAGTGTTTGGTATATCCTAACGCCTTTGATTTCTTTAAGCCGATAAATTCACCGGTTATGAAGCCCAGTTCATCGCAGTTGAAAGCAATTCTGTCTCCTTGATTGACTACCTGGGAGTTAAATGTAGCGACAGTTTCGCTTACTTTATAAAACTCTGCGATCTTTGAAGTTATTAGCTTCTCTGCTGCTTCTTCATAAGAGATTCCCTGTTCTTTAGCCAGTTTTATAACTTGTTTAGAGCTTTTTTTATTCGACTTTTTTAATTTAGGTAATAAAAATTCTTTAACCAGTGCCGTAACAGCAACAACTGCAATTACAGCTACAATTTCTCTTGTGGTTACTGGCATATATATCACTCCTTTAAAACTGTTGAACCCTACAATGGGATATTGTTTACTATACGCCATTGTCCCTGACTGCTATATTCTGGTTTTTCAGTTACTTCCTCCCCTAACCAATCCCACGGCTCAAATTCCTTTGCTTGTTTATCGTTATCAAACTCTATTTCCGCTACCACCAAAAACGAAGGTGTCAAGAATATATCAATACTAAACTCTGGGCAAACCATTCGTATTTTACGGACTGGCTTACCCCCGAACCGCTTTAATTGGTTAAACGTCTGGGGTTTTATCGTTATCTCATTCTCCATTCGGTTAAGCCCCAAGCCTGCCTTATGGGTCATGTAATATTCAATATTCTCTTTATCATCACAACTGTATGTGGTTTCCACCCGCCGTATCCGGATTTCCTCTTGCCCATACGCCAAATAAAACTGGTCAATTATTTGAACCTTGCTCACACATTGCTCAATAAGTTGTAACGGCATATCTTTTACCAAAAACTTACGTTCTATTTCACTCCCCATGTTCCTCCTGTTTTCCACACCTCACTTTCTCTTTACTGTTAACTTAAGATGATGAGCTCCCCGCCGGTCCAGCTATCACCCTCTCACATATCAATAAACCCTTGTTCCCTAGCAAATTCAGTCTGCTCAATCTGGCAATCTTCACACAAGCCTTTTAAATCCACTCTTATTCCACAAATAATACATGAATTGTCCTTGACTAACTGCTTGAAATAATCCCACTTTTCTTTCGGAATATTTAACTCTTTACATGCAGCCCAAAACCCTTTGTCAAATGCAATGTCAAGAAATTTTTTATCTACAGAGTCCACTTTGCTTATTTCCTTACCTCCTCAAGTTTACGCTTTATGAAAAACAGCTGCCGCTGAACGGCTCAGCATCCCCTGGTCTCCGGCTGAAATAGTTGGTTTTATACCAAAATTCAAACATAATCGCTGGGTTTCTATGATTACTTGAGCTTTTTTATCATCTTAAGTTTACAGTACCGTTTGATATACAACCATACCCTTTAACTTTTCCTTGCCGTTCATTAGCGTGACCTTTGCTATCTCATCATCTAACAAATTAACATCTACCAATTTCCACGACTCATCCTTACCATATTTTTTCTGGGCTTTCTTTTCGATAAAATCCCATAGTTCCTTGCCGTTAAGTTTAGTCATCATAGAAACGCTCGCAGTGTTCTTGGCATTGACCATCACCTAAAACTCCTTTCCATGCTTTTATCCCTCATTTTTCAATCTATACTATTATTATACTATAATTTAGTTTTTATATCAAAAATACATGTATTTTGTTTATTGTATAACTCTTATTTCTATTTTTTCGCCGTTAGTAAAGTTGACACCTAGACTATCTGGGTGGGTGACCTGAAATTTAACAATAAACTTCACCCGGCTTTTAGCACCAATTTCATAAGGCATTGAATTTATCATAGAGTGGCCATACTTATTACCGTTTTTAACTGCATAGAAACCATAAAGATTATCTTGAATATAAACTGACTCGCTGCTTTTATTTTCAATTTCCAGTATCCATATAGAACCGTCCGGCAAAGCAAAGCTTTTATCGACTAAAAGCGCTAAATCTTTATGCTCTTTAACTACCCGCAATTGTTTTATATTGAGAATCCCAATATCAGCAAGGGAATACCCGCTTTTCTTGGCAAATATAGTAAAGGCCCTTGTTATATAGGTTTCTTCTCCATCCGGCTGATCAGCCGGCACAAAGTTATATATTCTGGCTTTTAAGATATACCTATTGTCTCTGTTGATGAACTCATTAACTACAAAAATTTTTTCTTTTTCATAATCGTATTTTGCTTTAAACTCTTCCAGTGAAATGCCAAATTCTTTTTTATAATCCTCATCCAGCATATTATAGGCTTCTTGGAAGCGTTTTTCGTTTATTAAGCGAAAGAATTTGTGCAGTTGTTCATTGGCGATGTTATATTCCTCAATTTGGCCCAAGTATTTTTTTTGATAAGGTGTTTCATAGTTCTTGTCAATTTTTTCTAAAATCTTCTCCGGTGTAACTTCTTTTTCCGATTCAATTTCTTGCACAATTTTTTCTGTTTCTTTTACTGTTGACAGGCCTAAAAAGATAAATATTATAGATAAAATTAATATCGCTATTGCTGCTTTTTTTCTACCACTCACTACCTACACCACCTTATTAAAATGAGTCGCCCTTAAATTTTACCGGAACCCTGCGAAAGTATTTGAATCTCGTAGGCGCATTACCCTTATAAAATTTATCAGTATTATTCAGGGATATTACCAATTTCCCCGCTGGGTGGGTTTCATCTGCCCACTCTCTGCCTCCCAGATGAATAAATGCTTTTTCGCCTTCTATCTCGCCGATGTAAATCCCCACGTGCTTACCTCCGCCTCTTTGATAAAATCCTAAATCTCCGGGACGTAACTCATCTTCAGAAATTGCATAGGTGTTAACCCATTGATTAACCGTTCCTGTTACAAACGATTTTCCTTGAGGTATAAGCATCTGATTGTATACCCATGAAACAAAACCGGAGCAATCCATCCCGTAGGGAATTTTTTTACCATAAGCCCAACTCCTGCTGTCAGTCATTAACCGCAGTTTTCCCCACTCGGGGTTAACTCCTAACCCGTAATATTTACCACCCCAGAAATAAGGTAAACCTAATAAACTGCTGGCCACTTCAATTAGTTGTGCTCTTGTCCATTCACCCTCTATCATGGGTACATCAGGGTTAAATTGTAGATCGGTATAAACCGTATTAAAAAAACCTTCTCCCGGAGCTTCTAATACTTCACTTAACTCTGCAGTTAGGTCCTCTGTTTGCGGCATCCTCGAAACAATCTCGTAAAGCAAAACCATATCATTCGGATTGATACCATTTTCTTTGAGGAATAAATTTAGTCGTCTGCTGTCCACTTGCTGCTCAATATTAGCAAGCATATCTTCTACTACTTTAGTACGCACTTTTTTGTATGTTATTACTTTGTACCTATCGACATCATATATTGGCTTTTTAATGCCATTTGGTAGCTCAACCACCTTAATCAGCTCTTTATCTGTCCAAGTCTCAACATCTACCACAATGGCATCGCTAAAACCTGTGTCCTCTGTTACCGTATCAAGTTTATACTTGAATTTATGATTTTTAAAAGCTGTTTCAACCGCTTCCAGGTACGGGAGCGGATAATGCCGGGTAGTAATTTTTACATTTTCTAGCCGGTCATAAACCAATTTTCCGTTTTTATATTTCTTTTTAAACACCAATTCGTAATTGCTAACATCTTTCGTATATTTGTCATAACCCCATTCGTATGTAGGGCTTAGTATGCTTTCCGCACTTGCTATGAGCTTCTTATTTTTGTCGTTATGTTCAAAAGAATTTCCTGCAACTATATCCATGCCTGCAATTAATTGCCACCACAGGCGGTACGGATAGGCAGTTTTGTTGAGGTTTAAATCATAAGGTTCTGTTGAACTTGAAAAGTTTTCACCTTTTGTTCTCTCCCAAATATAAGTGTCTACCTTCATATCAAGAGTAATTGTACCAGGCAGGCTTTTCCTTTCAGCTTCGATATAATCCGGTATGTTTTTGGGGTGAATGGAACTGCCATTACGCATAATCTCCTGAACTTCTTTATTGCTCAAACTTTCTGCCCACTGGGACATTTCTGTACTTAAATTGGCAACATTGTTTTCTCCCTTAAAGTGCATAAATGCTTGAAATAATATAGACGCTCCCGTTACGACAATTGTCAGGCAAATTACCAGTATTAGAATAAAGATTACAGAGTCTAGCACCAACCATTTTAAAAAATTCAGCAGCATGGATATTAATTTTGCTATAGCGAACCTGGGATCGGATAATATGTTTTTTATATTTACGCCCTGTTTTACCGCATTCTTAACTTGTCGTGCTAAATTTGCGGTAAATTTTAATCCTTTTAAACCCGTGTTTATTATGCCTAGCAGTATCCCTAGCATAATCTACCACCCTTTTTAAGAGCAAGGATATCCCCTCAGAGGGGATATCCGTTTATATTTAAAACATCAGGACATTGCCGATTCTAACTCAACTTGCAGGTCTGCTTCTCCCTTCACATATTGCATTTCCATTACTCGCAGCCGCTGGTCCAGCATCTCAGCCTGGAACCTTCTTATCTGTTCATCTTCATATTGTTGTATCTGCTTCATTCTCGCTGAAGCAATAACGTGAATATCCCTTGCCGTTGTTTGCGTCTTTTCCTGCACCCACCGGCCATTGATATTTGTTATTCGGTAGGTAGCATTTGCGTCAACTTCCGCACCATCTGGTATATCGTATCGGCCTATAATTTCATAAGAAGTAGCATCTATTAGAACAAGTTTACCTTCTTCATCTGGATCTTTTTTGATTAGTGCCTGGTGGCCTTTGGGTACATCAGAAAGGTTTACATTAGCAAATATTTCTTTATCTAGCGGCGCCACGTTGCCGGTATCAATTGGAGTTAACCTGATTCCTTCAGTAGCGTAAATATTTTCTCCTTGATAAAACCTGCCTTGATTATACTTCATACCCACAATTACTTGACTATTTTCACCTAGACTACTATCGCCTTCTCCTATACCTGCAACTTTCAACTGATCACCATCTTCTACCATGTATACTGTTGCATACCTGCCCTTTAGTGCAAAGCCATTGCCTGATATATTTTTCATGTATGATACTGGTGGCTCGATTTGAGCAAGGCCTTGAATTTCCACTTGTTTCATCTGTTCTATAACACCGTACATTTCTTGGTCAGCTACAAACTCCAACGGAGTAGATGCACTGATTATTGGTAAGCCAGTTTGTTCTCGTAGATTTTGTATCCGCTGAATATGTTCTTGTTTTAACCTGTTAAATTCCTGATGTAACGCTTGCTTGTATATGGGTTTGCCTTTCAATGAACTTACCTTTTGTTCGGCTTGCTCGCTAAAGCGTTCTAACTGGACTGAAGACAACTCAGGCTCACCGTCACCAAAAGAAATTTCTTGAAGAATTTGACTGTCACCTAATTCTTTATACCCCTCGCCAGACCAGATAATATTTCTGTTGCCTTGCCCATCTTCTGTGTAGATAAAAGACATATCTTTATTGGCAAAAAACTTAGCATTACCAAGTTCCTTTAATTGGCTGGCCGACAATTTAGCCTGTGCCGGTGTTAGTTTAGCATAACTGTAATCACCCAAACTTTTTAAACCCAAGGCACCTAGAAGTTTTTGGGCTTTTCGAGCTTTTATTTCCTGTTCCCTGGCTTCTCCCTGAAGTTTGGTAGCCGTTAAACCTAAGTAGTTATTAAGTCTTTCCTGTCTGGATAGCTCTTTCCCCTCGCGGTTTGTTTTAATCCCAAACGCTTCTGCTGCTCGTCCAAATAATTCCGTTTCTCGCGCATATTCTATTGTATCCGCGGCAATGTTCCCCGCTGTATCTAAACTATTAAAAACGCTTTCACCTAATTTTGTTCCTACAAGACCGCCCATAGCGCCGGCCATCATGGATGTTCTAAGCCCGAATGGTGCCGTAGCCAACGCGGTTACACCTGCGCCTGCTCCCCCACCAATTAAAGAACCGGCACCTCGAAGTATCCTTTTTCTTGCTGCTCGTTTTTGTTCTTCCAGGCTTCCAAGTGTTTCTGCCTGGTTTACAGGGTTTAATTGTCTTTCCAATCCGGCCGTTTTTTTACCTTTTGCCGCCAGGGCACTCTCGGTCTCAGCCCTCAGCAGGTCAGCAACACCACCGCCTATTTCTCTGGCTCCATGTGATGTTACACCTACAATACCTCGCCCTAAGTGATACAGAGTAAATAACGAGCCTAACCCTGCCAGGGAAGCGGCAGCTCCCACACTGCCTTCAATACCCAAAAATCTTTTTACTACAGCTGTGAAGGGTATTATCATCATCATTCCTGTAAGTCCATATAGCTGTTGCCAAAAGCTTGCAGTGGCAGGAACGGAGGCCGCTAATACTAAAGCACCTGTCAATGCAACTGCGTGGATGGATTGAGTAAAAATATTGGAAAACATCTCTCTGAACCAGGCAACAACCATACCTTTTTTTAACGGATACCAAATCGCAATAATCGGAAACAGCACGAACAGAAAAGAAATTGTAATGTCACGAATAAAATAAACAATTAGAAGCCAAAAATTTAAACCCACAGCCATTAGATAGGCAGCAGAATGAATAAATGCCTTTGTTTCAGCCGCTCTGTTTCTAAACAGTTCCATAACAGATGCAGCTGTTTCTGAACCGCCCAAAAAAGATTTGGCCAGTGCTTCAAAAACATTTACAAAGGCACCATTAAACTTAAACATTAACTCTAAAATCTCCGGTGCAGACGTTAGTAATACAACAGTAGTTACAAGTTTAATTAGTTTATCTTTAAGCTCGGCTTTCTTTTGCGCATTTTCACCGGCTCTAATAAAGTACAATCCAATCCACAACCCGATGGGCAAAAACAAACCTACTGCGATATACTGCATGGCCAAATAAAACTGGTAAAAAAATCGACTGGGGTCAAATTCTGTATTATCAGAAACTCCTCCTAATAATGTCAATCCCATGGTTTCTTTTTGACCTTTATTAAATACCAACCTATCAATAGTTACAGCGTTGTTTGCACTTTCATTTAAAATGCCTTTATCTATACCCCTGGCAATGCCGTAAATAATCAGGGATATAACTTTTTCTGCATATGTTGGCTCATCATCTTCAATTCTTTCAGTAGATTCTTCGCCGGTTCCGTAACGTCTGACTTCATTTTCAAAATCTCCTGTGTAGGGTATGTCTATGTTGCTTTGCGTTCCGTTTATGCTATCTATTTGACTTTGAGGATCGCCAATGTCATAATTCGCTGCTAATGCAGGAATAGCTGCCTGGCTAGTAGCCATTAGGGCCATAATAGCGACTAACAGCCATTTGTGCCATCCAGATGCTTTCCTGTTTTTCACTGTCTTGCCCCCTTTTTCTGGATTTAAGCAGTTTCCCGGCTGTTTGCCAGTTTATTTTGATTAGTTTCGATAAACCCGATTTCAAAATCAGGAATTTCAATACGTGCCTTCACACTTGTATTACCAACTTTCATTAAACACTCGCCAATTTTGCAATTTCTTAGAAAGTGAGTTTCACCTTCGGTTAAATCGAACACTTCTTTGATATGCTTAACACTTGACTCGTCCGGCTTGAGGAAAAGTTTAGTTTCGGCATTTTTAATGATAGACTTAGTTTCTTCTCCGTAAAATTCATCGAATTGTTGGCTTATGATGCAAAAACTAGTATTCTTTTTACGTGCTCTGCGAAAACCGGTAACAAGGAAATCCAGGGCCTCCGGATACTTAACCATCCTCCATGCCTCGTCAATTATTACCCTAATCTTATGGCCTGTACCAACATTTCTTTTAACAAGCTTTTCCCAGATATAGTCACCGATAATGTGTTGAGCTATGGGCAACTCGTTTTTTTCATTCAACGAAGATACAACGAAGTTGATAAAAGGAATATCATAATTAAGCTCTACTGTCGATTGTCCATCAAAACAGGTGAAACTGCCATCCTTGTATTTGGTGTAATCAGCCATAACTTTGATTAAGTAGTCATAATACGGCTGATAAGTTTCATTTTGGTTTTTCTCAGCTTCTTTTTCTAATTGTTGATACCACGTAGACAGCGTTGGCATTTCTTTCTTTACTTTTCCACCAACTAACTTGCCATCAACGATTTTTTGTTCTTCATATGTGTAAAGGCTATCTGGATCTTCCGTAATCCCCAACCGCTGGTACTCTTTTTTAACACAGTCCTTTATAATCATGCGTAAGATGTCGTCAAAATAGGGGTTCTGCCCTGTATTCCCCTGTGCCATGCTCATAAGAATGGATGTTACACTGTTAATTTTTTCTTGAATCAGTATTTTGTCGTGCTGCTTACCAGTTTTTTTGCTGGTTACAATATCCAGTGTTATGTCAAATGGGTTGATTATTGTGTCAGATTCAGGTTCAATATAGATATTTATGCCACCTAAAGTTTCTGCAAGTTCTATGTACTCGGGTTCAATGTCAATTGCAATGTTTTGAATGGAATCAAGCGTGGAGCTTCTTGCAGCCAGCATTTTTAGTGTAGTTGACTTACCGCTTCCGGTCCTCGCAAAGCATACTATGTTATATGAAGCTAAAGAATCGTCAAAGTTGTTGTAAAAAATAGGCAAACCATTATCCATATTAAACCCAAATAAAACGCCACCCGGGTGATTGATATTATTCTGGGTAAATGGAAATACCGCTGCCGCAGAACGTTTGTCAAAAATGTGTGTCTCCGGGCTAGTAAGGTCTAAATAAATCTTATTGAACGGTTTGTTGGTTTTAAACACTTCTTCCTGTGTTAAAGTGGCACACTTCAAGCCAATATCGCTTTGACCAAGTATGGCTTTGAGGCTGTCTGCTCTATTATTAAGTTCTCTAAGGCTTGTCTCAAATAGAGTTGAAAAAATACAAACTTCAAATATTTTATTAATTCCATCCCTAACCTCATTCCTTAAACGCCGAGCCTCAGCAACTTTAGCTGCCATATCATCTGCTCTGTTGGTGGACCCTTCTGAGTCAAGATATTCCATTTCCAGGTTGGTACGTAATTTTGATAATTCTGCTTTAGCCGTTTCGGAATCAATTGGATTAATAAATACAGAAGTGTCTATATTGCCGTAGTTATATAAGTCGTGTAAAAACGTAGCAAAATTAACTTCATTTGGTAAAAGACCAATATACATATTTTTCATCAAATACTTATCACCCATGGTTGCATATTTGGGTGATTGTGCAAAATCAATATCTTCAGGTGCTATTAAATCCTTTAAGTTCTTTTTATGCCGCTCAAAAATACTTGGTTCTCGATCTTTAAACTCAAGTTTTTTATTTGTTTCTTGTTTTGCTGGTGTTTGTTTTTCTTTCCGCTTGCGTTTAAAAATCATCTTACGCACCTTCCTTCAAGGATTTTTGCAGTTCCTCTTTTTGTCGGCGCAAAGCCTTTAGTTCAACTGGCTGGCCGGTTACAAAGTAACTGCTAAACCTGCTTTTAAGAGCATTCTTCAGTTTATAATGTTCGCTATCGCCTTTGTTGTAACTGATATAAAGCACTTCGGCTACTTCAACCGGTGATAACAAAATTCCGCTTAGGTTTGCTCTCTCTAGTGCCGCAATTAAACTCTTGGCTTTATTTGAAATGTCATAGAAAGCATTCGCAGCAATTTCATCGAATGTTAGTTTTTCATTAAATTTGGATTTATCATGCTCGTAACTGATAACGATATAGTATTTACGCTGGAGCATATTTTTGGGTTCCGAAATACGAGCTATAAAGTTGCGGATTTTTACACCATAATTAAACTGATTAGTAAGTCTTTGTAGTTTGTTTTCCATTTTTGCAGCTTCTTCTGTTTGGTTGCTTTCTTTCAAAAACTCCAATTTATGCTGGGTTTTATTTATAACTTCCTTGATCTCATCCAAACGAGAATCGTACTTTTTAAGATAACTCTCTAGGTCCAGTTTACGGCTCTGAATAAATATTTGAATTGGATAATCCAAGCCATTTAACATGGATGTAAAAGCTTCCTCTAAGATTTCTCGTTCCTCAATGCTTAGAATATTGTAATTTACACCGAAGACCTCGAGTATCCCGACAAACCTTTTACCGTTGTTTTGGACAATTAAGCCAATAGTTGACCCATCATCTGTAGTAAACGATTTTATTTCGTCAAAATCCAGCAGGTCCGTTTGAATATGCTTAATGTTGACTTTGCTTTTATTCTTTTTACTTTTTTCTTTGTGTTTCTCGCGGTTGTCACTAATAGCTCTCCCGGTGCCTTTTGTAAATACGCCTCTTACCTTTTCTATTTGGCCATCAGCAAGCAGAAGTATGACAGCTCCCACAACGCCTATTAAACCTATAGCGACAACGATTTTTTGGATGATGACTATGTACGCGCCCATTTACCTGCCACCCCTTCGCAAATAAAGGTTTTTATTGAAGAAGTTGTATTTAACCCATCTATAAAGGTAAATATCTAGCCCTACATTTCCACCGTCAAATTTATTTCTCGGTAATTTTACATGAGCCAGCGGGTATGCAATGAGATTCAATATAACCAACAAAGTGCCAAACACCCAAGTATTTGTTACCTTTCCTATCAGAGCTGCTATTCCAGTTGCAATCCCGTTGTAAATAACTCCTTTTTTGTTGAAATGAATATTCAGCACCGGGATACTAAAATATCTTTCCTCTCCTCGTAATTCTTTGGGTATTGGATGACCCATCTTTTACTCACCACCTGTATATAAAAATTAATTCTTAATTATATAGTCATCATTTTGGTGAAATAAAAGGATATAGCCCCCAAAGACTATATCCTCTGCTTATGGTATCGCAGTTATTAATTTCCCCCGGAAAATAACCCGCTTAAGCTCTTGAAAGAAAAGTTTATGAAATCGAAATAGTTTGCCAGAAATAGGATGCCAAGAATATGCATTATGAGCGCTGCTTTTAATACGGTTTTCTTTTGAGAATTATCTCCAGCAGTAGCAAATTTTACTGCTGTCCAAAGTCCGGATATAACTACAATTGTCATTACAATTGTTCCAACAAGAGAAATTACTTCGCTGGACAACTTATTTATACGTTTTTTGGCATTAGGGTCAATTACGTCTTTTGTATTAGGATCATTTTCAGCTTGTTTAATTTCTTCTAGACGTTTACTTAAATCTGTTGGGTCGGTATTTGCATAAGCGTCATCAATAAAAACAAGCCCTCCTGCCAGGTATACAGCAAATGTGAGTAGTATAAGTACGGTGAAAAATTTAACTTTCATACATCCTCCCCTTTCTTTTTAATTGTCTGGTAAAATGTAATTAATCTTAAACTTATCACCTTCCTTATCGAGATTAATCATTACAAACTCCCCTGCGATACCATAAACGCCGTCTAGTTCTAATTCAAAAACAGCGGTATCATCTATTAACTTAGCTTTTTTTCCGTTTAATGTATCAACGAAAACTCTAATAGTTTTATTCTTTAGTTCATTTTCAGTATACAGATACTTCAGCGGCACCCAATTTTTCATGGCTTCCGAGTAGACCTTGTTCCCTGCTTTTTGTGCTTCATTAAGCATCTGCGAGTAACCGGTTGGTCTCAAATTAATGGGCCGCTTAAATTTGCCGTTAAATTGCATCCCAAATTTTTTGCTATCCTCTTTTGAGTATTCCTTTATAGTCCCTTCTGCTTGTTCTATAGCTTCCTTATTTTCATTAACAGCCTTTACTCTTGACCTAAATATCTTTCGCCGCTTTTCTTCTTTTCTGTACTTTACGCTTTTGTAGATTGTAATAGGGATATTAATAATCAACTTCAGTAGAGAGTATGCGATTATAGCTACGGGTCTCAACGCTACTATCACAAACAAAGCTACACCCAACAGTATAAATAAACCAAATGTATTTAAAATAAATGACATTAGCATCACCGCCTAAATAACCGCTATATACAACAACTCCTTTAGTTGCAAATCTTTTATTTAATTCTAACACAACACTTATATTTATTCAATAATATAAAAAAAAATATGCAGTTAATTTTACCTGTATATTCCACTGTCTTTAGGCTTATAAACTTTCATTAACTAAAATTTTTGCTCCTTCCCCACTAATATCTGGTCTCCGGTTGCGTCGGCTATTGTTAGACGAATTAACTACAAATTGCTTCCGGATTTTTTTGCGTTTTTCTTTATTGGATAAAGGGGTACTTATAACAGTTTCTTGACTTATGGTGTTGGTTTCTTCTGGAGTACTTTTAACTTCTTTCTCAATATCTTCAGTTTTTATTTTCGGTTCTACATCTTTTGTTTCTGCGGCAGCGGCCTCATCCTGTTGTATTTTTGCTAAAAGTAAACGCTCTATTTTGTCCAGTGTTTCTTGTTTTTTCACTAGCTTTAAATATTCATCCAATGCTTCAAAGATAGCTCGGGTCATATTGTTTTGCTTGTTTAACCACTCCAACACCTCATCAGTTACATAATCTCCTATGTATATATTATATCTTTGTCGCCTATCAACTTTTTTCTTTTTTTTTCGCATAATACCACAGCCTTTCCGCCAAACCCTCAAGTGCTCTATTGGCAACTTAGGAGAGTGTTCCTTTTCCATGAGAACACTCTCCTTCAACAAATTAGTAGTCAACCCTGGAAAATGAGCATTTCCAGTTCCCATTCATTTAAGCATCGCAAAACCGAGTCTACTTGGCAGCTGTTTCGGAGCTACTTGCTTCTTCTAAGTATTGCATTGTCTTTCGTGCATAAGCTTCGAGAACTTGAATTACTGTTGGCGATAGAAACTTTTGATTATTAAGCCATTTTAGAAGTATAGGATCCACGTCTTTCGGTATTTTAACAGTAAACCTGTCACCCGGATTATAAGGCTTAGTCCGAACCTTGGGCATGTTTACTCCCGCTCCTCTTCTGGATCCTCTACTCCTAGCGCATCTAATAAGTTTTCATAATAACCCAGGGCATTTGCATAAACACCGTCGCTCAGGCAAACGACCTTATCCGTGTCAAACCCCAGTGAACCTAAAGCTTCTTTGAGTTTTTCAACTACTACATCTACCTTACTTCCGCCGCCGGCAAGGTAAATCTTTTTTAGCCGCGACTTTTGTGTTTCAAGCAACTGATTGATTTTAGCCACCGTCTGATCTATATAATCATTGACATTTTCGTTGAAATACTTATCAATTTTAATTTTTTCCGGTAAAATGGTAAAGTTCCTGGCGATTGCCTTTTCAATATCGCGTTTTCTTAAATCCCTGTCCTTTAATTTTTCCTCGTATTTTTTTAAATCGGCTATAGTTTGTGTCATCACATTTCCGATTCCCTTCTTAATACCCCCTGTAAATTGGGGCCGGAAATCTAAAGTTACTTGAATGTTGTCGTTGTTATATATATCTAATGTTGGGGCTTCTCCGAAAGCGTATGTAACAATTTCGGTAGACCCCCCACCCATTTCAACTATAGTTATCAAATGGCCAATCAAGTCCATCGGATCGCTGTCTTGAAACCCGTATTTTTCATCATATAGTACAGTATACAGAGCACTTTCTCCTTCCATAAAGCATCTAGCGTCAGTAATATTTAATTCCATTTCCAGGCCACCAAACCAAGGGTCGTTAAATTTAACCAGATGATTTCCTATCAAGCTTTCTTCAAAAGCTAATCTATTTTGATTGTCTTGTGCTTCCCAGTACGGCAAACCGGTACCAACAGCAACTTCTGCCTTTGCTTTTTTAGGAACTTGCTCACCTTTAGCTTTGCGATATTCAAAAATTGAATAAGCAATAGCAGTTAACATCCAGTTAAGAAGGTCTTTGTCGGTACTCTTCTTTGTGCCGTTTCTTGTCTCGTAGTTATATTCAGCGGCCAGGTCTCCAAAGAAAAATCTTCTTTCAGAACTATTGGTTTTATCCCGATGAGTTGTAACAGTTACGTCGAGCTTATCATGGCCGTACTTGTTCTGCAGCTCAGTACGTTTCCCAACAACCATATTATAGTTAATGCTTTCACCTTTAGCAGCGATACTTGGGAACGCAGGTAAAATTTTGTCCCCGTTTACTACAACTTTAATTGTCGAGTTTCCTCCGTCAACGCCAACATAAAACATGCTTTAATCACTCTCCTCTTTATGATTGTTTA
Organism: Thermosipho sp. (in: thermotogales); assembly: GCA_017656345.1. Classification (GTDB taxonomy): domain Bacteria; phylum Thermotogota; class Thermotogae; order Thermotogales; family Fervidobacteriaceae; genus Thermosipho_A. The sequence goes on along the minus strand of JACDNZ010000005.1, from coordinate 55,972 downwards.
GTTAATTCTTCCCTAACGCCCTAGATTCCTGCTATTTTTTTCATAATCTTATTTATGTATACCATTATTTGCTATGTTGCCTGTAATAACGGGGTTTCTGGGCTTTAGGGGTTACATATTTGTATAAATATTTTCATACAAATATGCCTTTTCAAGCCTATTATAAAACAATACTTTTATTGTGTCAACGGTATATGTATTATTAAAATAATTGTTTGTACACGAAAAAATCCAATTCTTTCTATTGTGATAATATTGATATATATAACCAAATAATGTTAAACTAACTATGGAATGGTATAGAAGAAGAAGTATGGAATGGTACAGAAGAAGAAGGAGGGATAAAATGGGACAAGTGGTTAAATTAGCAAGAAGGCGCGGCAAGATTTATATAGGCACTATAGAAAATTATCACTTAGCAGATGCCCATATAAACCTCTTTTGCACAACTTATTCACCAAATATTCCGGAAGATGCTATTTACGCAGACCAATTAGCTCCCAGTTTTGAATTATTCCTCAAGAAAAAAGCCTGGTTGGATGATAAAGTATTTAAACTAAATTATCATATTTTCAAAAATGAATATTTAGAAGAAATTAAAAATAGACGGGATTTTAGAAGGGGCCTAGACGAGTTAGAATACAACATTGCCAAAGGAAAACGAATCGTTTTGTTTGATAATTGCAAACTAGGTTCATATTGCCACTTGTTTATACTCAAAGATGTTTTAAAAAAAGAAGGCTATAAAGTTCATGTCATTTCTAACCCATCCTTAAACCAACATAATAGTTGGTGATAAGTATGAGCGGAATATTTGAAAGCCTCGAAATAATTGAACAGAACTTTTCTGGCACTGGTTTTATTTTGGCCAAGTATATCCCTGCATTTGAACAACATATGCTCTCAAAAGGCAAATATAAACCAGGCACCTTGCGTGAGACAATATATGAACTATATAGGTTTGATAGATTTTTAAGCAAAGAATATCCAAAGTTAGAACACGTAAAGCAAATAAATGAGGAGCATATTAAGCAATACATTGATTTTTGTACTACCAAACTGGAAAATAAAAACAAAACAGTTAATAAAAAGTTAAAAGCTATCCGGAGATTGTTGGATTATTTAACGCTGCATAAAGGGGAATTAAAACATAACCCGGCATGGAAGGTGTCGTACTTAAAACAAGAAAAGGAATTACGCCCGAGGCATATTCCTGTCGAAGATTTAAAAAAGATTATTAATGAGTTTTATAAAAAAGATAATGGTATTAGGGATGTTTGTATTATTAAGTTTTTAGTGCTTACCGGCTTGCTTATTTCAGAGGTTTTTCAGTTAAAAGTAGAACATGTCGATCTGGATAGTAACGTATTTTTTGTTAGAAGAAGGGGTAAGAACGGAAAAGAAAAGTCTTACACTTTTGCCATTCCGAAAAGCTTAAAAAAAGATTTGACTGCATATATGGAATGGAGGGCTTTTCTAGCTGCGTATGAGCATAGCGGAGCGTTGTTTCTTTCAAATTCTGGACAACCTTATTCTATCCGTGCCTTCCAACAAAACTTTAAGAAAGTTGTCTTGGAGTTGGACTTAAATAAAGGTTATTCTCCCAGGCATTTGAGGGCTACCTTTTCATATAACATGACTAAGTCAGTTGATAAAGAAACGCTCAAGAAAATTTTAAACCAGGAAAAAGTAGAGCATTATTATATTGAAGTAGCAAAAGACCCTTTGCTTGCATCTGTTTGAATGCTAGCAAAGGGTCTGCTGTTTATGAAAATTTTAGTTTATTACCGGCATTGATATTACATACTGCTTTTACGTTAGGAATGTATCTGTTGAAAGCTCTCTCGAGGTTTCGATTTAATGTGTCTATTGCAATGTTAACAGCATTCTCATCAGATTCCAGTATTATTTTATTATCAAATAAACCAACGATATAGATTTTCTCATTATTTCTCTTATTAAAATCCACTATATTTCTATACACCAAAGCAACCGCATTTTTAAATATATCCGCTTCCGTTAACTTGATACGCTTATAAACTGATGTAGTTTCCGCTACGGAATATCTTTTATCTTTACTTGGCATATCTTCGTATTCTTCAATCCAATCTAAGACTTCCCCGCATTTCTCTGCAAACTTCTGCATTAACATAGCAGCACTCTCATCGCTAATATAGGTATCATAGTGGTCCCAATAAAAATCTGCCATATCCTCCGGAGTAAACTTGCCTTGTATAAAACCGTCCAAAAGTATCATGCTGTTAAACTGCGTGTAATTATTGTTTTTGCCAAAAATCCTTTCGGCCAACACGCTTTCTAAATTACCTTCATTTACGCCCTTAATTAAATAATCTATCTTGCTGAGATGCGCTAATATCCTCAGATAAAAATCTTGATAACTGCCGCTTACAAGCTGTTTATCCTGGCTTATTATGTAGTAATTATCTACCGAAAAGTCAGCTTCAATGTTACCAAACCGGTTATATGGGTTATAACTTAGATATAATCTTCCTGCATTAAAGTTTAATTTGGTTTTTTTGTATTTATCCAGTAATTTATCAGCTATAACTAAACCCAAAATTCCCATTTCGTTTTCCTTTTCTAAAAACTCCTGGTTTGCAGAAGCAGGTAAATTGTTTCGAGTAAGTATTTGAACCAATTCTTCTTTATTCCTAAATATCTCCCCAAACCTTTCTTGAAAATCAGCCAGCAGTTTATCTCTTTTGCTTTCGAGAGAAGATAGGAAATTTTCAAATTCCTTTTCAGAGAATGGTAAACCTTTAGCTTCGCATTTAGCCACAATTTCCATTATTTCCATTTCTTTATTTAAGACCTTCATTGAACGGTGCTTCTCCAATATTGTGTTAATTTTATCTTTGATCTCAAACAGATTATACAGCAGCTGGTTATAGTCGTCGGTACTCTTATTTTTAAATAGCTCGTTAATTTCTTTTAAGTTCAAATCTTTATATCCGTAGAACATTTGGATTATGTGGCCCAGGTCGTATACAGACTCTTTTTTAAACTGCTTAAATGTATAAAGCTTTTTAGAATTTATGAAAATTTTCCTGGGGATATGAGATGTAAACAGTACCGAATAAATTTTCTCGCTGATTTTTTCTGTGTCAATTATAAATGCTTTCGGATCCTCTGTTACTACTCGTATTTCATTTTCAGAAGCAATATCCACTGCGATATAATGATTTCCAAATACTAGGTGTTGTTTATCTACGAAATCTTTATCATCAGTAAATGTATATTCTTCTACCTCAATCTCTTTATACACCATGCTGCCAATTAGTGCATGCAATTCAGTTAATAATGTATTTTGGGGAGTGTTATTTAGCTTTTTTATTTTCCCGGTTATTCCTAAGTCTTTTTCATTCATTCCTACTGTATTTGCAGCTGGTTTTTCTTTATTTTGCACCTTTAAACCTCCTTTTTGGATTTACAAAAAAAGCTGACTTTATTGTCAGCGTTTAGTAAAGAGTTATTCTATCCGGGAATTTCTCTTTAATCCGTTCCCAAGTGTCTGCATCTATAATACGGTCCTGCTTCAATATTGATCTCTTTTTAAGAGGCTTCATTTTCTTTCTAAGTTTTTCCTTTTGCTCTAATACCATCTTATTTTCTTCAATTAATTGTTCAAATTCCTTCCTTGTTTCTTCGGGCAATAAAGTCATGGGGTCTTTAACTTTCTTCCCTGTTTCTCTCGCTATTTTTCTAGCCTTACTCCGGATTTTACGCATCTCATTCTTTATAACATTGTGTCTATCATCCCATTTCTGAAACTCTTCTCTCAATTCTGGTAAACCCTCAATAATTTCAAAGTTGGAATCCATATTTAGCAATTCAAGAAAAAAATCTCTTGGAATGTATAGTGTTTCATAAATATCACTAACATTAACATTCATCACACTTGCTATCTGATTAGCAAGGTGCACGGTTGGTGTATTTTCGTTCCTTTCGACTGCTCCAAACCGCTGTTCTGTAAAACCTATAGCTTCTCCTATCAGTTTCTGCGGTATTTCTTTCTTCTTCCTGACTGTTTTTAGTTTGTTAATTGTAATGGGCTCTGCAGGCATATCCTTTTGAATTTCCAATTGTTTTTTAAGGACTTTTACTGCCAACCGCTTTTCAACCCAAGGAGCAATTTCCTCATAACCACACTTTTCACATCTATACCCTTCCACATTCGGTATAGTTATTTTTTGACCCATGATGTTACGTTCATAGTCTATTAGCAGGTCTATCATTTGGCCGCCACATTTGGTGCATTCTTTCATCATTTCTTCACCTCTTTAAAGTCAGTGCTTATTTGTTATTATAACCAGTTTCATTATATCACAATACATATATTTAAACAAATATTACTCTGTATAGCTTTGTTTTTTTGTTATAACACTAATATTAAATACTTATATTTTCTTTAAATGTTAAATAGCCCCAGTACAATAATAGTTTCAACAGATATACTAATTAGACAGATTGAGTAAATTTAAAATCTTAGTTTTCACCTAAAAAACCTCCTTCAATTATATATTCTTCTCCGTCTTGATTATCAAGCTCTATGATTTTTGTTTTACTGCTTGTTTGTTTATCTCCTTCCTGTGTTTGTACTTCTCCGTCAAAATCAACGGCATCAATATCAATATTTTTGGGAGGTTCGTTTAGCATATCCGCTGTGCCTTCGATTTTAATAGCTGTTTCTCTTTTAAACAGTGTATCATTTAAGTTATTTTGGGAGTTCACGGAGCTGCTGACTGTTCTTTCCTCTAATTCTTTGATTTTAGCGTTTGTTTTTGACTGTTCCTGGTTGCTCGCAGCATTATCTAGCATATCAAATATATTTACTGAGTTACCAGCTTTTTGTTCTGCTGTATTAGTAATTTCCGGGGGATTAAATGCTTCAAAATCAAAAAACTTACGCTTAATCGGAGGTAACTTTTGTTCATCAAGAAAATCAGTATTGCCTTTACCAATTTTCTGCCTACCTTTTGCGTTAGTGTACGAATAAAAAGCTTCCTTAAAATGTAAATTGTTAATTTCTTGTTCGGTAATTCTTTGTTTATTGGTAATAGCCCCCTTCCTCTGTTCTGTATATTTGGGGTTTGGAGAAAACATAGTAGAAGACGTGACGCCAGTTTGCATTTCAAATCGTTCTTCAGTACCAAAAAATTCAGCCCAATACTTACGGTCTTCTACGTTACTCTTTGGTAAAAGTATCTTTGTATCTGTATTAGTAAAAATAGTTTCGCCAAAAGCATCGCTAATCTCTTTGAGTTGTCCCATGTTTTGAATAGCAATTGTTACTGAACACCTGTACTTTCTTGCAAATGTAAAGAATACTTTCGTTCTGTCGTTAACGTAGAACGGAAACTCGTCAATAATCAAAAAGTGAGGTATCTCTGGGTTCTCGTCTTCTGAGTACCGTGATAAAACTTCATTTTGTAAACTTAAAATAAAAAATAGTGCAAATGCTTTTCCGAGTCTTTCCCCCAAATCATTCTGCCTGGTCGCTATAGCAATACAATCACCATTCTCCAATACTTCTTTTAAGTCCAAGCTTTCTTCTCTGTCACACAAAATATATCGCACTTCTTCACGCCCAAGAAAGTTGTCAAGCTGGTTGATAATACCGCTGATAGCTTCTTCTGTTTTCTTTCTTAGCGAGCCTATTGTGCCTCCCGGTATTACCCTGCCGTTGCTGTCCGTTTCCGGTGGATAGAAACTTGTCTCGAAATAGTCTATTACGCTCTTCCACCTATTTCTTAGCTCTTCATCTTCTTTCATCCGTTCAACCAGTTCGCAAGCCGCATCAAACCTGTTAAGTATGTTTAGTACATCCGTTAAAACCGGCTCACACCCATATAGTCTCGGGTACATTACTTTTAATAAAATAACTACATTTCTTACGGCACGAACGCTGGCATTGGTAAAGTATGATTTACCTTCCTTTCCGTCGCTCTGCTCCATTCTTACCAGAATACTACTTATGATATCCCCTAGTTTTTCAGGAGAAACATCGCCCTTCAGCGGGTTGAATTTAGCTATATTTCCTTTAGCAATTTCTTCTGCTTTGGGGTCAATTTTATAAACTTTAATTCCTCTGCTCTCGGCAATCTTAACTGTATCTTGGGGAAGTCCGCCGTCAGGTGCAATGACCGTTACCCCCAAATCTTTAAATATAATTTCCCCTGTATCTCTGATACCTCTAATAAATTTCTTAAATTTTGCCTTAAATTCTTCTTCCCTACCCTGCTTTGGCTTAATCAGCTTCATTGAGAAATTTTCATTAAACCATTCATTTGATACAGGTTTGGTTAATTCTGCAATTCCTTCTTTAAGAGCTTCGTAAGCCAACTTTTTCTGGCATTCCTTCAAGTAGGCTTTTTTATGAAACAACTGATCCAGTAACGGCCTGATTACAGTTGCAGTTTTACCTGACCCTGTGCCCCCTTGCAGCCAGATATGTCCATACAATTGTTTTTCTGGAACAATACAAGGCTTTCCGGTTTCCACATCCTCGCAAATTTTTAAATCAATTGTAGTGTCGTCCATTTCGTGGACTGTCGGGAGAAGAAAGTCTAACTCAAACTCAATTAAATCTTTTCTAATTTTCTTATCAAAAACCAGCTTTAAAGTTAGAAAAAAAATAGGCAGTATCGGAATTAGAGGAAGAAATAAACTTACCAGGCGGATGTTACCTTCCAATAAGTTCGCAGGTAATATATCAATATTATCTATTTCAAATAAAAATCTTACAAAACCAATATTGGCCATTTGCACCAAGTAGCCTAAAGCAAAAATAGCAGTTGTTGTAATACAAAAAATAAACTGCTGAATACGCCTAAAAGGTTTTTTAAAATAATCCCCTGCTAACGTTAAGTAAAATGTAAGTATCGGAAGCACAATAAGCAAGGCAAAAAAGGTGGGGCTATACTGCGTCTTTAAAATAGGGTTTCTGACAAGCTGTAATATATTCCATACCACATGTACCGCAAAAACTGCAATTATTGAGTAGAGTATCAGGGATATTATATCCACTATTTTTCCGTTTATTTTATCAATAAGTTTTTGAAAATACTTTTCAATATAAGTCATTCTTTACTTCTCCCTTCTAACTTTTCCTTTAAATCATCAACTACTAGCTCATCTATTTTTTGACTCAAATCAATTACTTCTGGCGTTAATCCGTGTTTTTCATATAAATGGCCTAAAACTTGAGATAATTGTCTGATTTGCATTTCTAATTCACCCATTTTAATATCTCCTTATGTTAAGTGTTAATTTTTTCCACATAGATGATATTGGGATATTCAAACCTTAAGCCATCTTCCAATTCACCAATTAATGAGTAGTTTCTTCTTATTAACCTTTCTTCCAGAGCAGCAGCTTGTATTGCTTCCTGTTCTGCTTTTGTCAGTCCCATAGTTTTTGCAGGTTCCGTTGCAGTGCCAATTGTTTTGATTTTGCTGCTGAAACTGATCTCTGTTTCTTCATCGAAACCTTTCTTTTTGCGATAGCTTGCATATAAACCATCAGGCATTCGTTCAATAACATATATATCAACTGATTCGTTACCGTACATATCTGTTCCGCTTGAATACACTTTTATTTTTTCGCCAATCTGTAAGTTATTTAGATTATATAAGACTTCACCTTTGCTCATAAGTTTCTCACTCCTTATTTTTATCAAATCCAAGACCTTCACCATGCATCACCTATATTCTTTATAAAATAATGATTTATCAATATTCAGCCCAATACATACATTTATTTTAACATGCATTAAAAAAACCTTCAATATCAGGGATTTTTAAGAAATCCTTTAATAAAGTGTTTCTTTTATTCACTACAACTTTTTCGGTCATCAGTTTAACCGCTTGAGGCTGTCCAATTAAACATGCAATTTCCTTTGCACGAGTTATAGCTGTATAGCCCAAGCTGCGATTTAACATGTGTTTGTTAATTAAATGTACCGGCATAATCACAACCTTATACTGGGAACCCTGCGCCCGATGTACTGTTAAAACGTATGCTAACTCTAAGTCCTTTAACTCGCTTTTGTCATACATAGCATAAAAAGAATCAAATTGCACAATTACTTTTTTTTCTATCTCCCCTGTTTCTTCATTCTCGAAATCTCTTATATCAACTACCCTCCCTATTTCTCCATTCGCAACGCCGATGTGTTTTCTCAGGTTATAAGGCACACCTTTTTCAATTTCTACGTAATCATCTCCAACTTTTTCATAGTGTATTTTTTTGTAATCATTGGTGTTGGTATGAATAACCCTATCCCCCACTCTATAAGTTACGCTTCCCCGCGTAATAGATTTTTTGTTTTCAGACGGAGGATTGACTAGATTTTGGAGGCGATTATTTAACATCTCTACTCCTATTTCATGCGCTTTTTGGGGGCTGATAACTTGTATATCGTCTATACTATACGAATATTTGTCTTTACTTAGCAAGTTGGCTACGGATTGCACGATTTTATCAGCTATTTTTTGCACATTATTTTCTCTTACCAGGAAAAAATCTTTATTTCGATTATCGGTAGATATGGGTTTTCCCGTAAGTATGCGGTTTGCATTTTTCACTATCCCTGAATCTTCTTGCTGTCGCTTAACCACATCTAATCTCACAGACTGAACCATTCTACTTTCGATAAGATCTTTAAGCACATTTCCCGGGCCGATGGCCGGAAGTTGAAAATGGTCTCCAATCAAAATTATCTTGGCGCCTCTTTCCGTATCAATTGCAGATAATAAATTTCTTGCCATCGTTATTTCGAGCATAGACACTTCATCCGCGATTACCAGGTCATAAGGAAGTGGGTTTATTTCGTTGTAAGTAAATCCATTAAATTCATCAAACGGATTGAACCCCAAAGCTCTGTGTATCGTTTTTGCTTCGTAACCTGTTACCTCGGTTAAACGTTTTGCCGCTCTGCCTGTTGTTGCTGATAATATAAACTCAATTGGTTTTTCTAATATTTTCCCCAAAACATAAATTATTGCTTCTATCACCGTGGTTTTTCCGCTGCCTGCCGGGCCATAAATTATGGCTATATTAGTTGTTAAAGCTGTTTTTACTGCTAGTTTCTGCTTCTCTTCCAGTTTAAAGCCTTTTTTCTTTTCAAAGTCAGCTATATACTGGTCTACAAGTTTAAAGTTTACTTTTGGAGTTTTGCTTTTTTGTATTTTTCTCACAAAAGCAGCGGTTTCTAATTCGGCTTTATATAATTCGTTTAAATATATACATAAATGCTTTTTATGTTTACAAGAGCTCAACTCGCCTTTCTCTAACATTTCTTCAAGTGTTGTTAGTATTTCTTCTGGCATCACAGGGTCTATTATTATTTTCACGTTTTGACTATGTCTGTATTTCTCTTTTTGGACCACTTGTTCATATAGTTTTTTGTAAGGTAAAGTATAACTTAATCCTCCAATATTTACTTTAACTTTTGTGTTATTTCGGCTGGAAATCAAGTATCCTTTTGCTTCGTTCAAAGATATAGTAATACTTAACTGTTGTTCAACTCGTTCAAGCAGTTCTTTATCTGTTAAGTAACAATGCCCTTCATTTGCAGCTTGATACAGAGTATGTTTTATGCAAGACTTAATCCTGGTGATATTATGGGGATCGGTACCTAATTTCAAACATAAACTGTTACAGATTTTAAAACCAAAACCAGATATTTGCTCTAAAACAAACGGGTCAACCATTACTTTTTCAATAGCTTGTTCTTTAAATTTGGCGTAAATTTTCATTATAGCTTTGGGAGATAGGCCGAATTTTTGAAAAAACATCATTACATTTTGATATTCAATGTTTTTCATGTAGCTTTCATGTATTTGCCGGGCTTTCTTTTCTGATATGCCATGTATCTTGGTTAAAGCCTTAAAGTTATTTTTAATAATTTCTAAAGTTTTTTCTCCAAAACCCTCAATATATTTCCCTTTATGTATATAGCCCTTAACCAATTTTTCCGCTGTCTTCTCTCCGATGCCTTTTATTAAATCTGATGCCAGAAAGGCAATGATATCGTCTTCCGTATTTGGTTCTACATATTCAGCATGTGTTAGTGTTATTTGTTTCTTATTTTTGTACCTGCTAACTTGGCCACGTAATTGGTATCGCTGCCCCTCCATCAATGTAAAGTATCCACATACTGTAATTTCTGCCTCTACAATGTTTTCTCCTAGATATTTCCCTTCGTCATCAAGATAAATCTGTTTTTCCAGGCCAACCAAATACACTGAATACCCATTATCAGCAGAGAATATTTGTTTTTTAATGATTCCTTCAATCGCAAGACTTTCACCTATATCAAGGCCAGCGAGAATATTTTTATTTACTTCTTGTAGTAAAGTATTCTGCATCATCAAATCACTCCTTGTAAAGTTAATTTTACCACAATACATATATTTCGTCCATAAAACATTCAGGAATACGAAATCACACATATATACCTTTTAAATTGGCAACATATTTAGTTAATCGACCTGCCATATACGTTAAACCTTTTATGTTACCTATTTCGTTATCGCTTTTAGTTGTTATTACTGGCTTTCGGGATATAACGATAAATTATTTAAAGGACCAGGGATTAACCGTTTAGTAGCTCACATCTTTTTTTGTTATTAAAATAAAAAACGGGAGCTTTAATACACTCCCGTTTACTCGCAGCTTATGCACCTGGGGTTTTATTTGCCCAAATCATTGCGTATTTTTAACTCCTCCTATTTTTAGCACTATATTAAAAAACAATAAGACCTTGTTCTGCTAGTTCGCAAAGACGATCCTCTGCAACATCAGGTTCATCTATAGCTTCAGAAAATATAACCTTTCCATTTCTGGTAATTACCAACACGCCATTTTCGTAGTTAACACAATCTTTTGGTAGATCTTCGCATAATTGCTTTGCATTAATAGCCATTGGATAACCTCCCGTTTTGTAATAAATTCTAAATTTAGCACATAGATAACTTCTTATCTACCGTGAGAGGTTTTACCATCCTTTTGATTTTATACCATATTTAGAACCCCAAAGTGCATAATCACAATCCATTGTCATATCAAACTTTGCCCTTAGTATAGACCTATTGGTGATTCTCGTCAATATAGTTCTACAAATGTTCCGATAATTCGACATTATTCGACGTTCTATTTCTTGTCAAACCAATGCTTAAAAGAAAAGAAGCGCTTTTTTCTCTTCAATTCATCTAACTGTTCCTCAAATTGCCGTTTTAACTGTTCTATTTCTTTTTTATGAGCCTGTTCCATTTCTTTAATATACTCATAATGTTTATTTTGCATTTCCTCTATAATACGCCTTAATTCCTCCACTTCTCTAGAATCCTTTTCTACCATTTGCTTTAGTACCAGGCCCATCTGTTCAATAGCTTCATGCATCTTATTCATCTGCTCAGTTTGCATGGCCATCATGGTGAAAAACAACGCCGGCGAACTCAGTTGCAGCGCTGTTTCCGTCGGGTTCATCTGTTCCTCATCTTCCATGTCATAGATCCTGGGTACTTCTTTTTCCAGTCGTTCCTCGACCTCTTTAGTTTCCATACCCATATTATAATATCTCGATATTTTCAGTAATATATCCGCAGTTTCCGGGCCATACTTAGTAACCCTGCCATACTGCTTTGTCCTTAAAAAATCACTGAACTTACTAGCATACCTCCTGGCTGTGGGCTCACTAATGTTGGTCATATCAGCTATTTCCTTGATTGAAAACCATTGCTCTTCAAACGCTCCATCCATTTTTACTAACCCCCCCTTATTTTTAAGCAATGCTTCACACCGTTCTGATTTTATATTCACATTATCATCTTATTACCTTCATTCACACTCATTTCATCTTTTTATCATCATTACCATTCATCTTTTTACCTTCATTTATCATATTATTATCATCACCCCGCATTAATTTTAATAGCAGGTTTTGTTAAAAACGCCGAATAGCATTGTTCTCACGACAGTTGTATATTGTTGTCATATTATTATTAAGTTTTTTTTACCTAAAGCATTCGCTGTATAACAACAAATTCCTGCCAGTGAAACAGCAAATTGTATGTTAAGTATTACTTTGTGTGTTTAATTAAAAAGGCGATAGCCCTGGCGTTATTTAAAGTGAAACTTTATATGCCGGCGCAGCCTTGTTCAATCTAAATTACTTATGATACTAAGCTGACTTCAGGGGCAAATAATTTATTTATGTATATTTCTACATAAATTTATTCCTTATATATCCGGGAACAGTAGTTATGTTAACTTAATTTATGTATATTTCTACATAAATAACAGGGCTATTTTGTAAACTGCAAGAGGTTTACATGTGTTATTTATGTATATTTATACATAAACACAAAGCTCAGTCTCAGGATTCACATAAGCATTGATTGCTATTTATGTATATTTCTACATAAATGCTCATCCAGATTACTTTATCGTGCAGCATAACGAGCATATTTATTTATGTATAAATCTTACAGACTTGTGTTGGTATCTGCTTCTTGTAAAAAGTTAATGTTAATGATATTGTCTATTTCACACAATATAAATATTGTGGTATAATGATGTTAGTTTAATAATGAGGTGATGTAAACATGATTAAACAATGGCGCTTGCTGGATATGCCAAAAGATGATATTGCAGCAGACCTGAACCCGATAATAAAAATCATCCTGTTGCAAAAAGGTATAACCAGTCCGGAGGACATAAAAGAGTTTTTGAGTGACACACCCAAAAAGGAATATGATCCGTTTATTCTGGATGGGATGAAAGAAGCAGTTGAAACAGTTATCAATCATATAGCCAGGGAAAATAAGATTGTCATATACGGCGATTATGACGTTGATGGAGTGACAGGCACAGCACTCCTATTGGATTATCTGTCGCGGCACACAGATAATCTTGATTATTACATACCCGTAAGGTCCGAAGGATATGGGCTAAACGGCAACGCAGTTATTGAGATAAAAGAAAAGATGGGAGCTGACCTAATCATTACCGTTGACTGCGGTATTACAGCTGTTGAAGAAGTAGAACTGGCACAGGCATTAGGTATGGAAGTAATCATTACAGACCATCACGAACCCGGTGACCAGCTGCCATCGTGTATTATAGTCAACCCTAAAAAGAAAACTTGCGAGTACCCAAACAAGAATATCTGTGGATGCGGAGTAGCATATAAGCTGGTCCTGGCCATTAATAAAATCTTGGGAACTACTGATACAGAAGTTGAGGAATTACTCGACCTGGTCGCTCTGGCAACTGTAGCTGATGTTGTGCCTCTGATTGATGAAAACCGGACACTGGTTAAGAAAGGCTTAAAATTACTTAATAACCCAAAACGCCTGGGACTTGAAGTATTAATTGATAGAGTAGGGCTTAACAATAAAAAGATTAATACAGGGCATATAGGTTATATTTTAGGGCCTCACTTCAACGCTGCAGGGAGGATCTCCGACCCGAAAATTGGAGTAGAACTTTTACTTGAGAAAGAAGATTTTGAAAAGGCTTACGCCCATGCAGAATTTCTAAAGGACTGTAACGACCTTCGCCGCGACCTGCAAGAAGAAGCAGAAGACTTGTGTGCCCAGTTGGTGGAAGATTTATACTATGATGATGATTTTCTCGTGATAGACTGCCCGGGTATATCAGAGGGAGTAATTGGTATAGTTGCCGGGAGAATACGCGACCGTTTTTACAAGCCAACGTTGGTTTTAACCGACACTGAAAATGAAGGAATACTTAAAGGAAGCGGGCGAAGTATTGATGATTTCGATATTTACGCCTTTATAAAAGAAGAAGCAGAGCTTTTAGAAAGATTTGGGGGACATGAAAATGCCTGCGGCTTTACAATACGTAATGATAATATCGAGGAATTTAGAAGAAGACTTAATGATAGGGCTAAGAAATTGAGAAAAGAAAACCCAGAGTTATGGGTGCCAAAGATTGATATAATCATGGAACTTTTTCCCGATGATATTACCTACCGGTTGGCCTATGAACTGGAAAAACTGGCGCCGTTTGGCGTAGGTAATAAAAGACCGTGTTTTCTGATGACCGGCCTTGAAGTAAGTGGTTATCCTGATACAGCAATTGTAGGCAAAGATAAAAAACATTTGCGTCTCGGAGGAATGGTGAACGGCAAAAAAATCAAAGGCATTGCTTTTGGCATTGCAGACCTTTACATGGAGAAACTCAAAAAACCAAGAATGATAGATATAGTTTTCTGCCTGGATATTAACGAGTATAAAGGAAAGTATGAAGTACAGCTGCAGATAAAGGACATTAAAACCTCCGTGTTAAGCCCGGCCGTCCAGGCAAAAGAGGCTTAATGCAATGCGAAAAGGAAAAGTGGAATGATGCGAGAAAATAGGGAGTATAATCTTCCTGTAGAAAAGGACGGTTTTCTCCTTTATAAAGTTATCAGGGCCCGGTTAGTTGGCCGGGTCTTAAGATAAATATTGTCAGAATGATAGGCCAGCATAGAAGTGGGGTGGTTTCAATGTTTGAAAACCCATTTACCGGTGCAGCAGTCTTTGTTCTAGTATGTTTTGCGCTGATTTTTCTTATTCTGATTGTTCTCGGGGTGTCTGTTATTAGAGTGTTTGTTAACAGCGGTGCTTTATTGGCTTTGCCTGGGTTTGGCGTTAAACACCAGTTGACTTATAAACAATTGGTAACCTCTGATATGTTAAAAAAATTTAACCGCTACCTGGCGCTTAATAAAAATGAGAATATCTATGTACTGTTTTTGAAAGACAGACTTTTTAATGTTGTAAAGGTACTGCAAAAGTCCGGGTGCGCAGGAATTACCACGGTTGATGTGGACCTGAACGATTACAGTTTAGACGAGCTTAAGCCGCTGGTGGATAAAGCAGTAAAGTCTTATAACGATGAGAACAGCTGGTGCTATGATCCCAATTTCATAAACATTTTAGAGGAACTGCAGCGGTTCATTAATGACGCACTTGACAAAAATATTCAACTGGATGACCATTATGATTTTTTGCTGGCACATATTATTGCCAAGGATATTCCCACAAAACCGCTTGAATGGTTGACGCCGGAAGATGCCAGAAAACAGCTGAAGAATATTTACGATATACAGGAAAACAGCAGTCTTTATAAAATACTGGAAAGTTACAGCACTAAATGGAGATATTTCTTAGGACTGGTTCAAATGCACCAGATACGGCTGCCAGTCCGGCGCAGACAAGGTCGAGGCTTTGGATATTACCACTAAAGCGCTCAATGCCTGCGGGGAAGGGGAGCGTGATCCCAGGCCAAGGTAATGATAGCGGTTAACCGTCGGAATGCCGGCTAATCTGCGGTAAAAACCGCTATCCCACGTTCAGAAGGCCCGTTAATTCATGGAGGGGAGGGAGGTGCAACGGAATGTATCCGGAAGGCCAGAAGAATTAATTGGCTTTTTTATCCTTCCTTTACCAAATACTTGTATTGTGTTATAATTATAAGTAAAATATATATCTTATTAAGGGGGATGAGTTATATATGTTTTTTTATATTTCTCTGATTATAACAGCGGTGTGGATTATAGCTTTTATAGCAAAATTGCTAATAGCTTTAAGAGTACAAAAATGGCTATCATCTCCTCAGAGAGGTCCGAAAGTGCCGAGAACAAAACTTCCTTCCAGAAAAACCAAGTATTTCTTTTCTGCAGCAGAGAGGTCTTTTTTTGAAGTGCTTACTCTGTGGAATGAAAAGTACGGCTACTATATTTTCCCAAAAGTAAGGTTGGCCGATGTGTTTTACCTGGCCAAAACAACAGAGCACCGGCAGAGTTTTTTTAATAAGATAAAATTTAAGATAAAATTTAATAAGATAAGATCTAAGCACGTTGATTTTTTAATCTGCGATACAGAAAATATCACCCCTATACTGGCTATCAAACTGGATGACTCATCGCATACAAGGCGAAACAGGAAAGAGCGGGACCAGTTTATGGACATGGTGTTTAAAGACGCAGAACTGCCTCTTTTACGCATACCAGCAAAAGACAGTTACAGCCTGCAGGAGCTTTCAAAAAAGATTAATGCACTTATTATTATTTTTTACGATTTATCATCAAAATATTAGTATTTGGTTGATGCTTACTTTTGTATTTATATATAATGTAATTGTTAAGATAATGTTTTATTTGGGGGATTGTTATGCATCCAGAGACAATGCAAGTTAAGAAAAAAGCAATGTTTAGAAGTTGTTTTATTATGTGTTTTGGCTTTTTTTTAATTGCAGTAAATT
This sequence comes from Thermosipho sp. (in: thermotogales), assembly GCA_017656345.1. GTDB lineage: Bacteria > Thermotogota > Thermotogae > Thermotogales > Fervidobacteriaceae > Thermosipho_A. Next base: position 39,676 of record JACDNZ010000005.1, on the reverse strand, counting down.
TACCGCTAGAAGGATACCCAATTTTCCTGTTTGGGTTAGCAACTTCCTTGCATAATATTTTTTCTTTTTTGCAGGATGGTGATTACGGTGAATTTTAAGATTAATGATTTTCCCCCAAAATATCAGAAACAAATACTCGAACAGTTAAACAAGCGGGGCCACAAAAACATCCTCCTGCCAGAGAAAAAACCCAACAAGTATCGAGCACAAAAAGTCACAATAGACGGGCATGTATTTGACAGTATCAAGGAGGCACAGTTTTACCAGGATTTAAAACTCCGTTTGCAAGCAGGAGAGATTGTTGCCTTTGAACTGCAGCCCACTTTTATCTTACAAGAAGGCTTTGTCAATAAAGACGGCAAGAAACGCCGCCCTATTACATACACGGCTGATTTTAAAATTGTCTATCCTAATGGGGAAATAGAAATTGTTGACGTGAAGGGATATAAAACCAAGGTATTTATGCTTAAACGAAAATTGTTTGAGTATAAATATCCGGAATACAGCCTCAAGGTGGTTGAATGATGTTGGGTGTAACTGGATTTCAATACCATAATTCTGGCCTCTGGCTTCCGCACAAAAAGAGGCCAACTGCTGTAGATTTATTCTGCGGCTGCGGAGGTTTCAGCACCGGACTTATCCAGGCTGGTTTTGAAGTGGTGGCAGCTGTTGATAATGATGCCTATTCAGCCCTGACATATATGGTTAACCTGGGAAGCTATCCGATAAACATACACTACGTAGAGCCGGAGGATAAAGAGCGGCTGAACAAGGTACTTGAGGAAGAAATTAGACAGCAGAAAAAAGAGGGAGTCTATAAAGGGATAATAAGCGGATCCGGATGGATAAGAGACCGGCCGGCTGATACTCCACCGGTAAGAAACTTCTGGTTCGGGGACATTAGGAAAATTAGCGGGAAAGATATTTTGGACGCCATTGGGATGAAACCCGGGGAAGTGGACCTGGTAGTGGGCGGGCCTCCCTGCCAGGGATTTAGCACGGCCGGAAAGCGTGAGGTTGCCAGCCCGTACAGATGGCACTGTTATAGGACAAAAGCAAAACGGGGGAGAGGCTTATAGGCCAAGCAAAAACTAAAGTAGAGGGGTGTGATGAAAGTGATACCTAAGATGCGAGTTTATAACTATAAAACCAAGAAGATGGAGCAGGTTGCAATGATTTCTTATGATATAGACGGCATTGAAACTCTTTCCACAATGCACGATGATGGAACGTTATCATCCTTTTTTGCCGTGCTACCAGACGATATAGGACCCAACAAAGTGCTTTCCTATCCGATGATGTTCATTGGTTTAAAAGATAAAAATGGACAGTTGATTTTTGAAGGTGATATATTGCGGCCTATTGTTGCCAAAAAAGATTTGTATGTTGTCTGTTGGAACCAAAGTAGTGCTTCATTCTATTTGAGGCCGGTTGGGCAAAAGGAAGGCGGTTACTCACTTTATGTCAATGAATACGGGTATGCGCCTTATGAAGTGGTTGGAAATGTGTATGAAAACCCGGAACTACTGGGGGATGAAGCCAGTGCAGGTTAAGCCGCGCTTAATTTTGCGCTGGCTATCACCATATAATTTTTAAGCATAGTGGAGGTGTTGTTTATGATTATTGATCTTGCTAAACTTGAAAAAATATGTCCTGAATGTGATGGTAGTGGATATATAGGTGATCCCGAATGGAATGAATATCTTAAAAAAGAAATTGAGATTATTAAAAAATATGAAACACAAGGATTAAAACCCGATGAGTATTGGCCTAAAGTCAAGACTGAAATGGAAAAGTTAGGATATTTTGAACCAGATGGGCCAGAAGAATATGAATGTCCAGACTGCGAGGGAAGGGGAACTGTATTAACGGAAGAAGGAATGGCTTTGATTGATTTTGTTAAGAAGTATTTAGATTAGCCATCAGGCTATACAATATTTAAGGCTGGTGATGGCAATGAAAGGTAACTGTGCTTATAAAGAGTACCCTGACCACCCGTTGCTTCACACCGGTTATCGAGAACCGTCAGAGACCCAGGTAGGCAAAGCTCTGTGCGAAATATGCGGCGCAGAAGGCCGTCTAATACTGCGTCAAGGTAAGCACTTTAAAAGATGGTTTGTCAGATGCCCCAACGGTCATAGTCCGACTACCAAAAAGGAACTAATAGACGCATTCTCTTTAGGCGACAGGGTTAGAAAATACTACATTGATTTTAGCGGAAAAATTCACTGGGACAACTTCACAGAAGGCGTAATTATTAAGAAAAAACCCAGCATCGCAGCGTATATGCTTACTTACAAGGTTGATAAGGTTTATATAGCTGGTAAACGCTCATTCAAATCATGGCTTAACGGCCAGGAAATTGAAGTCAGTAGTGATGTTGCGGGTTTAGAACTGCTTACTCCGCAGTTGAAATTTAGATTTTAAACCCGGAAAGCATGGGGGAAGAAGGGTTTATTATATCAACATTCAGAGGTGAGTTGCTTATGAGTAAGTTGCCAATATGCGGTTTTGTCGGATGTCAACATAACAGTAATTATGACAATGATTTTTCCACCGGTCCCAACTTTTGCACGCGAAAAGAAGGCCTGTGTGAAGCAGGTAGAGGTATTGAAAAAATAAGTAGTAAGGGAGGCAAGGGGAGGGTTAACCTGGATTTTAGAGATGAACATGAAAACTGTTGAAATTGCGCTGAATACGAGAAGAAGTATCCCACATGATAAAAAAATAAAAGGGAGAGAGAAAGAAAAAAGGAGGCTATTTGAGTATGAAAACAGAAATTGAAATTTTGTTAGAATGTTTGATTGATGAAATCAAAAGTAGTGGGGATCCGTCCGAGAAGACATTAGAAGTGTTAAGCAGATATAAAGATGAGTATGATTTTGTGAAAAAATACTTAGATGAAATATTTGAATAAAGATATTGTTTTGGGGTAAAAAACTTGTTGCTGGCATTAGAGAATACACATTATTCTAAATCATCTTGATAATTTACATAACTTTCTAAGAGGCTTTGTGAGGCTGGAGCCGGTCTCCTAACGGGAGAGAAAGGGGCCTTGGAAATATAGGTTTTTGGGGGATAACTATGCTTTTTTTTAAATCCGGAGAAAACGAAATAGTGCTCCGTCCTGCCGGTTATGCCGAAGATGTGGCAGGGGTAATGAGACAGATTAATACCCGTTTCAACGGCTGGCAGTGGAGTTTTACCAGCGACAAATTGCCTGTTGTGTTATCTAAACTTAACCTATCAGAAGGCGTGTTGTACCCTTATTTAACTGAATATATAGACAAAAGCAAATTTAAAGGGATTAAGGTATCACTTACCGATACCACCATTACCATGCCAGATAATGAAGAATTTGTTAAAACAATAGAGGACCTCTGTTCATGCTTTGAGGTAGATAAGGGTAGGACTTATAAGACATCGCTTATAAAAGAAACAGAAAAAGATAATACGTATTCATTTCCGCCTGGGCTCTTAAAACGCGTCGGTTCGTTTCTAAAGCTTTTTCCAGGTATAGATATAAAATATCGCCCGACTCGGACTAAACCAAAAAGTTATTTAGATTTTCCTGCTATCCCGAAACATATTGAACAGCGGGATTACCAGGCAAGAATTTCTGAGGAAGCAGGCGCTGTCGCCAGGGCAACTTTAGTACTGCCAACGGGAGCGGGCAAGACAATCACTTCTAGTTTGATAATCCGAAAGCTTGGGGTTCGTACGTTGTTTCTTACCTACAGTAGTATCCTCTTAAACCAAACAGCTGACACCTTTAAATTTGCCCTTGGTGTACCAATCGGAGTTATTGGTGATGATAAATTTAGCATAGGAAACATAACCGTGGCCACTATTCAAACAATATACTCAAAACTCGGTGTTAATAAAGAAAGCCACGAGGAACTTAAAAGCAAAGCCTTAGCTTACAGCGGCAAACCTTACCCTGCTGATAAAACAACAAAAGAACAATTGCTTTGGCTTTTAGGGAATACCGACTGCCTTATTGTTGACGAAGGGCACCAGCTGGGGGCCAATACAATTTATAGTGTGGCAAGTCTTAGTGACCCTTATTATAGTTTTGCCTTAACCGCTACCCCGCTGCGAGAAGACGGCCGAGATTTGATGGTTGAAGCTGCTACCGGTCCTATTTGGAGGCCGAAATATGCCACTGAAGAAAAATTGATCGAGCAGGGGTATCTTTTACCGGTCAGAGTGATGATGGTTCCATTCCAACACAGAGAGAAGTATAAGGGAGAGTATAATCGCAACAAATACATCTACAGACAGGGGAAGAAAGAAAGCAAAGAACCGGAAGAAATTATTGGTACTCTGCTTGACCGGATGGTAGAAGAAAGGAGTATACTTCTTGCTAGAGATACACAACATGCTCTGGAATTAGCAGAAAAATTCAATCTGCCGTGTATTGACACTATAGAAGATGACGTGGAAAAGTACAAACTGCTCTACCAGCTGGCTAAAAATAAGTTTCCCGCTGCCGTTATCAGTAAAGAAACATACGAAAATACCCTGGTTGAAGCGGATTACATCATAGATGCCACTAAAAAACGAATTAAAATGGGATATATGCCAATGTATAACAAAGCAATTATGGCCAACTTTGACCGTAACCGGGTAATTATAAACATTGCCCGGTACTACCGGAACAGGTTTAAGACGCTGATATTGGTCAGGACTATTGCTCACGGAAACTACCTGTCTCTGGCCTTAAATGCACCGTTTATTCACGGTTCAACCAAAAAAGAAGAAAAAGAAAGAGTTATTAATCAGATTGAAAAAGGGGAAATAAACCTTATAATTGCAAGTCAAATACTTGAGCAAGGTGTTGATATTCCTTGCCTTGAGCTTTTAATAGATGCTGCGACACGCCAAAAGGTGCGTTCTATTTTACAGCCTGTCGGCCGCATTAGACGCCCCGCTCCTGGTAAAAACTATGCATATGCTGTGATGATTTACGATAGTGACGGGGGAACTTTTGAGCGGCATTCCAGGAGAAAGTACGATGTTATGAAGAAAAACAATTGGGACATTCGTGTCGTATCCCCGGATAAATTTTAAAATAGAATAAAAAACACCCCTGCCAATAGATTTGGCAGGGGCTTTATATTGATTAGGGGGTTAATAGCTGAGTATTCTGGAGCTGTAACGACTCTGATAGCTGTTTGTCGTCCTGTGGTATTCTAAAAGGCCACCAGGTCCTCTGTTATAGGCCGTCAAAGTTTTATGCCAATCATGATCATATCTTTCAAATAATCCCTTTAAGTAAAACAACCCCATCTCTAAGTTGAGTTCCGGATTATAGAGCATGCCTTCGTTGAAGTTTTTTATTTTCATTTTCTGCGCCAGCCAGAAGGCGGTTCTACTGTTAACCTGCATTAAACCAATATCGCAGGTATTATTGCTGTTGTGGTTAAGTGCATACGGGTTAAAACCGCTTTCCCACTGGATTAAACTGCAGACGATTTCAAAATCCAAGCCATATTTCTGACTTTTTCTATATATCAGCGCTGCTGTCTGTAAGTCTATGTTATACCTGTCAGCAGTTTTTTGAAGATAGTCTAAAAGTTTTAAAAGTTCCAGAGTTCTGTCAAGCTGTTGCTCTAATTCATTTAAAGACGCCTCCAGCTTTTCATATCTTAACTGCTGGGCGGTGGTTTCTATTTTTTCTTCCGTGCAACCTGTAAGCAGAATTGCGGTTGCAATAATAACCGGCCCGATGCTTACAAGCCACCTTTTTTTGTTCATTTTTATCCCTTCTTGTTCTTTCTTTATGATTTAATATTATATCATATATGTTTAATATACACAATACATGTATTTACTATATTCCAGGATAAAATATGAAAATGTTTCTGAATTATATATTTTTGACTTGCTAAATATATATATTGTAAAATAATATATATATTATAAAAAAATATAAAAAGAAGTTGATAAAAATGGCTGAAAAATTAATTGAAACACCCAATGATATAGCTTTTTTAAAAGCAATTGCCAGAACCGGAATAGCAACTTATGAAATGGCTCGAAAGTTTATTAGTGAAAAGCGTATTTACAAACTACTTAAACATGGATACATCACCAAAGAGGCTTATTTTATCTATGGCCGCTATATAGATATATACACATTGACTGATCGTATTAAAGAGAGAATGCGCCAGGAGTTTTTAATTAATCCCTATAAAGCTAACAAAAACCAGTTGGAACACGATTATTATCTGGCCAAAGTTTACGTGAGTTTGAAGCCTGAAGAAAGGGAAACGTGGCTTACTGAAACTGCTTTGCAGGAGAAATATCACGGCTTAAAAACAACAGATGCCATGTTCACAAGCAATGGGAAAAAGGTTGCTGTGGAGATAGTAACGGACTATTATTCGGACACAGATATCGAAGTGAAAAAGGATTTTATTAAGAACTTTTGTGATGATTACATAATGTTTCATACTCATAAGGATATTAAGTACGAAATATAGTTTTATGGAGGCCTAATCATGAATCTAGAATACTTCAAAAATAAAACTTATGAGATCCCTGCCGATATACCCCAAAAACATAAAGCAAAGTACCTTGAGGTAATTGATGCCGGTTATGCAAAATACATAGATATCTTATATAGATTTGGCTATATGTTTAACCAGCAGTTTGTCTACATCTTACAGGCGATTAATGATAATAAGTGGAAGTTTAGCTCTGCAAAGGTGATTGGAGGTAGAATAGTAAACCGGTTAGAAGAATTGGGCTTTATCGGCACGGATTATATTAACCGTAATAAACTTTTATATATCAGGCGTCCTGGCATGGCTTTGGCCACGGGAAGTTATAAGAACCCCCGGGGAATTAACCTGTCTAAAGACCTGAAAAATAATAAGGTTATGGTATCATTGTTGAAGGTAGAATATTTTATAAGGCATAAGAAAATTTTAAACCATTATACCGCTATACAACAGCTAAAAGATATTACTAGAGAAATAATAAAAACGGCTATGGCAACAGGGAACCGCTGGGGGTATGCTGTTGAAACTGCCCAGGAGTTATTGGAAATAAATCAGTTTGTTGATGCTTGGAATCTTCTGGACAGCAGGCCTGAATATCAATACCGGTTGGGTATTATCCGGACGCTGTGGAACGAGGTAGGAAACGAATTCAGAAAACTGATTTTACACAGGCAAACTATTTCAGATAAACCGGAATACTTACGATTGTTTGTAAGCGAAGATGATGGCCAGATATTTCTGCATTACATTCCCAATATAATTATTTTTGACTCTCACGACCTAAGGTACTATAGGGATAAAATGAACAAACTGTTTCATGGGTTTTACAAGATCAGCGGCAATGAGTTGAGAAATATTCAGTCTCAGTATCTCAAGAGTAATAAAACGGGAATGGGGTACAGGTGGCAGCATCATATCGGTTACAAGATTACTCTTGTGGGAGCGGATGAGGAAGTACTGCGGGAAAAAGCCAGGGTAGTTAACGAGGAAATCGGCAGCTCTGCCAGCTCTCCGTTGATGGATTACTGTGCTGTTGAAGTTTTTCCCGTTGGTAAATACCTAAATCGCCCCAGCAGAAAGCATAACAGTATCAGCAAAGCAGAAGAAGAAAGACTTGATAAAAATATCATTGAAAGGATTGCTCAAATAAGAGATAAGGATAAAGGAAATGCACTGGGAAGGGAAGTTCTGGACCTTATTCGATAAAACTTTCTTCAACACGACGGACGCCTTCGGAGGACCTGCTAACCCCGAAGGCTTTCAGACGATTTATAATAAGGATTTTCTCTTTTATCAAACCATGTCCAATGCAATCCTTCATAATCCATTAACACATAATTACCATACTCATCTTTGCCTAGATTGCTGTAATTGACATCAATAATAGGTATAACATCTATCAATTCATTGAATTTTTCTATAATGTCGTTTGTCGTTTTGTCGTTATACTTTATCATTTCTATCCAATATCCTTGCGGATGATAAGAAATAATTTCACCTACTTTAATAACCAATTGATCTACATTGCTATATTGTTGCAAGTCTTTATATATCGTTATCTCTTCTAAATTAGCTTGCAAACCCTCTTGGTTTATGGGTATTTTAAGAATTGTATTTTTTTTAGTATCATAAATCCTTCTCTGAACACCTGTAGCAATAAATTCAAGATTTTCCAAAATAGAAATATCATCTTTATTCCAAAAATCTTGACATTTAACTGGCTTAAAATCGTAACAACATTCGCAAATAAGACATATTTTGTTTTCTCTAACTTTACAATTAGAACATTTGCATTTGTTACATTGTTTTCTCAATAATCAGGCTCCTCTCTAATACAGTATATATCTAACTTTTTTTTATTTGAATTCCAAAAATTGAAACATAGACCTCTTCCGGTTCGGGGTCGTACCATTCCCCGTTTCTAATGCCTTCAACAGCCTCTCTAATCTCTTGTTCATTCAATTTAAACAAGGCCTTTCTGGTTAAAGAATTCAATTTTCCTTCCTTTTGTTTTTGCCTTCTGATATTTTCTAACAAAGCAATCCCCCCCATTATCGGGTTTTTATCTGCAAATTGTCCTCAATATCAATATTTAATATTTCAATAAGCCTCAAAAGATCATAAGCTGTTAAAGAATCATGCTTAATCCTGTAATGTTTTGTAATTCATTCCCATCTGTTCTGCCACTTTATTCAAATTTTACTTGTAATTTCATAAAAATTCTGCTGCTATTTCTTCAGGCAATACCTTTTCTAAAATCCTTGAGATTATATAGGATTAAATTTCATTGAACAAGTTTTCAACTGGAACATTAAGGATTTTAGCGATTTTTAAGGCAAGTTTTACGTTGGGCGTGTGTTGGTTGTTTTCGATGCGTTGATAGTGTCGAAGTGTTATTCCGGCTTGTCTGGCTAGGGTCTCTTGGGTGAGACCCTTTTGGATTCTTATCTCCTTTATCTTTGTCATAGTTAACACCCCTTTATCTCAATCCGTATAATTCTTTCATTTTGACCACCTTTAAATTAACTGTTACAAGACAACTTTTTACAACTTCCATTTTAAAGTCCTCCTTTACTTCACGCTATATTCCCCAAACCTTGGGTCATACTCGAGCTCATGTTCGACTTTTTCAATATGGAGAACGTCTTCAAGCTCAGGATACATCCCGAGTAGTTTGTCAAATACTTCTCTAGCTTGTTTTTCATCTGTACTGGCGGCCCAGACTTGCCACTGGGTGCCCAACTCAATAGCATCGCCCACTACGTTAGAATAAGCATTGCACACATCTTCCACTTTTGGCCAAACTTCATCTGTCCAAACATTATTGATAACAGTTACACAATAAACAGTTTTTTTCATTTCAATTCTCCTTGGGCTGTTTAATCGTAAAGATCTATACTATCAATGATTTCATTTTTTCATCTAACAAAGCTATATATCCTCCATCTATCTCAAATCTAAGAGGATGTATAACTTTGTTTAATTTTAGAATCTCTTCTTTGTTAAGAATTTCAGCATCGAGATCATTGTATTTTACTCGTAGTTTAATATTATTTTCTTTCAAGATTTTTTCGATCATAATATTAATCATAATATTCCTCCTTCCGAATAACTACCAATTTCCCGCCGTCATCGACATATGCAACAATATCGCCTGGCGGCATCCTGAATGTTATCAGCGTATTGGTCCAGTTATCATTATTGGACCAATCGCTGATAGTATCAATGCTAAAAACAAAATCTTTAAAGATTTTTTCGTCAACGGCAGTAATAGCACTACCGTCAGGTAATGTTTTTTTACTTAGAGGAATCATCTTCTTTTTCTAGGTATTCTTTGAGAGCTAAATTAACCAACTCATTCTGGCTCTTACCAGTGGACTTAGACAATTCCGCCAGTTTTTTAACTAAGCTGTAATAGATACGGAAACTTTTTTGCACTTGCGGATCCATTTCCATTTATAGGTTCACCTCCATTTACTGGGCTAGATTTGGCGCATGTATTGCAAAACTTTCTCAGAAGCTTTAGAAAGAGCTTCTTGAGCTTCTTCTAAAAGTTTTGCAGCCTTTTGGATTTCCCGCCACTCGTCGGCAACAGGGGAATCCATTGAGCTCCAAAGACTTTGTTTTAAATTTCTTGCTTCTTCTTCGAGTCTTAGTATATGCCTAAGACGAAGTTCGGCGGTTATTAGCTTGCATTTTTCGTTATCAGTTAAAATGTCTTTAGCTGATAACTGGTTCCATAGTTTTTCCTTGCTAAGTATTAATAAGTCGAGTTTATCCAATTTATCAACCTCCCATCTTTCTGAAGGGTTTTGTTTATATCAATTGGGGTTATTCTTCGTAATAAGGAGCCAGTTTTTTATTTTTTAATTCTGGCGCCCTTACATCATATATAAGAGAAAGTTTATTATGTCCTTCGTAGTATTCAAGCCTTACTGCTTTTCCTTTATCAACCGTAATTACACAAAAAGGAGGACGGTCAGCCATCAACATTTTTTTGTCGATTCTTTTTTCTCTATCTCTTACTATTGCTCGGAATAGTGTTTTAGGCTCTTGTGGATTGTCGAAATCCTTCCAGGTGAGTTTTTGCCCATTGTATTCCAGGGCACATTCAAAAGACTTCACTTCTTCTATTTGTTTCAGGGTTTCTTTGGAGCCAATAGCTTTCTCACCATTAATTCCAACAAATAATTTTTTCATTATAGATTCCTCCCTTTTAATTATTTTGGTTACGCCGAGATAAGCTCCCGGCGGGCCTTTTAATATATTTCTTGATAGATTATTTCCCAATATTTGTTTTCTTTAACACAAGCTGTTTTTTCTTTAAGTTCATATTGTTTGTATCGAACTGCGATTACAAAAGAAGCTGTGTTTTTCTGTTTTGTAGGAGTAAGAGTGTCCGTTAGATATAAACTGTAGTAACCATCTCCGTAAAAGAAACCGTGATCTGCAATTATTGCTTCGGGATATTTTTTCTCGAATTTTTCCGGGTCAGCTGGAATATCCTTAAGCAAGTCAAGTATTTTATTTCGTTTGTCGAGCGGAAGCGCTTCCCAACGTTTTTGTCGGCCTTCCTCAACGGCACTCATGATAGATATTATGCAGTCTTCGAGGAATTCACCTAACTCATCTCCATAGACTTTTCTTAGATTCATCCTTCCCCCCTTTGCCCGCCTGGTATTTGTATTTGCGCCCCGTTATCGGCGGGCGGCGCAGATTTTAATAAGACCGGGATTAAGGCTCTCGGCAGGCCTTACAAAGTCCTTCTCTAGCTTCTTCTAAAGTTGCAAATAATTGACCGGTACATTTCCATGTGTGGCCGGAGCGCTTATAGATTGTGTATGCCTCTTGCCAAGGGTCATCAGTGATTGCTACTGGCAGACCCCAATCTACCACGGCTACTGCTCCCTCGGGAGTGGGAATATCTTCGCGGAAAAGGAAATCCGGGTCTTCCGCAGGAACTACACATACAATAACGTAGTCCCCGTCTTCAACAATTGGGTCTGGAGCAGAGTTGATCAATTCCCAGTGCGATACATCGCACTGAGAAATAAATTCAGCAAAGGTCATTTTTTCGAGATTCATTGTTTATTCGCCTCCTTTAGATAAGGGTATGAATTATCTCGCTTCGGGGTTAGTTACCTTTTCCTGACTGCCGCATTTCGGGCAGTATCCGGTTTTTAAAATAGGTCTCCATGTTTCTTTTGAGCCATATCCGCAGTTGGCACATACAGCCGGGCCGTCTTGTAATTCAGAAGAAGATATGCCGAAATCCCGTAGAGTTGTGCGCCTAAACCGTCCGTTGCGGCTCCTTTGGATAATTCGTCCGTTCGGTGCTTTATAAGGCTTTGGCATAGTCAATCCTCCTTCAGTTTTGGTTTGCCGGGATTAAGCGGCTCCCGGCGGGCCTAAATTGTCAGGGGTTAAGACCGGTTATTTTGAAGCCGAGAGCAGTAAGCCTTCCTGTGATTTTAGGGTTTTTCTTGTATTGTTGGGAAACCCATCTTTTGAAGTATTCTATATTACCAAATATGCCATGACCACAATGTTTGTTTTTGGAAAAGTACCAGATGCAGTGCAATTCATGGTCGAGGTAATAATTAAAGTTCCCATCACCTAACATTACTAATTTAAAACCCTTTTGTTTAAGCTCGGTATGCGTCACGTTAAGCCCAACTCCTTCTGATTTTGATTTTTTAAGCGGTTTTTACCGAAAATACACATCCCAGGGAATTGGGTGTAACCCACAAGGATTGCTTGCCCGGTCTATTATATCCTCGGCACCGTACTGATGCGCAAAATGTGCCGGGATGTAATATTGACCGCCGAGCTCTTGCAATTTTCGGGCTATAGGTTGCCGTTCTCTTTTATATGGAAACTTTGGCCAGATGACAGCGAGATTATCAAATTCCTCAGCCAGCCTGGCGATCTCTGTGTAAACTTCATTTTCAGTGGTGAAATCTTTTTGCCATTCGCTGCCATTCCAGGTGTATCCAGCTTTTTTAAGCTTGTCCTTGACCGAGTATGTAGCGCCGCTAAGTCTGATACGCCTTGGGCCCAACCTTGCCCACAGGTGAATATTGTCATGTTCCGTGGGAGCCACTTTAAACATTATTTACGCCTCCTTTGTTCTGTTGTTTTGTTACTTATATTATAGCATGCATGCATGCAATTTACAAGAAAAAACAGGAAAATTTAAAGAAATTTTGAAAAAAAGGTAACACGAGGAATAGGGAAGGTAAGTACCTGCCGGGTCAGGGAACCGCCCAATTTGGTGTGGTTAATTAGAGTGGGATTGAAAGGGTAGGGATATCAGGACGTGAAATTAAGACGGACACGTGAAAAACTTAGCAGAAACCTTGATTTGCAAGCATTCGGCAAATTTTTATGAGGTAATTCAGGGCATGCAAAACGAGGCCGTGAGAGCTAAAATAAGCCCCTAAAAAAATAGGGGCAAAGGGTTTAGTATTTGTATTTTTTAAGTAAATCCTCGATAGCTTCTTCAAGTAGTTTCGATTTCGGTATTCTAGTTTCTTTTGCAAGCTCATTAAATTTTTGTTGCAGCTCTTTAGGTAACGTGCTGGAGAAACGCACTCTATTTTTTAGCTCATTTGCTGGCATAGGAATCACCTCAAAAAAATTATACACTACAAAATAGGTTTAATCAATTTGATTAAATTTATTGAAACTTAATTAATCATAAGTAAAATTTGATATTGAAAGAAGGTGAAGTAATACTTTGCGAAGTAATAGAAGAGCCCGAGCTGGTCGAGGATCGTCTCAACGAGTTACAAGAAGAAGGACTTGAATTGGAGGTGGCATTATGAGTTTTCTGGCGATGTATCTCAAAGCAGCTGCACTTGGCGTAGTCATTGTGTTTGCCCTTTGCATAGTTTTAATTGTAGTTTTTTATCCGTTTTTGGACAGGGCGCAGCAGGCGCAGGTTCGTGAAGCACTTAATCCTAAAAGAATTTGGCAAGAAGTTTGGGAAGAAGTCATGAAGGAGGCTCAAAAATGAAAAAAATTTTAAGTATTACTTTATTTGTGGTATTGTTGGCAATTAGTACCCAGGCATATGCCGGTACCGGTACTTTAAGAAATACTTTAGAAAACATTGCAGATTTTACCGCTATCCCTGGGAAGTTGGAGACGCCGTAGCCGGCAAGGGTAAAAATAATTGATTATTTCTGTATTTTAGGTTACAATATTTATGTAGACTGGTATTATTTTTAAGCCAAAGGCTTATATAGCCTTGGCGGAGCGGCAGTTATGCTGCAAAAACAGTGGAGGGTAAAAAAATCAGGGGGAGAGATGTATCTTCATACATCTACCCCTTTTATTTTGTCCAAAACAATAGGTTTGCTGAATTTCGTGCTGGGGGAGATTGCCCGCAATCCTTTGAATATCTAAGGGTTGCGGGTTTTCTATTTTTTTCTTAGAAAATTTTGTAAAACTCTTGAGTATACGTATACGTATACGTATAATATAAGTAGCAGCTGGATTGCAGTTCTCGGCGAAAATAGGAAATTGTTCAAAGGAGGTAATAATAATGTATAAAAACGTATACGCTGAATGGGTATCACCGACGAGGGTTGTGTACCGCGTTGGTGACGAGAGAGTTGGAAGCCAGCCTGGCCTCACGGCGTGCGGCCGTATAACCGGGGGGGGTAAAGCCATAATTAAAAAATTTTGATGCTGAAAAGGTAAAGCATTTAAAGATTTATAGAATTTATTTAAAGAAAGGAAGGGTTTTTAATGTTGTCAATGTTTTTAGATAGAATTAAAATTACTGAATTACATTTATACAATGACATTTATTTAAGAAAGGCTGTAGTCTGTAAAAATTTTGGTTTTGTTGATGATATATTTTATATTGAAGAATATTTTCCTGAAGACTTTGGGTATGGATATTTTGTAATAGAAAATTCTTCTTTAGGTAAAAAAGTTAATTTTAAAGATTTAAATGAATTATTAGATTTACTTAAAGCAAAAAAGTAATTTTATAAAACTTTGTCATCATAACAGCCAGGGAGGCCAATGGAAGATAATAAATAGTCACCCTAATATAAAAATAGGAAGGTGAGAACTATGTTGCAATGCGATAATTTACAGTGCGTGCATTTAATTGCCCCCGAGCTGCCGGGGATATGTGCATGCTTTACTAAAAAACCACCTGTAGATGAAAACGGACAGTGCACCGAGTTTTACCCCAAAAAAGTGCGTAAGGTTTATGATTTCAATATCGGCGATAAGGTCAGAGTGCTCTTGCTTGGCGACTGGGAAGGCAAGGTAGGCGAAGTAATCGGCAAAGAACTGCGCAAGCCAGGCTTGTACCGTTACTGGGTACGTTTTATGATCCCGCATAACCCTGACATCAGCAAAGTCCTGGACTACTACGGTGACGAAATTGAACCAGCTTAAAGAAAACCAGAGCTAAACGGAGGTATCTTAATGCCCAGAAAAACAATCTATGTAAGTGAGGAGGACCTCCCGATATTTGAAAAGGCAGAAAAACTTGGAGATAACAGTTTAAGCGCTGTTATTGCCGAGGCACTCAAACGGTTTGTGGAAGTAAAAGAAGCCGAAGCGAAGGGATTTAGTGAAATCACTCTTGGCATCAGAGCAGTAAAAGGAGAAATGGGTGTGCCTTGCAATCTTCACACGGTTAAGTTTATTGGGCGTGAACTCGCCCGTGGCTGTGATAAGAGCGACCTCTTGGGGTCCCGCGGTGTCGATTATGTCATCTACCAAACCCGAAAAGGCAAAATTCTGCTCTATGTTAATCAGTGGAGCATGCAAAATGGTGAGGCAGATAAGGGATATTATAAAATTTTCGATACTTTGGAGGAACTCCAGAAAAACGCTGATGTACCGACCGAAGTGGTCAAAGATGCTGCCAAAGCCTTGGAACAAGAAATAACTGAATACCTCGATATTTAAAACACGGCTGGCGCCGTGTTTTTTACTATTTCGGGCTTGTGATTTGTCAGCCTCTAAATGCTTTTAAGGTTTCCTTTGTTTTTACATCATTTCCATCTGAATTTTTTCAATACATTTTAGAGCGATTTTGACTTGATTATCAAGCATTTCCTCTACTTCCTTTAAAGTTTCTATGCTGACTTTAGAAATTTTTTGACCGCCGGTGCGGATATTTATAAGATAATCTATCTCAGAAGGGTTATAACCTAATTTAACCAGCTTATCTTTTAAATGTAAAACTTTTTCCAACTTGTTATTTCTATTCTTCGCTTTTCCCAAACCTATTTTTATTGTATCTAAAAGCACTTTTCTGACCCCCTTTATTTTTAGGAACCTTGTCCTGAAAATTATATCATAAAGGTTGCAAATTTTAAATATATTACTTTAAAAATATAAGTATTGTGTTTTTGATAACTAATTTATTGATTTTTACCATATTATATGGTATAATGATAGAGAACAGGGAAATATCACGTATTTACGGGAGGTGTGGCAAAAATGTGTCAAGAGGAGGGTTGCAGGGAACGTTTAGACGTATTTTATTCCTGCAACAAAAAGGAACGTGAGGATAGCCATATTGGTGGTAAATGTAAATTAGACAAGGAGGTAATTAAAAATGCTTAATAAAGTCATTTTGATTGGACGTTTAACGTATGATCCAGAATTGAGATATACTAGCTCGGGTGTGGCTGTTGGAAGTTTTTCAATTGCAGTTGACAGACCGTACACCAATCAGAACGGTGAGAGGGAAGCTGATTTTATTAGAATTGTGGTCTGGAGAAAGCTGGCGGAAGTCTGTGCTAATAACCTGGGTAAAGGACGATTAGTTGCTGTTGAAGGTCGCCTGCAGATTAGAAATTATGAGACTGATTCTGGTGATAAGAGAAAGGTTGCAGAAGTTGTAGCAGAAAATATTAGATTTTTGGATTGGCCCAAAAATAATGAGCAAAACCAAAGTGAAATAGCTGCAGGTGCCGAAGATTACGATTTTCCAGACATAGATGACGTTCCTTTTTAAGAAGTTAAAAAACAACTCCCTGCTAAAAAAAAGGCGGGGAGTTGTTAATCTGTTTCTGTAAATAGGAGCCGGACAAAGTTAAGGAGAGGAAAGAGGGGGGATTTATATTGGATTTCACCGATAGTTCTCTTTACTAAAGAATGGGCGATGGAGTGGAGCCGCGAACGATACGGCGACTAATAGACCGGATAAAAGAGGAAAATTGAAAGGGGAGAAACCGTGATGAGTAAAGATATTATCATTAAATACCATTGTCCAGTATGTAATAAGGCGTATGACACGGAAGAAGAAGCATTGAATTGTTATAAGCCGCCTATAAAACGTTTCAAACCAGGTGATGTTGTGCGGGATAAATATACGGGTAGTGTATATTATATTTCCTATGTGGATAAAAGCGGCGCGAGTGTCGAAATACCGGATGAACTTATAAAGGCAAGGGGATGGCAACACGAAACAAACCAAAGAGTCTTTTTAATAGGAAGTTTTTGGTGCAGGGCAGAGAAATACCCTGTAAGCGAGGCAGAAAAATTGGTAAAAGAACTGACAGCTAAGTTAAGGTATGCGGAAAAATTTTTAGAGCTATGTATGGGTGATAAAAGTGAGCGATAAAATCATTTGCCTTGTGGGCGAGTCCGGGTCGGGGAAAACTACCCTGGCCCGTGCCTTGGAAAAAGAAGTGTTTTGACGCATAGGGAGGAATATGGGGAGGTTTAAATTCACTTAGTTATATTCGCAGGGCGGTGGCGAAATCGGTAGACGCTAACCCCTGATAGGTACAGTACCGTCGTTATCACGGCGGTAGTGAGGAGCTGTACCGTGCAGGTTCAAGTCCTGCCCGCCCTGCAAAAATTAAAAAGCGGTGTTTTAATCATGATGTTTTTTGTAGGCTTACATCAACCTTCGGATGCTAAATACTTCACCAGGTCCTTTATCAGCGTTAACCGGCTGAAAAACAGGAAGGGCGATTTTAAGGTGGGTGAGTGGATCCTGGACAGCGGCGCCTTTAGTCAGATTTACAACTCTGGCCAGCACATGCCGGTGGAAGAGTACGCAGAGCAGATACACCGGTGGGCCCATTGCGGCAGGTTATTAGCAGCTGTGAGCCAGGACTACATGTGCGAGCCGTTCATTCTGGAATGGACTCGAATGACCGTGGAAGAACACCAGGAACTCACTATTGAGCGGTATATGCAATTGAAAAAGTTGGTTCTCGACGTTGACATTATGCCAGTTTTACAGGGCTATACACCGGCTGAATGCGTGAGGCACATCAGGATGTACGGAGAAAGTTTGCGGTACGGTGCATGGGTTGGAGTAGGCTCCGTCTGCAAAAGAAATTCTAATCCAATGGATGTACTGGATGTACTATACGCAATCAAAAAAGCCAGAGAAGACTTGAGGCTTCATGGGTTCGGTCTAAAAATTACAGCCCTGAAAAACTTTTCAATCCGGAGACTACTATTTTCGGCAGATAGCATGGCCTGGAGCTATCACGCCAGGAAAAACGGCCGCAACGCAAATGATTGGAGAGAAGCCAAGGTATTCGAGAAAAAAGTGTTGTTTTGGGATAATAAACCGGCTCAGTTGAGCATTTATGACGTGATTTAGCAAAACAACCTCATCATGAGAGGGGGAGAGCAATTTGGAGTACGGAGTATTACACCTATTCTGCGGCATCGGAGGCGGAGCAATAGGCTTTCAGCAAGCCACAGAGGATTACCGCGGCATTAAAGGCACGTTCAAAACCCTGGCCGGGATAGATGTAGACCCGGAAGCGTGTGAGGATTTCGCAAACCTGACCGGTGCCCCGGCTGTGCAGATGGACCTGTTTAACCGTGAAGACTATGCGGCCTTCCATGGCCACGAGCCGCCCAAAGGCTGGCGGGAAGCAACCCCGGAGGATATTCGGGCGGCAACCGGGGGAATTGCGCCAGATGTGGTTTTTACCAGCCCGCCGTGCAAAGGCTTTAGCGGGCTGTTGCCCAAAAACAGGGCCGAGTCAGCCAAATACCAGGCCCTTAACAACCTAACAGTCCGCGGTATATGGCTCACACTGGAAGCATGGAAAAATGATTTGCCGGGGATTATCCTGCTGGAGAATGTTCCGCGGATAACGACCAGGGGTACTAAATTGTTAAATACCATCAAGGGCATGCTGCAGTCTTATGGGTACGCAGTTCACGACGGGTATCATGATTGTGGTGAAATAGGCGGTTTGGGACAGCACAGGAGAAGGTATCTGCTGATAGCCAGGCACCCGGGTAAAGTAAAACCGTTTGTTTATAAACCACCGGTGCAGAGGGTAAAAAGCATTGGTGAAATCATAGGCCCATTGCCTTTACCTGATGATCCAGCGGGAGGAAAGATGCACCGGTTACCGCGGCTGCAGTGGAAAACGTGGGTGAGATTGGCGTTAATCTCCGCCGGCGGGGACTGGAGGGACCTGGAGAAGATAGCCCCAGAGCAGTACCGGCTGAAACACACTCCGCGAGACGGGGTGTATCGGATAATTAGGTGGGAAGAACCAGCTACGACGATAATAGGTAGCGCTGCAGTGGGGAAGTCTAACGGCGCAGCCTGCGTGGCCGACCCGCGCCTGGGGTGCAGGTGCAGAAACGGAAGCTATGGCGTCCATGCCTGGGACAAACCAGCCTACACAGTGACCAGCGCGGATATTCATGCCGGCTGTGCTGCCGTGGCTGACCCCAGGATTCCGGAGGACCACGAGCGGCCGGACCCGCCACCGGTAATCATTGCCCCGGATGGAACCTGGCACCGGCCAATGACCACGCTTGAGTTAGCAACTCTGCAGGGATTTCCCCTGACCATGTCAGACGGTAGACCTCTTGAATTGGCAGGTAATTCGGATGCCCGGTGGAGAGAACGGATAGGTAATGCAGTACCGCCGCCGGCTGCTAGAGCGATTGGGGAAACGATGCTGAGGGCAATGCTGCCAAATGCATTGGGCGAAGAGTTTGTGCTGGGTGCTACGGGTATATGGGTGAAAAGACATTCCGATTGGATGAAAGCGACGGTGGAAGCATTATTAAACTAGTTATTTCGGACATTCCGCACAGACATTCTGGAAAGATAGATTTAATCTTTGAAGGTGATGAAATGATTTTATTTAAACCAGAACATAAAGAATTGATTTTACAGGGAATAAAAACTCAAACAAGACGCACGGGAAAGAAACGGTGGAAAGTTGGCAGTATACATCAAGCCAAGCTGAATTTTAAAAAAGGAAGCAAACCTTTTGCACTACTTAAAATAATATCTGTTCGACAAGAACGGTTAGGCGATATATCAGAAGATGATGCTAAAGCAGAAGGGTATTCTTCTATTCAAGAGTATAAAGAGGCATTTAAACGCATATATGGCTTTTGGGAGCCTGACCTTATGGTTTGGGTAGTTGATTTTGAAGTTGTGCAACGATAATAACATGGAAATAGTGTATTTAAGCCGGTAGGATTTTTAACCTACCGGTTTTTTTGTTAAAGAATTGTCGTTGTCATCATCAGCAGTTTAATTTTTATAAAACAATACTATGACGTAGATACTATATTATAAATAACCAAAATATAAGGGAGGAAATACAAACGCTTTAAACCTATTAAAATTAATGGTTTCTGCGTTTTGCTATGGCCAGTTTTGTATCTTTGAAGAACAGTTTTGGAAATTCACAAGCAAAAGCGTCCAGAATTGAAACTACAGTGTAAAATGTGAATATTTTTTATGTCCAAAACTGGAATAAAAATTGGACTGGTATTGGAAAAACTATCTCATATGTGGATAAAATTAAGGTGTATTTTGCTCTTTTTATCACCTTTATATGTGATTGAGCATAATAAAATCCCTTTCCACTTTATCTTGGAAAGGGATTTTATTGTTTCATGTGCTTTTAACTTGAAAAAAGCAAAAAAAACCCCAGGCCTTTTCTTATTATTTTTAAGAAAAGACTAGGTTGTTTTTAAACCAGATTTTAATATCCAGAGATTTTCAATTAATCCTTTCATATAGGCTATGAAGTTCTGTTGGATGCTAAATCTTCGTTTAATTGTTTCTTTCAAGGCTTGTATAACAAGGGGCTGTCCATATTGCCGCGCCCAAATAGCCAAGGTTTTGTAGGTTTCGTCGTTGTAATCAAAATAGCTCTTTGACCCCTTAAAGTACTCGCTGTAATATTTTCCTGACGTATAAGTCTCTTTTCTTGCCTGGCTGTCAAATTTAATAAATACACCTTTGGTGTCAAAGAATTTAAAGCTCAGTATGTAAGAAAGTTCTTGAATGGCTTTTTTGATTTTCCACGGGCGGTTGATCCCTGTGGCCAGCATTATTTTTTGAACGTTGTAAACATTTCCTTCTTTTTCAGTGTGAGCATTGATACTCATAAAATAGATTAGTATTTTTAAGGCTCTTAATGTGACCCCGGTAAAGTTTGTACCTTTCAGTACGCCCAGGGGAATTTTAACAAAGCCTTTTTTCTTTCCTTTTTTATCGGTTATGTATGTTTTATGTTTTAAAAGGATTACGTTGTGGGAATCAGCTGCGATGAACCCGGTAGCAATTAGGGTATGAAAGCCTTCATAGAAATTTGAGTAAGGCATGTTGTATGCTCTGGCCAGTGCCGCACGGTTTAGCTTGCAGATTATTCCATTAGTATCTGCAATGCTGGATAGTATAATGTAGACAGCCAGAGCATTTTTGGTTAAAAGCAGAAATTCCCTGCTGTTAAGTAATTGCCTGGGTATGAGGGCAAATGGCTTTTTGTATTGTCTGGCGTGTTTATTAGCATTGGCCATAACGATAAACCTCTTTCAATTTTTTCCATCTTTTTTGCCCCAAAGTATTGAAAATAGCGCATTTTTCTGGTATAATCGTTGCCGTAAAAAAGGGTGTACGGCTCCCGTCCGGCTAACGTTCAATTTTTAAAAAGTGGGGGCTTTTTAAAAATTGGTTACCCGGTTTCTTTTGGGGGCTATTTAGTTAGGAGAATTAGTAGTTAGGTGTTAGTTTGGTGTTAGTTTGGCTCTAACTTTGGGGGAAGTTAGAACCGGCTACTCACTGATCTAAAAAACTTAAAACTGAAATTTATTTTTTAGATTGGTGAGTTGGGGAACTCACCAAAATTTATTTTATGACAAAATGAAAAGGTGCTTTGAGCTGCCCAACCTCTTTTACGGGACACCCTAAGCACCTTCAAATTTTTTTTGCAAAAAAGTTATGTAAAAAGAAGGATTTTAACGCTTAATAGCGAATTAGTTTATAAAACTGAAGGTTAACTTAGGGTGTTTGACCAGTTGGTTGGGGGCTAGCTGGTCAAACTTTTTTATTGGTTAAAATGAAAAATTAGCAAAATTACCCAAGCCTGCTTATAGACATTCGACACGCTTTTCCTAAATCCTTCTTTTAGTATTAATTTTACATTAAGACGGGTAAAAATTGCAAACTATATAATTAATTGATTGATTAAATATATTTTTTTTGCGGAGGTATACCATATAATATGGTAGTTTTACTATTTAATATGGTATAATATAAATAGATTTACAGGAATATGTGGTTTCTTGGTTTGTTTTACTACTTATCAATTTACCAGAGGGCAAAGGTTTTTAAATATTTAAAAGGGGAGCTAGCTATGGCAAAGAAAAAAGAAAAGGACTTGTGGCAAAACAACTTGAGATTATATAGAAAGAAAGCGGGGTACACCCAGCAGGAGTTGGCTAAAATACTTAATCCCAAGCACAGGTATCAAAAGATCGGCAATATGGAGCATGGTGAAAATATGGGCAGGGTTAAAGAAATTAATACGTTACTAACTTTGCTGGGTGAAAATATAAGATTGACTTTCGACGAACTATTCAGAACGGGTGAGTTTTCTGCGTATATTAAACCGGAAAATGACAAGTATATTACACAGTTTGTCGAGGAAATAAATAAGATTTTTCCTGTTAAATATACGGATTATGAAAAGAAAGCACTGGTAATCAATTGTATCTTAAGCGTATTTTTTGAAAACGGTTTCGATAAAGACGAAGATATAAGAAAAAATATAATTAGCCGCTTGGTTAAATGAAAGAGATTAAGTTTCCAGGGAGGGGAAATGCAGATTTTGTCAGCCTAACAAACAAAATTCAAAATGATTAGTGTTAAATTTAATTATATAGGTTGCATTGACTTTGAATATTGAGTTATAATGTTAATAACAGGAAAATATACGTATAAGCTGCGGAATGATTTCCGCAGTGTAGTGGCAAAATAATTAAATCTTGTGGCCAAAATCAATAGAGGGCATAAAATCTCGTTTGCGCATGAGATATGCAAAATGCGTGGGCGAGATTTTTTATTTGCCCAAATCGGAGGAGGGTTAAAATGGAATTTTTTGAAAGGACTGATGATGATGGGTGTAACTCAGTATGCTGACGGAAGTATGTTTGTACCCATCCGATCAGGTCAGATTTGCCCGGTTTGCGGAAGCAAGAGGGGGCGTTGTGCGGAGTTTTACAACGCAGAAGGCATTAAAGTCTTCTATCGTTGTAAATACCGTCCGTCCCACCGGCCCAGTGGCGATGGCTGGTATATCCACCTTGTCTCGGAGGTGGACGGGTATGACCCCATGAAAGAGAGACTCCCGAGAATTCTTCCTGAAGTTAAACAGGAAGAAATTACTTTCGAGCTACTGGAGCTGCGGGATAAGGTATACCGCCGGTTCCGGGAGCTGGTAAAAAAGTATGAGGGGAGTTATCTTTACGAGCGGGATGAAAAGGACCTGCTCAGAAGGGGTCTTACCAAAGAACAAATCGAGCGGATGATGTTTTTCTCCGTGCCTACTAGCGGCAATAAAGTCTGGGCAGACGGGGATTATATGGTAAAGGTCACAACCGCAATCTCAAAAGAGCTTGAAAACGAGTTCGGTTCGGACCTTTTAAAAGTTCCCGGGTTTATTAAAAGAACCAACAAAAAAACAGGCGATGAATACGTAACCTTCAAAACCGTTAGAAAAGATTTGCAAGAGAAGTTTGTACCAATTAAGGGCTACTTTATACCATACGTCAACATTTTTGGCCAGATAGTTGGCCTGCAGTACAGGTTGACTGAGCCCATGTATGACGAAAAAGGAAAATTGCTACGGTATTTTTGGTACAGCTGTGAAAACGCCAGAAGTGGCGCTCCCTGTGATTATTACATCCCGTCTGAATTAAAACGGGATGATGTGCTGTTGGTCACAGAAGGTGCCATCAAAGGCAAAATCGCTGCAGAAAAGCTGGGTTTTGAAGGGATGTTTGAGGCAGGCGTTCATAACTACCGGCGCCTGGTTAAAAATATCATCGCCTTAGAAAAAATCCAGGGTAAAAAGTATAACATTATACTGGCCCTGGATATAGAAGATAACCCAGACGTAAGAAAAGCGGAGAAAAACACCATCGCCATGCTCAAGGGTACCGGCCATCAAGTTGCAATAGCTTACTGGGACCCTAAAGATAAGGGGATTGATGATGCGCTGCAAGCCGGGCAAAAAATTAAATACAAAATTGTATAGAAGGTAAAAAATGTGAGGAGGGAAATAACGTGATTTTGTGGGAAAAACTTGCGGAGAAAGCTGGTGACTTGCTGGAAATTGCCGGGTATCCGGAGGAAATGCAGGCGGAGGTTTATGACCTGGATATAGTTGACCTCCTATATTTGATAAGAGAGCTAAACATGCAGATTAATGAGCCGGAATACACTGGAACTTTGGTTCAACTAAGCTTTAATTTTGGGGCAGCTTAGTCCCTGCCCCTCTTTAATAAATTTAGAGTTAAAATTTTGAGGAGGGAGAAAAATGAGTTGGGTTAGACCGAGTGTTATGGTAGAAAAATCAATTGAAGTTTACCTGAAAAAAGTGGGAGTTAAAACCGAAGAAGTACTGCAAATGAAAGCCATGAAAGATATTAGGTTAAAGGCAATTTCATTTGCAATCAGGCAACTGTTTGAAAGGTTTGAGTCTCGCCCTGGTATTAAGGTTAAGGTGGTCAACAGCTCTATTAACATTTATTATGGTTCGGTGTTGTTCTATGTAATAGAAGATGTGGTAGAGTGGGAAAGTTTAAAAGATTTATCATACTGGATCGTGCTGAATTTCGGGTCTATTATTAATGCCCTGGATATGCTGGCATGCGAAACTGGAGCCGAAGAAATATATGTTGACCAGCTTGACCTGGCATTAGCGTAGGAGAGGGGGGTAAGTTGATGAGCAAAAAAATTGTAGCAGAAACAGTCAGAGCAATCGTGTTAGAAAGTTATAACAGGAAAGAAGGGAAACAAAAAGCTAGAGAAAGAGTTATTGCCTTATTAAAAGATCTTGACTTACCTGACGATGAAAAAAAGATCCTGCTTACTCTGCCTGAACATGTATATGTATGGGCAGAGAGCTGGGAACGGCTTAATGACAGAAACCTCTCTTACGTTTTGAGGGAGAAGAATAAAATTAACCACATACTTAAAAGTGCGTTGATTAAGATAATTATTAAGTATGTGGGAGAAGGTGAAAACCTTAAAAAAATGTATATTCAGTTTAAGAAAGATTTCTCTAATTATGCAATTGACCTTGAACTGATAGCGGAGATGTGTGTCACTAAAGACAGTGAGGTAAAGCTGATTATACAGCAGCGTATAAGTGAAGCCCAAAAGCTGTATAATAAATACCCCGAGTTTCTTGAGCAGCCAGAATTGCTTAAAAGCATTCTGGAATACGATTTATGGACAGACAAATTGCTTAAAATAGCTTAAACTGATTTTACCCACCGCAAATTGCGGTGGGTTTTCTTTTAAGAGTGTGTTTTGAATAAAATTATAATCATTTACAAAATACTAATATTGTGATACAATTAAAAATAAAAAGATCCATGGAGGTGCTGCAATGTGTGATGCCTTAAAGATAGATAACAAAATGATTGAGGATAAAAGAAAAGAGCTGAAACTTCCGGCTCCGACAGAATTTGAAAATGGGCGTATCAGTCCTGAGTTGATAGATAAGTTAATGGAGCTTTTATTATTGCCTTTTGATGAGTCGGCAGTAGAAACGGGGAGAGACGGCGGTTTTACTACTAAAGGTGTGTCATATGCTTTACAACTTAACCGTGTTCAGAAAGTCTTTGGACCTTCACATATAAAAATCGAACACAGAGTTGATGAATATGAACTGGTAAAAAATGAACGGGACGAATCGAAACAGCCAATGCACTGGTTTAAAGTATATGTCAGTTTGAAGATCGGTAACTGGACGATGTATACCGATGCAAATAACACTCCGGGAAGCGAATTTGTTACATATTATCAGGTTGACGGCATCGGTTACGCAGGAGCTGTTAAGAAAGGTTCAGCGGAGAAAAATGCAGTGGCCAACGGACTAAAAGACTGCTTTAAGACTATGGGAATGCTGCGTTATCTTTACCTTGATGAGGATGATAGTAACGACAAATCTTTTGGTGAAAAAGTTACTAAAGTAAGGCTTTTGGAAAAAGTTCAGATAAACGACAGTGGTACGGTACGGCTGAAAGCCAGAGCTGTTGATGTAAATACAGGAGAAGAAATTGATATAATTGTTTATCGGGAAAACAAACGTAATCCAGGTGAGCATCAGAAGATGTTGGAGATGCTTTTGCAGTATAAAGAACATTTAGTTAAAGGTAAAGAATTGAAGGTTGGATATTTTGAAAGTCTCTACCAAGGGAAAAAACAGTACGTCATTAACAAAGTAATAACAGATAAATAAGGAGGTTTTAAAGATGAAAAGGTTTGAGGAGCAGTATAAACCGGATGAATTGTTAATGACTGTTAATAGCAATAATCCTACCAGTGATGCTGAGATACTTCAAGAATTGCAAGCGGCTATGAACTCTGGGAAAACACTGGTGGGTTATGTGCAGAAATGTACCAGTGAAGGAAACCTTGAGGTTAAGCTTTCTGAGAATTTAATTGGCATAGTGCCTCGGAATGAGGTTTCTTGGAAAGTGGCAGATCGCGGCATGGTTCATTTGGATTTTTGCCGGAAGCGTGTAGGATTAAATATTCAATTTAAAGTTAAAGACATCAAAGAGGAAGATGGCAAAATTGTACCTATTTTATCGCGAAAGGATGCCATGATAGAAATTCGCGATATGTATTTTGAAAAGATCGAGCCAGGCATGATTGTTACCGGTGTTGTGACCGGCTGGCAGGAATGGGGCGCTTTTATTGATATCGGCGGCGATGTTGAAGGGGTTATACCGGTGCAGGATATAGCCAGGGTTTATGTTGGCCAACCGGGTGACATACTTCGAGTAGGACAGGTGCTCGATGTTGTGGTCACCAAGATTAAAAAAGACGGTGAAGTGATTAAACCTACATTGAGCAGAAAAGAACTTCTGGCTGATTGGGATGAAATAGATAACTACTATAAGAAAGGTGATACTATTATTGGTACTGTCGGCCAGATGATTGATACCGGTATTTTTGTCCGTTTGGATGAGAGTTTTGAAGGGCTTGCTGACTTTGCGCCTGGTCGTACCTTTAAAAAAGGTGAGCAGGCCCGTGTAAGAATTGTTGATATTAATAAGGAACGAAAAAAGATTAAATTGAGATTTGTCTAAAAGGCTAGGGGCTTTGGGGTAACTATCCTAACCCCTGCTTTTAACTAGAACGGGGAGCGGAGGTGAGCGACATGGATGGTTTGTTGACACAGGACAACGAAATATCGGTTAGCAAATCACCCTTTGCTGCATACAGGAATGAAAGAATGGTATATGATGGTCGACTGACGGAAATACCTATACATCATATTATGATGAGAGTAAAAAGAGGACATGTTTACGGTGTAGACTTTGTCATTATGGAGGCTTTAAGTGAATTAGAATTTGCCACAAGCAGAATGGTTACTCAGTATCTTCGTTTAAAAAACATTGATATTAGCCAGATTAAAGTACAGAACCGGCTTAAATTTATGAACAAGCTTAATATTATTACTCGTTTTAAATTTGAAAGCGACGAAGGGAAATCAATGGTCCGGGTATATTGTATTGAAAGAGCCGCTAAATATCTTCTTCAAAGCAGGAATTACGAGTGCCATTGGAAACCTACAGATAATACGAGGCCCATAGATACAGTGAAAGAAATTCTTGCTCGAAATCAGGTGCTGCTGACCTACCGGACCAAACTAAAAAATTTGGAAAGCTATAAGGTGAATCCTAGTTTAAGGCTGATAAAGTCTGGTAAGCATATCAATTGTTTTCTGAGAATTGATGTTAAAGCAGGCAAGGAAAAAGAAACTATCTTATTTGAACCAGTCAGAAGTTTTGACGGATATAAGGATAAGTTTTTGAAACGCATGAAGCAGTACCAGGAGTTCTATGAATATTTCAGACCAAGTGAGGATATGCCTACACCGCCGCAACTGGTTATTCTAGGAGAAGATGACAAGCATCTTTTCGAGTTATTTAAGATTCTTTACAAAAATAATATCCAGTTTAAAGGCACAAATGTTATTTACACGACTGACTTAAGAGTGCTTTCAAATGAATTAAACAAGAGCTTTGTTAGATTTTCTTTTGTCGAGGAAGGCGAAAGTGTAAAAGCCAAAATAACAGTATTAAACTATACAATATTGCAATAAGGTTTTAATAGCGGGTTCCTGTTTACAGGAAACCCGTTTTTTATTTATTAGAAAATTAATAAATTATATTTTTTGTTGACAATATTAGCATTGAGCATGTGCTTACTAAATGATAAAATAATTGTAAGATATTAGTAAGCCTGGAGGTTATAATAAGCAAATGGGTGCCTGGAATATGCCTGATATTATAACCGGAAAGCATGATTACTCTTTAGATATTACTCTTCACGGGCTCAGAGTTGCGCAAATAGCCCGTGATATAGGAATGGTTATGATGTTGCCCCAGGAAGACATTTATAGATTGTACGATTTGGGGTTGCTTCACGATATAGGGAAAAGCAAAGTACCTCCGGATATTTTATATAAAAAGGATAAGTTAACTGAGGAAGAATGGGAAGTTATGAAAAAACATCCTATATATTCGGAAGATATTTACTTAATGATAGAAAACAATAAAACAAACGGGAAAATAATTCGCTGTCATCACGAATACTATGATGGCAGCGGTTATCCCGATGGTCTGTCCGGAGAAAGAATTCCGCTGCTGAGTAGGATTATAACAATAGCAGATATATTTGAGGCAATTACAAGCGCAAGAATTTACAGGCCTCATCCTGTTCGTGACCCGTTTCGGGTTATGGAATATGAAAGAGGGAGAAAAATAGACAAGTATATATATGACAATTACGCAAAACATGTTCTTAGTCAATATTTCTTAATTCAATTGGGATAAATTGACAGGGCACAATATACGTATTACAATAAATAAAAATAAATCAAGGTGTTTTTAAGTGTGACCTTTTCCATTGATGTAAACAGAAAAATAAGGTAATATTTTATTATAATTAGGTAGACAATATTTGTATTGTAATAAATGGAAATAAAAAATGGAGGCGGGATAAAAATGGAAAAAATTTTAGTTCCTGATGCGCTGCCTAACAACTTACGAGCTATTAGAGACATGAGAGGGTTGACTGTTAAACAGGTTGCGGAAGATTTGAAGATTGATCGTAATTTTTTGTCAGCAGTTGAAATGGAAAAAAAGAATTTTAGCGGTAAGACAACTATTCGAGTTTTAAAGTATTTTAATATTAATTTTTACAAAGTTTACGATGTTAGAGATAGAAGGGTGCTGCCTGTTACGGATTATGTTTCAAAAGATATCAGGCCGATAACTTTGGTTTTTGATCTTTCGGAGGAGGAAATTAAGCAGTACCCGTCTGTGGAAGAAGTTTTAAGAAACGTTAATATTAATGAGACAGCAATAATGGAACAAATTCAAAGTAATCTTAAAAATCGAAAATTAGAGGGCAAAGTGGATGGCTACACTATATTACATAAAGAAATTGTCGGCAATAAAATGTATCTGAAAGTTGACCTGGATTATAAGGAATTGGAGACACGGGAATACGAGTTTGATATCAATTTTTTGGAGAATGAAGATCGAAGGCTTACTGAAATGCTTAAATATAGGGGCTTTGATGATGCTATTAACACAATCGAAGAAGATGTGGATGGTCACAAGGTGAGAATTGAAGGGGATAAAGTTTATCTTAGCCAACCTTTTAAGATTCCCAAAGGCGATTCGGTGAACGATTACTATGTTACTGATGTTTTGGATATAGAAGATGTAACTGTTATTGAAGATACGAAGAAAAGAAAAAATCGTATTAAATTTAAGGCGATCACAAAAGAATTAAATAATTTGAAAGCAGTTAGGACTTTAACCAGGTTAACAATTCAGGAAATGCACACAGCACTAGGCCTATCATACAACGGTTATGTTAATTTGGAGCAGGGGAACCAAAAGATTAGCTCTAAGGTTATGTGGCGGCTGGTTAAAATGTTGAGAGTGCCTTTAGAGGTTATCATTAATGTTGACGAATACTACGAAAGGTTCTGTACTCATTATAAGATTTCTAAGAAAAAAATATAACCTTCTCGCAAGATTATGTATCAGAAAAATGTATTATCAAATTATATAGGTTGCAATATCTATTTTCTATATGCTATAATGATTTTAGAACCGCATAGCGGGTGTGGTCAAAATTTCCAAAGCTACTGGAAAGATTTGCAGTAGCTGATATTGCTAAAAATGGGTATTGTGTTGTAAAAACAAATATCAGAGGGCAGAAAATCCTTGGCGTGGCATTTGTATGTAAAGATGTCGGCGTCCAAGGATTTTTTATTTGCCGAAAAAAATAAGGAGGGAAAAAACGTGAATCTAACAGGTTATCAAACAATTGTTAGCCTACGTATTGCAGTTACTATCTTTTTTTAAGGGCAGCTCACAAGAGTAAGTAGACGCGGCTGGGGAATTCCCCCAGCCACTTCCGGGAGCGTGCCCGAGCAGGTAGTCCTGCAAAGGAAATTAGAGGAAGGTAAAAAAGTGTTTCAAGAGGAGTGGAAAAAAATAAGTAAAAGGGGGATTGCCTGATGATAGAAAAGGTCAAGGAAATTAAAAAGCGTGAGGAGATACTCCGGGAACAGGCCAAAAAGATGATCCCGGAAAAATACCTGCCGTTTTTGATTTTTCTGGAGCAAAACCAGAAAATCCTCAACATGGATATTGAAATTGACCCAGAGCTAGCCCGGCTGGGGGTATTTAGTTACAGAGGGGCGACCTATATAAAAACACAAGTGCCCTACTTCTCTGTCGATGGCAGAGTAGCTTGGGCAGTTGATGAAGCTAAAGAAGCAGGGAAGCCGTTTAAGGTGGACCCGCCGGAATACACTGAGATTGGCGACCAAATGGTGTGTATAGTCAGAGTACACACCGCCCGCGGTGAAGCTAGCGGAACGGCAAAAGTTGGCTTCGGTGGCCGAAGCGTTGACGCCACCAACCCGGTGGAAAACGCCGAAACTTCGGCTTTAGGGCGTGCCCTGGGCTTCCTGGGTTATGGCCTGGTTGGAACTGGCATTGCCAGTTACGAAGAAGTGGTTCGGGCTATGGCCGAACATCAGGAATTAGAACAACAAGCACGCCCAGCTACGGAGAAACAGAAGAACATCCTCAGCAAGAAGGGGAATATGGAAATGCTGGGTCTCACAAAGGAAAAAATTGAAAAGCTCACCTTTGACCAGGCAGATAAGCTGATTAAGCAGCTGTTTAACAACAGTTCTTCGGCTTCTGCCGGTGCCAAGGGTAGCAGCAACCAAAGCAAGGACAAGGGAGCCGATAAAGCTCAAGGGCAAAATACTGCTGATGAACGAAAAATCAAGTACCTGTGGGTTCTGCTTGAAAAGGTTGCCAAAAAGCAAGGCAAGGATAAGCAAGAACTTGCAGGACTGATTTGTCAGCAGTATGGTATCGAGGAATTAGAGCAGTTAACTAACCAACAGGCCCAGATGATGATTAACAGCCTGAAGCAAAAGTTAACTGCATAGTTGAGAGGGGAATATTTCCTCTCTCGACTAAACTACTAAAATTTTGAGGAGGGAATAAAATGGCGGTTAATTTAAAACAAGACAGTCTTGAGGACGAGATCATCGCTAATAAAATTATCGACATGATGTTCGGCGATGGTCAAAAGATTGGAGAAGATGAGGAGGAAGAAAAGCAGCGTTTTGTGATTGATAGCGACGAGAAGGCCGCATGGGCCCTCAAAAAAATTGAGAACATAGACAAACAGTTTGAGAGGTTTAAAAAAGTAGCGGAAGGTATGATAAAAGAGCTGGAACAGGAAATTGAAAAGGAAAAATTGAAGTGGCTAGGTGAACGCAATGTATACCTCAAATTATTGAGGGAATACTTCGAGTCTCTTGAAGAAGGCAAACAAGAGCAAGAAACTCAAATAAAATATAAATTGCCGTACGGAGCATTGATTTTGAAAAAGCCCAAGTTCCAGCTGAAATGTGATAAGAAAATCGCTGGTAAATGGGCTAAAGAAAACGGCTGCTTTGAGGAATTTATTAAAGAGGAGCCCCAACTTCAATGGGGACAGTTCAAAAAGAGACTCGAAATTAAAGACGGTAACACCATTATTGATACTGAAACCGGGGAGGTACTTGATATTCCCGGTATAGAGATCGAGAGGGTGCCGGAGGCATTTGACGTTAAGTTTTAAATCTTATGGGGCGTGTGAAACATGCCCCTAAATCCTTTTCGTTTGAAAAAGATGAAAAGGAGGGAGAAAAGTTGAGAGAGGAGGAGCCTAAAAGGGCTAAAAATGCAAAGCTGGCTGACATGGTGTATTCCAAATTAATAGAGAAATTGCGGAAGTACAATGAAAGTTCCAATGATTACATCAAGGCTTATAATTCATGTGCAAAAATGTATCATATTTATGATCCCGCAATCACCTTGGCAGACATTGACTTCAATGGATTTACACTAGAGGATTTGGAAGAATTTTTTGAAGCATTATGGGGATACGTATGTGTGGAAAGTGTGATGGATGCGGATGAATACGCGAACGCCGAAAACCCACTGCATGACGTAATACTAACTGAAGAATTTAAGTACCAATTATCCAGGTTGCCAAAAAAGCGTGAGCCAGTTGATTATTTTTAGAGGAGGGGGAAAAATGACTGCAGATTCTTTCTATTCTGCAGAGCAGTTAAATCAAATGCTTAGCGATGCTACAATAATTGGCATCGTAAAAAAATTTTATGACGAGGGAGTACCTTTAAACGAGAAACTTGCTAAATTGCAGTTCCAACAAGGATATTCTTGCTTTGACTTTGCTGAAATATTTTTTCAAAGCTTGTTTTCAGAGGTAAGAGTGGCAGAAAATGAGTTCAGAATTGAAGTTGTGGTTTTAGACTTTAACCGAATACCTGAAGATAGGCGAAACGAAGCGTACCAGAAAGCCAATGAAATAGGTAAGCGCTGTGTGGGTTGGGGGTTACAGAAACAGGGCAAAAAGCTTATTGTTTACTATGACGAAGAAATGCTATTTGATATGGGCAGTTTAGCTTTCATAGACGAGTTATTCGATTTGTATATGTTGGCTCGTGAATTTGACCCCCAAGCAGTTTTAATAAAAACTGACCGGAATAACTGGCCTAAAGAAGAAGAAAAGCCTGCAACTGAGGTAACTATTAAACTTGGCAGCAAAGGTGATATCACGATTATCAGCAACGAAGGAAATGTAACACGAAAAAATAAGATTGGCCCGGCTGAATTTCTAGCAGTTATTCAGGAAACATTTCAAGAAACATACGGAGAATTAGGCCGAAAGTTTGGTGTTAAAACCCCTGTGCTACCACAGGGAACAGTGGCTTACAAGGAATCTGTTAATAACGAGAAGTATGCAGTAGCCCTTTTGGTTAGCGGCAAGAAACGCTGGACGGCTTATTTTAAAGACAGATTCCAGGTGCCTTATCCCAATCTGATATTTTTCTTAGAAGTTGAAAGTGAAAAAATAACCAACAGCACGGTAGTCGCAGTAAAAGACACGGTAATAAACAGAGAAACACAATTATTTCATTATCCTTTCAGTAATGTTTACAGCAACACTAAAATATGTTGGGGAACAATCGGATTGGGCGATTTTAAAATAAAAGAGCCGAGGCAGCTTGAAATGGTCCCCGAGCTGTTTTTCGGGGCTGAAAATAACAACGACTTGTATGTCAATAAGAAACCTTTGCGGCAGTTATTTGAGGAACTGGAGACAAAGGAAGTATTCCCAATAGAATTATTAAGACCTATTGGCATTGATTTTCAAAGCTATTTTGATAGCTTTGGTGAATAAAAATATTAAATTTGAGGAGGGTAAAAAAATGGAAGAATTAAGACTTTTTGATGTGGAGGATGTAAATAAAGAGGAAGGAAAAAATGAAGGCAAGGCTGCCAATGAGGAGGGTAAGAAAAAAGAGAAAACAGATCCAGCCAAGACGGAGACAGACAAGTTGTTTGAACCGGGTAAACCTGTGATAGTTGGATATGCTGGCCACCAGATTGTAGTTCCGGATGATGTGGTAGCAAAAGCTAAAGGGAAGTCCGAAGAAGAAGCGCTGGAAGTCATTCGTAAGTGGCTGGGCAAAAAATTTATGGAACTGCAAGATAAGAAACTTGTAAAAATGAATTATGATGCAAAAAAATGCATGGTAATTCCCGTTCTCGGAATGGGCAAGAAGGGAAGTGAAAAATATGAATAGTTTAGTAGGCATATTCACTTCCCTTGAGGAAATGAAGAAAAATCCGAGGCCCATTAACTATGTAATGGGGAGAGACGGTATTTACGAGATAAGGCATAATGGGGTTGGGTTCTTTAGCAAAAAGGTAACAGAGGAAATAGAGGAATTGGAACGGGTAGAGGAAGGTTTTACGCCTTCCCTCCCAAAAATTCCTCTTGAAATTTTAATGGAAATTATAGATGCCTTTAAAAAAGCTCAACCCAAAGAAAAAGTTGCCCAGGTCTTCTGGAATAAACAAACAAAGAAACATTTTGTAAAATATCCCCACCAGAAAGGAGACAGATACGCGGTAACTTTTCAGCGGGATGTGCCGGAAAACTGTATATTAGTGCTTGAGATGCATTCCCACCCTGGAGATTTTGCTCAATTCTCCCCGGTAGATGACAGGGACGAGATTGCAACTGGATTATACGGAATAGTGGCCGGGCTCCATCGGGAACGCCCTAAAATAAGGCTTCGCATGAGCTGTAATGGTTATTACAAACCTTTAAAGCTCGGCGAGGTTTTTGAATTGGGTGATTATCAATGCGGTTAACAGGATGGAAGGCTCCCTGTTCTTTTAGTATAGTCCAAATTGGAGCAGGGGGGAATGGAAGCTACTTGACAGAGTTTTTAACTCAGTTAATATACAGTGTATCAAGGCCCGTGGCTTATGTAATAGCTGACGGGGATGTGGTTGAAGAAGCTAATCTTAGCCGGCAGAAATTTATTCCCGCTGATATTGGCAGGTTCAAAGCAGAAGTTCTGGCAGAGCGTTATGGCAAAGCGCATGGATTAAATATTGGCTATTCAACGGAATACTGTGAAAGTATTGACCAGTTAGAAAGTCTTTTTTATGGAGCTTGGATAACACCTAGGCCCACATTGCCCATTCTAATAGGGTGTGTGGACAATAATAAATCGAGAGCGGTTATGCACCGGTATTTCAAACGGGTCAATACTTTGCTTTACCTTGATGTGGGAAACGAAGAGTATGTAGGACAACTAATAGTTGGGTTTAAGTTGGATGGTCGTCAAATCTTAAAACCGGTGGGGGATGTTTTTCCAGAAGTGCTTAATGATGATTCGAAGTTTAAGTCGGAAGAAAGTTGTGCGGAGCGAAGTTATCATGCTCCGCAGAATGTGGCGACAAATATTCAGTCGGCTCTGGCAGCTTTCTCGGTGTTGAATTCCCTACTAACTAATAATGAAATATTGGTTAGCAGGGTAAATTACAATTCTCAGGTATGTTATGCCAGGCCAGAATTAACTTCCGAGGATGAAGTTGGAGAAGCGGTGTAACCTTTTGGTTACCGCTTCTTTTTTTATTAATTAAGGGATTTGTGCAAAATAAATATTTGAAAAATGATTACTATATGATGTATAATTTAAGTAAGGTGATTGGCAAAATAATTAGATTTTTGTGGTAAAAAATCTTTAGGAGCGAGCGAAATGCGTGCTTGTTTCCTAAAGATTTTTTGTGTTTATAGCAGATGTGCTGCTATAAAAAAGCCAGAGGACAGGTAAAAAACCCTTAATAAAAAATTGAGAAGGGGGTTTTTACCTTGTCTGGAAAGTTAATTGCTGCGAAGGTGTTTGTTGCGGGAAGAAAGTTGGGAAAAAAGGTTAGATTGGTAGACTTGGTTGATAGGGGAATTAGTGAAAGCATCATTAAATGGTACGAAGACAAAGGTTTAGTTTTAAGCTGTAATATTGACGGTCAGCGTTGTGTTTGGGCTACATGCGAAGGATACCGTTATTTTCAGCAGGTTTTGAATGATGAAATTGGTTTGAGTGCTTAACAAAGCAATTGCTTGGCAAATTTTAAAGGAGTGCCGGGGAATGGTATAGAGAAAGCAACTTGCGGCTTTGCGCTGCAGGTTGCTTTTTTCCAGAATGAAACTTGTGTTATTTATATTCAAATTATATAGGTTGCACCTGAATGGTTAGTTTTGGTATAATTATCTTAATAACAAAATACAAATTAAAGCCGCGGTAAGATTACTTGCGGTGGATAGGTGAAAATAATATTAAAAAATGGAGTGGAAAACAGCTTTGAGGAGTGAGAAGTTTATTTCTTAAAGCTGTTTTTTTATTCCTTGAAAAAAGGGGAGGGTAGAAAAAGTTTTGAGGTGTGGTACAGGAGCGCAAAAATGGAAGGAGGGAGAAAAATAATAGTATTACGGTGAATGGTTTAACTATTCGCCCAGGTGAATTCCCCGGGTTTACTCAAAATAACCAAAAAGAGCTTTCGGCCTATAAATGGTCGAAGCGGAAGTTTGGGAGAAGGGGTATTTTCCCCAAAAATGCATAGGAGGAAATGAAACTGATAGGTAAGAGGATGCTAAATCTGGAGGTGTTGAGTTTTAAAAAACTTATATCAAAATTTATTCCTAATCAGTTTCATTTAAAAATGAAAAGGAGGAATTGTTTATGAGCTTAAACTTAACTGATAATGCTATGACTTTACTGAAAAAGCGTTATTTGCAGACTGATGAGGAAGGAAATGCAATCGAGACGCCGGAGCAATTGTTCTGGCGCGTTGCCAATGCCATTGCGGAGGCAGAAAAGAAAGAAGAAAGGAAAGAATGGGCAAAGAAGTATTATAGCCTCATGACTTCCCTGGCTTTCTTACCCAACTCGCCGACATTGATGAATGCGGGTACTCCGCTTGGACAATTGGCAGCGTGCTACGTATTGCCGGTACCTGACAGCATCGAGGGAATTTACGGTGCTGTGGCAAAAGCCGCTATGATACATAAAAGCGGAGGCGGCACTGGATTTTCCTTTTCTAGCCTTCGCCAAGCGGGGGCGTATGTGAAAGGTACTGGTAAATTTTCAAGCGGACCGTTGCCATTCATTAAAGTTTTCGACGAAGCAACAAATGCGATTAAGCAGGGTGGTAAACGGAAAGGAGCCAACATGGGGCTTCTTAGGGTTGACCACCCGGATATTGAAAAGTTTATTGTAGCTAAAAATAAAGAAGGCGAATACAGCAACTTCAATTTCTCCGTTGGCATTACCAGGGAATTTATGAGGGCCTTCGCTAACGGGGAAGATTATGCTTTAGTAGAACCACACACAGGCAAAACAGTCAGAAAATTGAATGCAAGAGCAGTTTTTGAAAAGATTGTTTACCAGGCGTGGAAAAACGGTGAACCGGGAGTTATCTTCCTGGACAATATTAACGCCGCTAATCCTACTCCACAACTTGGGAACATTGAAGCCACCAATCCCTGCGGAGAGCAGCCACTGTTACCTAACGAGTGCTGTAATCTAGGTTCTGTAAACCTAGTGAAGCACGTTAAGGTTGACAGCGGGGAAATTGATTTTGAAAAATTAGCAGAAACGGTCAGGTTGGCCGTAAGATTTTTGGACAACGTAATAACAGTTAACAAGTACCCGCTGCCCGAAATTAAAGAGCAGACTCTTAAGACCCGTAAGATTGGGTTAGGGGTGATGGGGTTTGCCGACATGTTGACTATGTTAGGCGTACCTTACTCTGCCCCTAAAGCCCAGGAAATTGCAGAAGAAGTTATGGGTTTTATAAATCGTACTGCTCACCAAGCCAGTGTGGATTTGGCTGCGGAAAGAGGAGTATTCCCTGCGTGGGAAGGGTCTTTGTGGCAGGAAAAAGGCATTAAACGTCGTAATGCTACTGTTACAACAATTGCACCAACTGGAAGTATTTCCATGCTGGCCGGTGTAAGTAGCGGCATTGAACCTATCTTTGGTTTAACTACAATTTCCAAACGGGTGGATCAGGAGTTCATCGAGATTAATTCCGCCTTTGAGCGGGTTGCTAGAGCAAGAGGTTTCTGGCGTGATTCTTTGCCGCAAGAAATTCTTGACAACGGAGGTAGTTGCCGAGGCATAAAGGGAGTACCGAAGGATGTCGAGCAGGTGTTTGAAATCTCTGCTGAAATTGACCCGGAAGTTCATGTGCGTATGCAGGCTGCGTTCCAGCGTCATACCGAGAATGCAGTCAGCAAGACGGTAAATCTTCCTAACTCTGCAACGGTGGAGGATGTTAAGAAGATTTATCTGCTGGCATATGAATTAGGGTTGAAAGGCACTACCGTATATCGTGACGGTAGCCGCCAGAGTCAGGTTTTAAACACCAGTGCAAGCAAAAAAGTAGAGGCAGTAGCAGCTGTACCGAAAAACATCAAACCTCGTCCCCGCGGCAAACGGTTATTTGGGGTAACAACCTCGTGGAAGACAGGATGTGGTTCCATGTTCATCACAACTAATAAAGATGAACATGGAATAGCCGAAGTGTTTGCTAGGACTGGCAAACGTGGGGGTTGTCCTTCTCAAAGTATCGCAATTGGCAGGTTAGCGTCAATTGCACTCCGCAGCGGGGTAGATCCTAAAGAAATCATTGACCAGTTAAGAGGTATTCGGTGTCCTTCTTGCCTTCGCGCTAATGGTAAAAGTGAAGTTTTAAGTTGCCCGGATGCCATTGGACGGGAACTGGAATATGCCCTGCAACAAGAAGAAATAAATAAAGAAATAGCTGTTGCAGCGGAACCCGTAAAAAATGTTGGGAATACCGATTATGATGAATGCCCGGAATGCGGTTTGCGTACTCTGCAGCCGGATGGTGGTTGTGTTGTATGCACAAACTGCGGTTACAGTAAATGCGGATAAAACTAAGCATATCCCCGTTTCACTTTGGTTGGAGCGGGGATTATTTTTGCCAAAAGAAGGCCTTATAAGTTGTAGTTTAATAAAATAAATATAAAATACAACATATAACTATTGTTGAGCAATAAACAATATTATGGTATAATATACCTGTAAAACTAAATTTTATTATGTTAGAAAATTGTTTTTTCTAACGGAGTGTTAAAAAATATTGTTAGTGTAAAAATTGTGAGGAGGGCAAAATAACTGGCCCTCTTTTTTGTTTTTCTTTTCAAATGAAACAAAAAAGAGTGGTCAGTGAAATGCAAAAGGAGGGATTATTATGGAACTAAAACTAAAAGAGAAATGCAAAACTTGTAATTGCTGTGTGGAGGTAACCCATACTATAACGGGTTATCCTCTAAAAAGGGAAGATAGGTATTTTCAATGCCTAGCTGGAGTGGAGCAAGAATGTGCAGGTGAAGGAGGAGTGTATGAATATGATGAGGAGAATATGTAAACCATGCACCACCGAACAGCTGGAGGAAGCATGGGATTTAGGACGGGAGATGAGGCGTACAATGTCCTTTGAAGAGGCACGCAGCATTAGTCCATATGACCTTGCATACGAGGTCATGCGCCAAAAGGGGCTGCGTGTCCCTGATCCGAGGCAGTGGGCTGAAACATTTGCCCGTGCCTTTACACTTATTTAGTTAAGGCCTGCCGGAGTGGAAAAAAAGGTACTGTTAACTTAATATGATGAAAAAGCTCACGCAATCATAGAAATCCAGC
>JACDNZ010000004.1 GCA_017656345.1 Thermosipho sp. (in: thermotogales) | reverse complement strand
GGCCCGCATAAAGCTGTGGGGGGTGTATCTCAAGGGGGATAGGGGGGTTTCTCTGACTCTATGTTAACAGAAAAAATGTTACAATGTTAGTCTTATAGAAGTTTCTATT
Source organism: Thermosipho sp. (in: thermotogales) (assembly GCA_017656345.1). Taxonomy (GTDB): domain Bacteria; phylum Thermotogota; class Thermotogae; order Thermotogales; family Fervidobacteriaceae; genus Thermosipho_A. Next base: position 101,456 of record JACDNZ010000004.1, on the reverse strand, counting down.
ATGAACCATTTCTGTTAACATAAGTTTACTTGCAACTCTTGATACATAGTTCACACTTTCTCTATGATATTAGACACTATTTTGGCAAAAAAGTTCAAAGTGGTACTTATCTGCTTCCTGTTTGTTTTGGTACTAGACTTCTTATCCATTTTACGTAATCTGGATAGTTTCTTGTTTGAATATATATTTTTCCAGGCCCCACAAAATCACAAACGAGTCCTTCTCCGCCTAAAATAGTTGATTTAAACCCTCCAAAAGTTCTTATAGAATATTTCATGTTTTCATCAAATGCAACTATGTGTCCAGTGTCGATAGTAAATTTCTCACCTATGTCCAATTCGACACTATAAATTGCTCCGAATGATGAAATTGCTGCTTTGCCATAACCGGTGAGTTTTATAAAGAAAAAACCTTCTCCGGCAAAGAAGCTTTTTAAACCACCAAATTTTGTGTCAATATCAATTGAATCTTGGGCTGCTAGAAATGAGGTTGATTGAACTAACAATGAATTTTTTAGTTCAATTACCTCAATATCTCCAGGAAGTCTTGGAGCAAGTGAAACTTCGGCTGGAGAATTAGCTGTAAAGCTGTTTAAAAAGAAATTTTCACCACCTAGAAAAGCTCTTTTTAAAGCTTTTAAAATACCTCTTGTTGATGTTTGGATATCGATATCACCTTTCATTGTTACCATTGCCCCAGGTTCGCTGATCAAAATTTCACCGGGTTCGAGTTGAACATTTAAAATACTATAAGCACCTTTAAAGTTAACTTGAAATCTCATTTTTCCACCCCTTTCCTGATTATTTTAACATATTTTATTTTTGAACCTTTTTAGAGAGGTATTTGGCGATTTTTAGAATAATATAATTATAATTTTATCAATAAAATACGAATATTTTGGTAAGATGTGCATAAACTAATTGGTTGAATTATTCGAATGTTAATAAAATATGTCTTTTTGAATATTTGAAACTTAGCCAGATATTTTTAGTTTTAAACATAAACGGACATTAGTTTGATTGTTATGCAGGTTTTAATATATAAAAATTGTTCTTATTTTTATTCAGGTATTTAATATGTAGTTTTTTGTATATATACAATTCCTTAATTTATTTAACATTTAATATGATAGAATTAAAATGAGTAATTATAGTTTCATGAGGTGAAAGGATGAAAAGAGCTTTAGTAATTTTATTTGTGTCACTTTCAATAATATATTTTATTGATTCATATTTTGAAGTTTCGAAAGATTTAAATTTAAAAGTTGAAAATATAGTTCCAGATGAAATAAGGGTGAGTTTTGATTCATGGGAAAAATTAAAAGCTTATTTTGATGAGATAGGATATGATTCGATTGACAATTCACCAAATATCATTGTTGAAAGGTTTCCTGACAATTTTGGTGAAGCACCAGTTGAGGTTAGGAAAGAATTATTTGTAAAAATAATGATCCCAATTATAAGAAAGATAAATGGCGAAATATTAAATGAAAGAAGAGAGATTTTAGAAGCACTTGAAAGTAATAATTACGATGTTTTAAATTTTTATATGGAAAAATATAATGCTAAAGATGTGAATGATTTATTATTAAAGGTTGATGTAATTCCTGAGGACTTAGCTGTGGCACAAGCTGCGATAGAATCTGCTTGGGGAACAAGTAGATTTGCTATTGAAGCGAATAATATTTTTGGTGAGTGGACATTTTTACCTGGAACAGGAATTATTCCAAAAAATAGACCGGAAGGTGCCACATATGAAATCGAAGTATTTGATAATATAGTTGACTCAATGAGAAGCTACGCGATGAATTTGAATAAGCTATCATTTTATGAGGATTTTAGATTAATTAGAGCTGGAAAGAAAAAAGGCCATCCGGCAGATGGCCTGTTAAGTTATTCTGAACTTGGCTTGGAATATGTTAACATGGTAAAAATTGTAATTAAACATTTGCCTTTGCTATAAGACAATTATATTGTTTCTTTCTTTAAAGGATTTGAGTACATTTTTTGTGTCAAATATGAATGGAACTGTTTTTAAAATTGTTTCATAATCCACTCCGATTGTATGGCCTGCAGTGATTATTGCTCCGTCCATTTTTTCTAAAATTTCTTTCTCCAATTTGATAGATTTGTAATTTTTACCATTGTGAGTGAATTCTGGTATAAAAGGATCATAATAATAAATATCGGCTTTTTTACTTTCCAGTATTTCAATAATTTTAAGCGCAGGACTTTCCCTTAGGTCATCAATGTTCCCTTTATATGCAACACCTAAAACTAATATTTTTGAACCGTTGAGTGGTTTTTTATGATCATTCAAAATATCAGCTAGTCTTTGAACTACGTAATATGGCATATCATCGGCGATTTGTCCGGCTACTTCGACTAGCATCAAATGAAGATCAAATTCTCTAGCCTTGTACGCTAGATAAAATGGATCTATAGGTATACAATGTCCACCTATTCCAGGCCCTGGATAAAATGGCATATAACCAAAAGGCTTTGTTGAAGCTGCTTCTATTACTTCCCAAATATTTACATGCATTTTTTCCGCAACTTTTGTCATTTCTTGGACTAAAGCTATATTTACAAGTCTGAAGGTATTTTCTAGTATTTTTGACATTTCAGCAGCTCTAGGTGAACTAACTGGAAAAACTGGTGCTTCAAGGACATTTTCGTACAAAGCTCTTGCATGCTTAGTACATTCTGAGGTAACGCCTCCTACAACTTTGGGTGTGTTTCTAGTTTTAAATCTTATATTCCCAGGATCAACTCTTTCAGGGCTGAATGTTAAATAAAAGTCCTTACCGACTTTTAATCCGGTTTCCAAAAGTATGGGTAATACAACCTCTTCAGTTGTGCCCGGATATGTGGTGCTTTCAAGAATTATTAATTGTCCTTTTCTAAGTCGTTTGGCTATATCTCTTGACGTTTGGATTATATAACTTAAATCAGGTTGTTTGAATTTGTCTAGAGGGGTTGGGACACAGATGCTAATTACATCACAATCTTTTAATTTATCAAAATCAGTGGTAGCTATAATTTTCCCATCTTTTACTAGATTTTTAAGCTCCTCGTCATTGACATCCCCGATGTAGTTTTTACCTTGGTTGATCATATTTACTCTTTTTTCTTGTATATCAAAACCTATTACTTTATAACCTGCTCTCGCCTTTTCGACTGCTAGAGGAAGCCCAACATAACCTAATCCCATTACTCCAATAATAGCTTTTTTTGTTTGAATTTTCTCATATAAAGAACTTGGCATACTCATTCCCTCCTTAATCATTCATTCACTGACTGAATAAATTATATCATATTTTTTGTTTTTTGAACAACTTGCAAATAATTTGGGATTAATGTGATGGTAAAAAATAAAAAATGCGTGCCTTATGGCACGCGTGAATGAAATTATTTTTGAAAAGTATTTATTATAAGATTGCTTTTCCTGTTTCTTTTTCGAAAACATGCATTACATTCATGTCGAATACAACATCAATTTTTTGCTCTTCTTTTGCTTCAGTTTTAGGATCAACTACTGCAACAAATTGATCGTTTCCAGCGACTAAGTGTAATATGGTTTCGCTTCCTAATGGCTCTACAACATCAACGATGGTTGTTGCAGTATTTTCGCCTTCTTTTGGTGTCATTGCGAACATTTTATCATAAATATTTTCTGGTCTAATTCCAAATATGACTTCTTTGTCTACATAATTTGCCAGAATGTCTTCGTATTGAGATGGTATTTTTAATTTTAATCCAGAAGATTTAATCCAGAGACCGTTTTCTCTAATAATTGTAGCGTCAATGAAATTCATTGCTGGACTACCTATGAATCCTGCTACGAAGGTATTTTGAGGTTTGTTGTATATTTCATAAGGAGTACCTATTTGTTGAATTTCTCCGTCTTTCATAACTATAATTTTATCTGCCATTGTCATTGCTTCTATTTGGTCATGAGTGACGTAAACTATTGTTGCTTCTAGTCTATGATGAAGTTTTTTTAATTCAGATCTCATTTGTACTCTGAGTTTAGCATCTAGGTTTGATAAAGGTTCATCGAATAAAAATACTTTTGGGTCTCTAACAATTGCTCTTCCGACAGCAACCCTTTGTCTTTGCCCACCGGAAAGTTGTCTGGGCTTCCTATCTAATAGTTCTTCTATTCCAAGAATTTTTGCAGCTTCTTTAACTCTTCTCTCGATTTCATCTTTGGGGAATTTTCTCAGTTTTAATCCAAATGCCATATTATCATATACTGTCATATGAGGATACAATGCATAATTTTGAAAGACCATTGCTATATCCCTGTCTTTTGGTTCTACATCATTCATAACTTTTCCATCAATTTTTAATGTTCCTTTTGTAATTTCTTCAAGCCCGGCAATCATCCTTAATGTTGTTGTTTTACCACAACCAGAAGGTCCTAACAAAACAACAAATTCTTTATCTTCGATTGTAAATGTTGCATCTTTTACTGCTTCAACTTTTCCTTCATAAATTTTCCAAACGCGTTCAAGTTCAACTTTTGCCATTTAATAACACCTCCTAAGATTTATTAGTATTATTATCATTATCATCGGCATTTCCCAATATATCATTAATATCAAGATCACCAAATAAAGAAGGGTCTCCAACATCCAAAAGATATAATTCCCAGACTTTGTCCATAAAGTTGATAATTTTGGAATATTTTTCGTAACTTAAAATTACAGATACGGGATGTCCATTTTTTGTTATTACAACATCATTGTTTGATGATTTGTCAATTACTTTTGAAAATTTAGCTTTGGCTTCAGCCAAACTATAAAAAATCTGTTTTTGTTTAGACATACAACACCTCCTGACTATAATTATAGTCATTTTTTTGTCGAAAAAGAAACAGAATATTAATTGTTACGCAAATGAAACTTGAAATTAACATATAAGCGGTAGAATTTGACCGAATGGTCAGTAAAAAATATGGAGGTGTAAGTATGTCAGCTGGCGGAATAAGAGGGATGATTTACAGACAAGCGGGTAAGATAGTTAATAGTGTTGTTAGAAAGGCGGATACAAAAACTTTTTCCAAATTACTTTATACAGTATCAGCATTAAGTAAAGAACCTGCAAAAAGTGGTTTGAAGAAATTAGGTTTAATGGCTGAGGAAGATCATCCAATGATTAAGAAATGGATCGAAGTTTTCCAGAAATCTAGTCCAAAGTGTACTGAGAAAATTATTAATAATCTTATTATTAACGAGTTTGCGATTGGTGAACCAATGAGACAAAAAATTATGACAAAAGAAAAAGTTGTTTTGCCAAAGTTAGGTGTAATTAGTCCAACGTATGCTTGTAATTTAAATTGTATTGGTTGTTATGCAGGCCTTTATGGAAGAAAATATGAACTTTCAAAAGAAGAGGTTAGAAGTGTTCTTAAACAAGGAGAAGAATTAGGAATATTTTTCTGGATTATTACAGGTGGAGAACCCTTCTACTGGCCACATCTCATGGAAATTTTAGAAGAGTTTGACCAACATTATTTCATGATTTATACCAATGGTATTTTAATTACTGAAGAAAAAGCAAAAAAACTTGCTGAATTAGGAAATGCAACAGTTGCAATTTCAGTTGAAGGATTTGAAGAAGAAACGGATTGGAGAAGAGGAAAAGGAGTATTCAGTGCTATACAAAATACATGGGAAAGATTGAGAAGGTATGGTGTACCATTTGGTGCAAGTATTACCGCAACGAAGGTAAATCACGATACTATTATGAAAGATGAATTTTGGGATTTCCTTGCAGAGAATGGAGTTGTGTATGCTTGGGTTTTCCAATTTATGCCTGTTGGAATGAATCCAACAATGGATCTAGTGCCAACTCCAAAACAAAGATATGAAAGATTCTTTAAAACAGATGAAATAAGATTGAGTGGTAAATTTGCGTTTGTGGCGGATTTCTGGAATCATGGATTCTTAACTCATGGTTGTTTGTCAGCAGGTTCAAAATATTTCCATGTCAATGCTAAAGGATATGTTGAACCTTGTGTCTTCCAACAATTTGCAAAAGATAGTATCAGAGAAAAGACACTACTTGAGATCTTTAAGTCGCCATTCTTTGAAGCATACAAGAGAATGATACCATTTTCAAACAATTTATTTAGACCATGTCCTATTATTGATAATCCTAAGGTATTTAGGGCAATGGTTAAGCATTTCGATGCAATTCCTCAGCATGAAGGTTCTGAAAAGGTAGTGACTGAATTAGCCCCCGAATTAGATAAACTCGCTGAAGAGTGGAAAGTTTATGCAGACAAACTTTGGTATGAACATGGCTACGTTGAAAGATATCCAGTTAATAGGGGAATTTATAATTATGAAACACGAATGAAGAGATATTCAAATAAAGAAGAAGCATTGAAAGTTGATAAAAAGTTAAATGTTTAAATAACCACAGGCATTTTGCCTGTGGTTTTTGAGGTGGAGAATGGGTAGAAAACCTAACAACACTAAATTGAAAATTCTTGAGGCAGCAAAGTTAGCATTTGCAAAAAAAGGATATGATGGTGTAAGTATTGATGAAATTGCACAAAGAGCAAATGTGCGAAAATCTCTTATTTATTATTATTTTCCTTCAAAGGAAATTTTGTTTGAAGAAGTTTGGGTTAATTCAATAGATGAACTTGAAAATGAATTATTTGGTGAACAAGAAAATGACGATACCTATGCAACTAGAATAAAAAAATTTATTAGAAGGTATATTGATTTTTTGACTAGTAAAAAAGCGATTTCAGATTTAATTAGACGTGAAAGGACAAAAGTTTTAGATCAAGAAACCTGGACAAATGCACGAAAAAAATATGAAAGTTTTCTAGACAAAATTGAAAATATGTTATTAGAAGGAAAAAAGAATAAATGTATTAATGAAAATATTGATCCAAAAATAGCAACAGAGATGATAGCAAGTGTTGATTCAGCACCAAGGAAAAATTTACTTAAGCAGTTGGAGGAAATGTTAATAAAAGTATTACTTAAAGATAATATATAATACTTTACATAAAAATTTTATGTGGTATAATAACAATGATAAAATATAACAAAAATTGAGAGGTGAGTAAATTGAAAAAGGGAATTCACCCAGAGATGAAGCTTTTAACAGTGAAATGTGCATGTGGTGCTGAGCATCAATTTTATAGTACAAAAGAGAATATTAGAATCGATGTATGTTCAAGTTGCCATCCATTCTACAAGGGGAGCGGTGCCGGTGGAATGTTTGTAGATACTGAAGGAAGAATTGAGAAATTTAAGAAGAAATATAACTTAGATTAATAATAAGCTACTGGGAGCTGTTGCTCCCATAAATTATTTTTTAAACCATAGGGAGGTTTTGTGTGTATGGAAGTTGGGCAAGTAGTAAAAGGTAAAGTTGTAGAAATACTAAAATTTGGAGCAAATGTCGAACTAGAAAATGGAGAAAAAGCTTTTGTTCATATTTCGAAGATTGCATCTACATATGTGAAGTCAGTGAGTGATCATTTAAATGTTGGGCAAGAAATAGAAGGTAAGGTTTTAGGTAAGACAAAAGATGGAAAATGGGAACTTACATTAAAGTTATCTGAGAATAATGGTTCGGTGAAAAATGGTCAAATTAATTCTGATTTTGAAAAGAAGTTAGCAAAATTTATGAAAGATAGTGATAGGAAACTTTCAGAATATCGAAGAAGATTGGATAAAAAAAGAGGAAAAAAAGATAGAAGATAAAAACGTGTAATTCGTATATTTAAATTAAAAATACAAAACCTGGCAAGAATAATATGTGCCAGGTTTTTATTTTGGAAAAAATCCCCCCAGTTTTTTGGGGGGACTTACTATTGTTTTACAATTTAAATTTACTTTTTACTTTTTTCTTTTCTACTTTTTTACATAAATTGGCTCTACAATATTGTTTTTCGATATGTTCAAGGAATTCTTCTTTGAAATTGTTAATTAAAGACAATAATGGTACTGGGAAACTTTGTCCAAGACCACATAGAGCAGTATCTTTTGCGAGATTTGAAATTTCAATTAAATAATCAAGATCTTCTTTAGTAGCTTCAAGTCTCTTCATTTTTTCTAAGATATTTACAGCATTTTTGGTACCTTCACGACAAGGAGTACATTTTCCACAGGATTCATGTCTAAAGAATTCCATGACATTTAATGCAATGTCAACTACACAATGGGTGTCATTTACACCTAATATAACTCCTGATCCTAAACTTACACCGTTATTTGCAAAAGAATCATAATCCAATGGGGTATCAAATTTCTCTTCATTTATAAATGTACCTGCAATTCCACCAGTTTGAACCATTTTTAAGTTTGATGTTCCAGAAGCACCTTCTGCAAGAGCTAATAATTCCCTAACGGTTACTCCCATTGGTAGTTCAACAATTCCTCTACTGGAAAGATTACCTGCAAAACAGAAAACTTTTGTTCCTGGAGAATTTTCAGTACCAATTGATTTAAACCATTTAGCACCATTTAAGATAATTGGTGGAACATTAGCTAAGGTTTCTACGTTATTTATTACTGTTGGTTTTCCAAACAAACCACTTTGTGGTGGATATGGTGGTTTTAACCTTGGTCTTCCAGCATTTCCTTCTATGGATTCTAACAGTGCAGTTTCTTCACCACAAATATATGCACCGGCACCTAATCTTATTGATAAGTCAAAGTTGAAATTACTATTTAAGATATTTTCTCCGAGGAAACCATATTCGTAAGCATCCTTAATTGCTTTTCTAAGATTTTCTACTGAACCAAAATATTCACCTCTTATGTAAATGTAACCTTTTGTTGCTCCAACTGCATAGCCAGCTATTATCATTGCTTCAATAACACTATGAGGGTCACCCTCCATTATAAGTCTATCTTTATAGGTACCAGGTTCACCTTCATCAGCGTTACAAACAATATATTTTTGATCTGATGAAGTTTTAAATGTAAATTCCCATTTTAACCCTGTGGGGAAACCTGCTCCTCCTCTTCCTCTGAGACCACTTTCTTTTATTTCGTTTATTATTTCTTCAGGAGTCATTTTTAAAGCTTTTGCTAATGCAAAATATCCATCATTTGCAATATATTCTTCGATACTTTTTGGGTTAATTTTTCCAATGTTTCTAGTAACTATTTTATATTCCTCGGGTAATTTTTCAGGTTTATATGTAATGATTTTTTGCTTACTAATTTCTAGTTCTGGAACTTTTCTGCCTTTTAATATATGTTCTTCAAAGATTTTATATACTTCGTCTTTAGTTTTTACGGAATAATAAACATCATCAGGCATGATTGCAATAGTTACACCATTATAATTACCCAATGTTCCAGTTTCAAGAACATCTACTATACTGTCAAAATTGTACTCTTTAACTAGTTCAACCAATTGCTTATAAAATTCCCTTGCACCTAAAAGGACACTATTGCTATCTACAGAAACAAGCACTGTAATTGGTTTCATTTTTCTTCACCCCCTTTTAAGTTTTTTAAAATTTCTCTAACTTTTTCGGGGGTGAGGTTACCATAATATTCTTGATTAATCATTATTACCGGTGAAACCCCACATAAACCTAAACAACCGGTTTCTTCAAGTGTAAATAACCCATCTTTAGTTGTTTGGCCAAAATCGATTTTTAGTTCATCTTTTATAGCTTCGATTATCTCTCTTCCATTTGCTACATGACATGGTAAACTGGTACATATTCTTATTACATATTTTCCTCTTGGTTTTGTAGAAAACATAGTGTAGAAAGTTAGAACTTCATATATTTTAGAAAGTGGGATCTTCAATTCTTTGCTAATTATTTTTGCTGATTCTTCGGGTATGTAATTATTTTCGACTTTGTCTTGAATCTTATGAAGTGTATAGATTAAAATATCTTGTTTCTCTAAAGCTTCTTTTCTTGCCTCTTCAACTATTTTTTTGATTTCAGATTGAGAAATCATTTTGCGACCCCCTTTTAAAATTATTCAATAGCAGGTGATACTTTGGATATTGCACCAAATCTACAAACTTCGATACAACTACCACATTTTATACATTGACTTTGATCTATTTCATGAACTTTTCTAACCTCACCGTTAATACAATTTACTGGACAAACTCTTGCACAAGCAGTACATCCAACACATTTTTCGGGATCAATTACATAACTAATTAAGTCTCTACATTTCTTGGCAGGACATTTTTTATCTCTGACATGTGCTAAATATTCTTCTTTGTAATATCTAAGAGTGGATAAAACTGGATTTGGTGCTGTTTGTCCTAATCCACATAATGAGGAATCTTTTATGGTATTTCCTAATTTTTCTAGTAATTCAATATCTTCTTCTGTACCTTCACCTCTAGTAATTTTATCTAGGATTTCATACATTATCTTGTTACCTTCACGGCAAGGAGTACATTTTCCACAGGATTCATCAACAGAAAATTCGAGGAAAAACTTTGCAACGTCGACCATACAGTCGTCTTCATCAAGTACGATCATACCTCCTGAACCGACAATAGCGCCTAAGTTGTTTAATGACTCATAATCTACAGGAGTGTCAAAATATTCCTCAGGAATAACTCCGCCACTTGGACCACCTGTTTGAACAGCTTTTATTTTTTTGCCTGTAGGTGAACCTCCACCGATTTCGTAAATAAGTTCTCTAAGAGTTATTCCCATTGGTACTTCAACTAAACCAGTATTTTTAACCTTTCCTGCCAAAGCAAAAACTTTGGTTCCAGGAGATTTTTCAGTACCCCATTGTCTAAACCATTCAGGACCATTAATTATTATTGGTGGTACACATGCTAAAGTTTCAACATTATTTATATTACTTGGTTTGTTCCATAATCCTTTTTGAGCAGGATATGGGGGTTTTACTCTTGGTTGACCGCGTTCACCTTCGATAGAGTTTATTAGTGCAGTTTCTTCACCGCAGACAAAAGCTCCTGCACCAATTCTTATTTCTATATCAAATGAAAAGTCAGTTCCTAAAATATTTTCACCGAGGAACCCATATTCACGTGCTTGATTTAATGCAGCTGAGAGTCTTTCAATAGCTATTGGATACTCTGCTCTTACGTAAACAAAACCTTTATTGGCTCCAATTGCATATGCTGCAATTGTCATTGCTTCGATGATGGTGTGTGGATCACCTTCGAGAATGGATCTATCCATAAATGCTCCTGGATCGCCTTCGTCAGCATTACAGATCATGTATTTTTCGTCTCCAGGAGATTTTCTAGCAAATTCCCATTTTAAACCGGTTGGAAAGCCTGCGCCTCCTCTGCCTCTCAATCCACTATCTTTAATAACCTTAATAACTTCTTCAGGTGTCATTTCTTTTAAAGCTTTATGTAATGCAAAATATCCATCTCTTGCAATGTATTCCTCAATATTGAGTGGATCAATAACACCTAAATTTCTTGTTGCAATTTTTACTTGCCTAGAAAAGAAAGGAATTTCTTTTTGAGGCTGAGGGATAAGTTTATCTTTATCACCTTGATAAAGATATTCTTCAACAACTCTTCCTTTCAAAAGATGTTCTTCAACAATTTTTTCTGCAGCTTCTGGTGTTAATTTTTGATAATAGATACCTTCAGGATAAATAACCATTATAGGGCCTAAACTACAGGCACCCATACATCCGGTTTCAACAATTTCTATTGCATCTTGCAAGTTGTATTCTTTTATTTTTCTTTCTAGAGCTTCTTTTACGCTTTCCTCACCTGAGGAGATACAAGCACCACCGGCACATATCAAAATTGTATTTGTAGTTAGGTGCATTCTTGTCAAACCTCCTTATTCTTTACCTTGTTTTACTATTAATTCACCAACTAGTTCTCCTGCTAAAATATGCTTTTTAACAATCTTTTTTGCGTTTTCAGGATTTACGTGTCCATATACTACAGGGGTTTCACCTTCAATTTCAACTTTAACTGTAGGTTCAACTTCACATAATCCCATACATCCAGATTGAACAACTGCTATATCGTCGATATTCGATTCGTTTAAAGCTTCAACTATTGCATTAAGTGTTTCTTTAGCACCAGCTGCTATACCACATGTTCCCATAGCAACAATAATTTTTCCTCTTTTTCCCAATTCACGCATTTTGACGTTTTTTAAAGTGTTTTCTTTTATTTTCATAAGATCTTCTAAACTTTTAATTTTTGGCATTATTTTCCCTCCTCTTTATATTTTTTGATAATTGTAGGTACCATATCAGGAGTAACCTTACCAAAAAAGTCTTTTTCACCAACTAATACGACAGGCGCCATACTACAGGCTCCTAAACATCTAACCCCGTGAACTGAGAAGTTACCATCTTCAGTTACTTCACCTTCTTCAACACCAAGTTCGCTTAAAAATCTTTCCATAACTCTATCTGCACCTTTAACATAACAAGCTGTTCCCAGACAAATCTTTATTTGATTCTTTCCTTTGGGTTTTGTGGAGAAAAAGTTGTAAAAAGTTACAACTCCATGTACTGTTGATGGAGAAATATTTAGTTTTTCAGCAACGTATTCTTGAACTTCTTGTGGAAGCCATCCAAATAATTCCTGAGCTTTGTGAAGCACGTTTATTAAAATGCCTTTTTTTCCTTCAAGACTTTTAATATATTTCTCGAGTTCATTATATAGCTCGGCATGTTTTTCACAGCATTCCAACATGGCCACCTCCTATTTAATCTTTATCCAAATTTATTATAACACTAAAAGTAAAAAATTTCACATGTAAAATGTTATTTTTAAGAAAACAATTTTTGACATAATTGATAATTATTCAATTAAAATGGCTGATATCGTTTAAAATGAAGAATTAAGAAAACAATTTTTTTCACAAACAAAAAGTTCCCCGGATGGGGAACTTTTTGGCATTTTGTTTCTAATTATTTATTCGAAATATGTATTTAGTACTTTATTTTCTATGATTCTATTATCATCAAAATCATCCAATTGTAAGTACCATTTCATGGTTTCAACAGCTGCTTTAAGAGGAATCATTCCAATAATTTCCGAGTTGATCACAGGTACTCCATATCTTTGAGCTTCTCGTTTTATTGTTTCGAATACTCTAAAGATAGGACTTTTCTTATAATTGGTTAGATTCATTGATACCTGAACTATTCCTTTTTCTTTAAGTTCTATACCAATTGCTTTTACGTATCTAAATCCTCCACTTATGTGTCTAACTGCTCTGGCGATTTTATTTGCTATTTCAATATTTGAAGTACCTAGGTTTACGTTAAAAGCGATTAAATATTCTCTTGCACCAACTGCTACTACTCCTGCAGTTGGGTGTACCTCATTGGGTCCAAAATCGGGGGACCATTTTGGATCTTTTATTTTTTCGAAAAATCCTTCAAATTCTCCCTTTCTGATATTTGCAAGATTTTCTCGTTCTGGTGAGGTTGCAGATTTTTCATATAGATAAACCGGTACTTTTAATTCTTCACCTATTCTTTTTGCAACTTTTTTCGATAATGCTATACATTCTTTCATATCGGTATTCATTACTGGAATAAATGGGATTACATCAACTGCTCCCATTCTGGGATGTTCTCCTTTATGGTCTCGTAGATCAATTAATTCAATTGCTTTTTTAGACATGTCGAATATAGCTTTTTCAATTTCCTCTGGTTCACCTACGAGGGTTACTACTGATCTGTTATGATCATAATCCATTGACCAATCAAGAATTTTTACTTTTTCAAATTTTTCTGCTTCTGATAATATTTCCCTAACGATATTTTCTCTTCTACCTTCACTAAAATTTGGAACACTTTCAACTAGTTTCATTTTTTCACCCCTATCTCATTAGTTATTTTGAGTATTTCTTCTAAAATACCTGGATTAGAAAAAATAAAACTATCTTTTTTTAATGGATTTGAATGAATTCCTTGAAAGTTGACAATTTCCCCACCAGCTTCACTTACAATAATATAAGCGGCTGCAATATCCCATGGATTAGCCTTTTTAGCAACAAAAAAGTCAAATTTTTGTGATGCAACATAGCTCGCTGAAATTGCAGCACTTCCCAGTATTCTTATTCTTCTCACTTTATTTTCTACTTTTGTAATGAATTTTCCCGTAAAATCTTTAAAAAAACCAATACTTCCTACGGTTTCATTTAAATTTCTTTTTTTAATGATTTTTAATTTCTCTCCATTTAAGAATGCTCCTTGGTTTTTAATACCTAAAAACATTTCATTATTTACTGGACAATATACGATGCCAAAGATAGGTTTTGAATTTTCAAAATATGCTATTGAGATTGAAAATGAAGGTAGTCCATGGATATAATTTATTGTGCCGTCAATGGGATCTATTACCCATAAGTTAGTTGCTCTTTCATCTACACCTTCTTCAGCAAGTATACCATCATCTGGAAAATAATTTTTTATAGCTTCAATAATCATTTTCTGAACATTTTTATCATGAAGAGTTACAAGATCAGAAAAGCTAGATTTTTGTTCAATTTCACCAACATTACCCCAATATTGCATAAGATAGTATCCAGATTTTCTAGCAATTTTTATTGCCAAATCTATTTTATCCATTTGTTTCACTTCCTTTCAAAAGAAATTCAAATATTTTTTTGGCAAATGGAGCAGCTTTTTCAGAACCTCCGCCACCATTTTCAAATAGTACTATAATAGCATATTTAGGATTATCTGCAGGAGCAAATCCTACAAACCACGAATGTGGTAATTTTCCATTTTCGACTTCAGCAGTTCCAGTTTTACCTGCTATAGAATATTTAAAATCTTTAAATACATTATAAGCGGTACCTCTATTTTTTAAATCTCCTCCCACCGAAGTGACTTCTTTCAATCCTTGAATGATTTTATTCCAAATTTCTTCTGGCAAATTTACATTGTTTGAATATTTTACATTGGTATTTTTTAACAAATGTGGGACAGGAGTTCTTCCTCTGTTTGCAATTGTAACGTAGAAGTTTAATAATTCAATTGGTGTTAGTGAAATATATCCCTGACCTATTCCTGTGATAATTGTATCACCTGGGTACCAAGGTTCGTTGTATTTTTGTTCTTTCCAGTTTTTATCTGGAAATAGTCCTTCAACTTCCGGGATGTCAATACCAGTTTTTTTGTCTATTTTAAAGAGTTCTGCTACACTTTTAATTTTATCAATTCCAAGATTTAAAGCAAGGTTGTAGAAATAAACATTACAAGAGACACGAATAGCTTTAATTAGATTTGTTTCACCATGGCCTGATAAAAGCCAATCATTATATGTTCCTAGTATTTTTCCAGAGCTGCTTTTGTAAACAAATTTACCTGAACAGTTTACGTCTAGTGAGTCTGTTTTTTCGTATATTAATCCCGCGATAGCTATTAAAGGCTTTATTGCTGATCCAGGTGAATATAATCCAAGTGTTGCTCTATTAATTAGAGGTTTTGTTGGGTCATTCAATATTTTTCTCCATTCATATGTATTTACTAGATTTAATTGTTTTTCAATTTCCGGGTATGAAACCAGAGCTAATATTTCACCATTTTTTACATCCTCTACAATTACAGCACCTGGATTTTCATAATTTTTAATTTCTTTAGAAATATATTCTTGCAAAGTATAATCAATAGTTAAATAAATATCTGAACCGTTTTCTGGTTGAATTTTTAAAATTTTTTGTTTAATTTTTCCTGAAGGTGAAATAAGAAGCAGTTCACTTCCAAATTTCCCTCTTAAGATACTCTCGTAGGTTTTTTCAATTCCGTAACTACCAACATTATTGGAGTTTACATAACCAACCACGTGAAAGATATGAGGTGCATAATTCCGAATTTCTTTATAATATATATCGTATCCTAATTTTTCAAGTTCGTGTAGTTGTTCAATTGTTAGTTCAACTTTTCCAGAGGTTATTAATTTGTCAATTTGATCAGAGCTTAAATAACTTGAAAGTTCAGAGATATCGAGATTTTTATTATAACTTATATATGGTACTTTTGTACTCCAAGCAAGTTTTATACCATTTCTATCATAAATAGTACCTCTTGTTCCTTGAACAAGTCTTGTTTTTTGCATTAATGAGTCAATAAAACTTCTATATTTTTGATATTCAAGGACTTGCATTTTGAACAAAAAAATTGTTAAAGTCAAAAACATCAGAGCAAATATGAATATAATAGTTTTATATCTCATAATTCTCCCTGAATAGTAAAGTTTTATTTAATCTTTCTAGGGTTCTTTTTTTTCCTAAAACGTACATAGATTCAAACAATCCAGGAGTTACAAGTTTTCCAAGGACTGCTCCTCTTATAGTTTGAAACACTTTTTTTGTTCCAAGATTAAGCTTGCTTGATATGTTTCTTAAGACTTTTTCAATTTCTTCGATTGAAAATAGCTCTAATTTAGATAATTCGTCTATTGCTAATGTTAGTATTGAAGTAGCTTCTGGTTTAAGTAGAAATTTCTTTACATAGTTTTCTTCGTACTTATAATCTTCATGAAAAAATGGATAAGAAATATCAAAAAGTTGTTGAAGTGTATTTATTTTTTCTCTACAGATTTTTATGACATTTTCAATGTAATCTTCAGTATGATTTGGAACAATGTAGTTTTCTGATTTTAAGTAGTCTAGAAAAGCATTTACGATTTCTCTGATAGGTTTGTTTCTTAGATGTTGACCATTAATCCATTCCAGTTTTTTATAATCAAATACGACGGATTTATTGGATATTTTTGAAGGTTCAAATTCTTTAATTTTTTCGAAAACATTAAACACTTCTTCTTCTACTGACCATCCCAGGATTGCTAAATAATTTAAAAGTGCATCACTAAGAAATCCGTTCTCTTTAAAGAAATTTACAGATGTTCCACCATGCCTTTTACTAAGAGGAGTTCTATCGTCACCAAGTATTAAAGGTATGTGCATAAAAATGGGAAGTTCCCAGTTGAACGAATTGTAAATCATAATTTGTTTTGGTGTATTTGATAGATGATCTTCACCTCTAAAAACATGTGTTATTTTCATAAGATGATCATCTATTACAACAGCAAAATTATAAGTTGGATAACCATTTGATTTAATGATAATAAAATCATCAAAATATTTATTTTCAAATTCCATTTCACCTTTTAAAAAGTCATAAAACTTTGTTTTTCCTTCTTTTGGTACAGAAAATTTTATAACAAATGAATAACCTTTTTCAATATATTCTTCTGGGTATGTATATTGCTTTTGAATTTCGTTGTTTTTATCGTCAAATATTACATAATATGCTTTTTTTTCATTTACGAGTTGTTGAGCATATTTTTTATAAATATCTAACCTTTCACTTTGTCTGTATGGACCAAATTCGCCATTTATATCTGGTCCTTCATCCCATGTTAATCCTAACCATTTAAGCGCTTCCAGAATATTTTTTTCATATTCTTTGGTGGAGCGTTGTGTATCGGTATCTTCAATTCTTATAATAAATGAACCATTATTTTTTCTTGCGTATAGCCAGTTGAATAGAGCTGTTCGAGCACCACCAACATGAAGAAATCCTGTGGGGCTTGGTGCAAATCTAAGTCTTATCAACTAAATCCTCCTCCTATCAGTAATATTGGTACTAAGTAATGATTGCAGTAATTAATGAATTTGGAATTATTTCGAAATTTGAATCTTTTGGATTTGCTCCAAAAAATTTAGTTTTATCTGCTATAACATAAAATGGTTTATTAAAATATTTTGCAGCTATGGCGAGTAACTTTGTACCTATTTTATTTACAACATCAAAATTCTCTAATACACCATCAGCACTTGAAATGGCATAATCTGATATTTCAATATATTTATGTATTTCAAGATCATTAATTAATTTTATATTATGATGTGTTTGGGTGAGTTTTTCAAAGAGTTCGAACCCTTCACCTCCAGGTTTTGATTCCGGGATATAAATGTGTAGTTTGTGTTTAATAGCTTTAAAAAGTTCAAAAAGAGTTGAGCTATTACTTATAGTTACAATTGAAGCCTCGAAGTTGAAAATTTTTAAAGCATTTTCTATGGTTTCGGCCAAAGATTGATCAAGTTCATTTTTAATGACAGCAATAGGTATATTTTCGTTGAGTTTTGTTTCAATCCATCTAATTACGCTCATATCAGGTTTTAAAAAAATAAAGTCTTTAATTAATACTTTTGCAATTTCATAGTCAAATAATTCAAGTTTATTCAAGATCCATTTTGCAATTTCAATTGAACCTTCTTTATTCATATTTGCAAACTCATTGATTAAAGCTATTCTGTCCATTTCAATTCTCCTTTTTTAGTGATAAGCTTGAGGCTTCTTGTAATGATAATTTGTCAAACATAATTGGTCCATTCCAAATTTCTTTTTTTACGTTTAGTTTTTTATTTTCATAGGAATAAAACCAACTTGTAAAATGTCTTGGAAAATAAACCTGTTTAATGTTTAATCTGGTTATTATTTTTCTCATAGCTTCAGCTTTCACTATGTCGCCAAAACTTGGATGGTAAGGACCTGCAACTATTTCCTTTTTTTGATTTTCAGGCACAAAATATCCCAAGCGAATGATATTTACGTTTCTAGAAAATGCAAGAAGTTGTTGCTCTGAGCAGATATTTACAGCAGTTTTTAAACTGAGTGGGACATATTTTCCATGTAAGTATTCTTTTTCTAATAAAGTGTTCTTAAAGACAATTGTTGGATGTATTCTAAAAAGTTTGACATTTAAGTTGATTAATTTTTCTAAAGATCTGAAGCTTTTTGTAAAATTATCTAAAGGCAAACCAACCATGAGATGGGCAGATACTGTAAAACCATTTTCGAGTAATAATTTAACAGCATTAATGTTATCTTTTACAGTATGACCTCTTGAGGATGCATCTAAAACATCATCATACATACTTTGAATACCAATTTCAACAATTTGTACGTTGTACTTTTTTAATAGTTCTAAATTTTCTTTCTTTATTTCATCTGGTCTTGTGGAGATTCGTAAAGGTAAATTTGGAAAAATATCCCTTGACAGTTTTAGATATTTTTCTTGAAGCTCAATATTTAACCCTGTAAAGGTTCCACCATAAAAAGCAATTTCATCGGGTTTTTTTTCTTTGAATAATTTAAAGGTATTCCTTATTTCTTCAATTGTAGGCATTTTTTCTCCGGTCATTGAATACTGATTACAAAATTTACATCTATGTTTACAACCTGCGTTTGGTAAAAAGATGGATAAAATCACTTTAGAAGCTCCTTCACCACCTTGCTTACTAAAGAACCGTCAGCTTTTCCTTTTATTTTTCCCATAACTTCTTTCATAACTTTTCCAAAATCTTTTTGTGTAGCATTCAGTTCTTCAATGACATTTTTAACGATAATTTTAATTTCTTCTTCTGATAACATTTTTGGAGCATATAACTTCAGAACTTCAAGTTCCTTTTCTTCTTCAAGTGAAAGGTCTTCTCTTCCAGCGTTTTTGTAGGCTTCTATAGCTTCCTGTCTTTTTTTCATTTCTTTTAAAATTAATTTACCAATTTCTTCATCAGTAGCTTCTTTCATTTTTTCTACCTCAAAATTTTTTATAGCCGAATTTAAAAGACGTAGTACTCTAACCTTTATCTCATTTCTTTCTTTCATAGCGCTTTTTAAGTCTTGCATTATTTTTTCCTTAAGCATTGTAATACCTCCTTCTAAAAATTATTAAAGAAATTGAAAGCAGCTTCATAATTTGCTTCTTTATTGTATCCTCCTTCTTGGATAAATAATGTTGGTATTTTAAGATTTTTAATTTCATTACCCATTGGTTTAAAATCTTCTCCAAATAAATTAAAATATCCCATAGGATCTTTGGTATGAGTGTCAAAACCTAATGACACTATTAAAACTGATGGTAAAAATTTGTGAATAATATCTAAAGCCTTTTCAAAAGCTATATTGTAGTCATTCCAATAACTATTTCCTTTTAATGGAAAGTTAAAATTTGTACCTAATCCTTTTCCAGCACCAGTTTCATCTTGGAAGCCACTAATCCAAGGAAAATACATTTCTGGAGTACCATGAATTGATATATAAATAATTTCTGGATTTTCATAAAAAATACTTTGTGTTCCATTTCCATGATGGAAATCTAAATCTAGTATACAAATTCTTTCATTTATAATTGATTTAATAAAAATAGCAGCAATAGCAGCATTATTAAAGAAACAATATCCTCCTGCCATATCGATATCAGCATGATGGCCAGGTGGCCTGGTTATAACATAGACATATTCTTTAGAATTCAAAAGTTCATTTGCGCCAGTTAATGTTGCATTGTAAGCATCAATGGCTGCATTAAATGTTTTGTTAGTTATTGGTGTGCCTGAATCGAAAATTCTATCTTTTAAAAAAACTTCTGGTAATAATTCATTATTTAAAGCCTTTTCAGATAATTTTTTAATGTGATTTACATACCATTTTGGATGTATTGAGTATAAAAAATTTAATGGAAATTTTTTTGTAGGGATTTTATCATATTTATTTTCCATTAATTTAATGACTTCTTCTAATCTTTCTGGAACTTCAGGATTTTTTACTAATTTTCCATTATCAATTTCCAAAGTTGGAATGTAATATTCATTTATTTGTGCTACAAATTTCATTTCATTCCTCCAGTGCTTTAATTTTATTTACTCTCCTTTCATGCCTTCCACCTTCAAATGTTGCATTGATAAATGCGTCAAATATCCATGTAGCAAGTTCATAACCAATTAGTCTTCCAGGTAAGACCAAAACATTTGCGTTATTATGTTTTCTTGATAGTGCAGCCATTTCTGGTATAGTACATAAGGCAGCCCTAATACCTTTGATTTTATTGGCTGCAATTGACATTCCAATTCCTGTACCACAAATTAGGATTCCAAAGTCTACTTCTTTGTTATTAATTAATTTACCAACTTTTTCTGCAAAATCCGGATAATCTACACTTTCAGTAGAATTAGTTCCTACGTCTATAACCTCAATATTTTTGCTTGTGAGGTATTTTTTAAGTTTTTCTTTTAATTCAAAGCCAGCGTGATCGGAACCAATTGCAAATTTCAATTTAAAACACCTCCAACTGTGTTTAATCTAAAATTCTAATGACACCTATTAATTTCCCGATTATTCTTATATCTTTAATATCGCAGGTAATGGGGTCAGTATCTTTATTTTCAGATAATAATACTACCTTTTCATTTTTAAGAAAAAATTTTTTTAAGAACAGTTTTTTTTGATACACAATTGCTGCAATTTGACCATTTGAAACTTTATATTGCCTTTTTAAAATTACATAATCTCCTTCAATAATATGTGCATCGATCATACTGTTATCTTCAACTTTTAGTGCAAAATAATCACCAAATCCTTTTATCATTTTTACTGGGATTTCAATTTCTTCATCAACTGTTTCAAACATTTCAATACCTTGTTCAGTTGCTATTTTACCTTTGACAGGAATACTTATACTTGCCAGTCTATTTACTAATGAAATTGAACGCGATTTATTAGGATTTCTGGTAATATATCCTTTTTTTTCCAAGGCTATAACATGAATATGAGCACCTCGTGGTGTAAGATTAAAGTGTCTGGCAATATCTCTGATTGATGGAGAATATCCTTTTTGCTGGATATAAGTTGCTATAAAGTCATATACTTTTTTTTGTTTTTTGGTAAGTCGCTGGTTCATACGTCGAACACCACCTTCGTGAAGAGATAGCCGTTTTTGTATTTTATGTTTAATTCATGATACGTTAATGCTTTAAATTTTTCACCATTTAAGCCCTGATATGAACAAAATTCAGTTATATATGTGTTCTTATCTTTTTTAACAGATATTGGGAAGTAACCTAAATCTATTGATGAAATCCAATCATTAACTATATCAAATAAACCGTCATCATTTTCACTTATGTTGTACGTTTGCACATGTTTAGTATTGCAATTGATATTTTTAGGAAGATAATTTTCCTTAATTATATTCAGAATATTTTTTAAGAGATCTTCAAAATCTTTTGCGGTTATTTCGTAAGCTACATCCGCTGTATGATTAATTTCTTTGTACATTGTTATTCTTCACCTCTGATAATAGCAAAATCTGCAATTTCATCACCCTCTGAAAGATTGACTAGTTTAACTCCCTTTGTTACCCTTCCTAAAATGTTTATTCCCGAGACTTTAATTTTCAACGTCATGCCATTTTTAGTGAAGATCATCATATCTTCATTTCCATTTACATAAGCAACACCTACAACGAAACCAGCTTTTTGGACATCTGAAATATTTTTAATACCACTTCCTGCTCTTTTTTGAATTCTGTATTGTGAAACTTCGGTCAATTTTCCGTACCCCTTACTGGTTACTGTAAGAATAAATTTATCATTTCCGGTTAAAAGAGCCGAACTTACTACATGATCATTTTTGGATAATTTGATTCCAGCGACTCCCATTGCAGAGCGCCCCATAGTTCGAACTTCTGATATAGGGAATCTTATACTCATACCACTTTTGGTTGCAATAAAAATTGTTTGTTTTTCATCAAAAATCTTTAAAACTGACACCAGTGAATCATTTTCTTCAAACGTAATTGCTCTCATACCTCGAGAATTAATGTTTTTGAACTCAGAAAGTTTTGTTCTTTTTACTTTCCCATTTTTTGTAACAAAAAAGAGCTCTCCTTCAAAATTGTCGACTGAAAGCATGGTAAGGATTTTTTCGTTTTCATTTATATTTATATATCTTGCTATTTGTTTTCCTTTGCTTGTTCTTGAATTTTTTTCGATTTCATAATTATTGAGCACATAAACTTTTCCAAATGAAGTGAAAAATAAAGTTTTTCCATGCAAATGTGTGTACATTACTTCCATTATAGCGTCGTCACTCATTAATGAACCACCTGTTACTCCTTTGCCACCTCTTTTTTGAATTCTGAATTCATTGAGGTCCATCATTTTTAGATAACCTTTTTTTGTTAAAGTAATAACAACATCTTTGTCGGGAATTAATTCTAGTTGATTGAACTCAGTATTCGCTTCTTCTTTTGAGAGAATTATGGTTTTTCTTTCATCACCATATTTTTCCTTTATTTCCTTAAGTTCTTCGATTATTTTTTCATAGACTTTCTCATCATTTTCTATCAATTCCTTTTCTACTTTCATTTTTTGAATCATATCTTCATATTCTTTGATTAAATTTGATAATTCAAGTTTTGTTAATTTACCAAGTCGCAAATCTACGATGGCTTTTGCTTGTTCTTTAGTAAATTCGAACATTTCTATTAATTCTTTGATTGCACTATTTTGATCTTCACTACTTCTAATTACTGAAATAATGGTATCAATTGAGCGTGATGCTTTGATTAAACCTTCGAGAATATGAGCTCTTTTTGAATATTGTTTATAGTAGAATTGTGCTCTTTTCCTTACTACTTCGAATCTATGATCGACAAATGCCCACATTAATTCTTTCAAATTCATTAAAGCAGGTCTTTTATCTTTATCAATAACAAGTAATTGTGCATGGAAAGAGGTTTGTAATTGTGTATGTTTATATAAATTATTGATAACAATTTCTTCGTTAGCATCTAAAGGAATTTCAATGACTATTCTTAATCCTTCCTTGTCAGATTCATCACGAATATCTTTAATTGGAAGATTAGATTTTTCTGCGTATTCTACAATTTTTTTAATTAAATCAGCTTTGCTTATTGAATAGGGGATTTCTGTTATTACAATATTTTTTCTCTTTTTCTTTTCTTCGACATCAACTTTACCTCTTATAATAAAACTACCTTTTCCGGTAGTATACATTTCTCTAATTCCGGCTTTGCCTATGATTTCCCCACCAGTTGGAAAATCTGGACCCGGGATATAAGTCATTAATTCTTCAATTGTGATATCTGGATTTTTGATTAAAGCAATAAATCCATCTATTAATTCACTTATGTTATGTGATGGAATATTTGTTGTCATTCCAACAGCAATTCCTGAAGAACCATTTGCAAGCAAATTTGGAAATTTTGCTGGTAAAACTTCAGGTTCCTTCAAACTACCATCGAAGTTGTCCATCATGTTTACAGTGTCTTTATCGATATCTTCGAGTAACTCTTCAGACATCCTATGAAGTCTTGCTTCAGTGTACCTCATTGCAGCTGGTGGATCTCTATCAATTGAGCCAAAATTACCTTGCCCATCAACTAATGGGTATCTCATAGACCAATCTTGGGCCATACGAACCAGAGTATCATATATTGCTGCGTCACCATGTGGGTGATATTTACCCATTACTTCACCAACAATACGTGCAGACTTTTTAAAAGGTTTATTATGTGTGACACCAAGTTCATACATACTGTATAAAATTCTTCTTTGAACGGGCTTAAGACCATCCCTAACATCGGGGATGGCCCTACCGATGATTACACTCATTGAATAACTAAGATAAGATTCTTTTAACTCCTCTTCTATTGATTTATATATTTCCATCAAATTCCCTCCAATTTGTTATGATATCTTTGCCCCAGGTTCTATATCAGTATCTATTGTGAGTAGCGTGAGTTTGTCATTAATTTTTGCTGCAAGTAACATACCCTGAGATTCAACACCCATTAATTTTGCTGGTTTTAAATTTGCAACTACTATTATTTTCTTGCCAATTAACTCATTGGGTGAATAATACTTAGCAATTCCTGCAACAATTTGTCTTCTACCAAGTTCACCTAAGTCAATGATTAATTTTATTAATTTTTCAGATTTTTCTATCCTTTCAGCTTCTAAAATTTCTGCAACCCTCAAATCAATTTTTTTGAAGTCATCAAAATTTATCAACTTAACTCCTTCTACAGATGCTTGTTCTTTTTTCGAGGGTTCCTCTTTTTTAACTGCTATCTTTTCAAACTTACTTAAATCAATTTTTGTGAACAAAGGTTTTCCATGAAATACTTTATTTCCAGATTTTAATAAATACCATTCAGTTTCAAACACTTTAATAGGTTCTAGATCATAAGATAATCTATTAAAAACTTCTTTCGAGGAGTCTGGCATAAAGGGTAATAAAAGGGTAGCAACTCTCAGAATTGCTTCAAGAGTGTTATAGAGAATAGTAGCTAATCTTTCTTTATTACCTTCTTTGGCTAATACCCAGGGTTTATTTTCGTCAAAGTATTTATTAATTTCGCCAATGTAATGCCAAATTTCTTCTAAAGCGTTTGTGAGTTTATACGAATTCATATATTCCAGATATTTGTTTAGTAAGTATTTGAAATTACTTATTAATACTTTATCACTTTCTGTAAGCTCGTTCGGTTCTGGGATTACTGAGTCGAAGTTTTTAGCGACCATGGCAACAGTTCGATGTAATAGATTTCCGTAATCGTTTGCAAGATCTGAGTTGAGTCTTTGAACTAGATTTTCTTCGGAGAAATCTCCGTCTTTTCCAAATACGATATCTCTTGTTAAATAGTATCTAATAACATCATTTCCATATTTTTTGACAAATTCTCTGGGATCGATAGCATTACCAAGAGATTTGCTTATTTTTTGCCCATTAACTGTAAGCCATCCATGGGCAAAGATCTTTTTTGGTAATGGTAAACCGACTGACATCAACATAGCAGGCCAGATGATGCTATGAAATCTATTGATTTCTTTTCCAATTAAGTGCACATCTGCTGGCCACCATTTATTGAATTTTTCTTCATCTCTACCATAACTGATAGCGGAGATATAATTTATCAGAGCATCAACCCAGACGTAGATAACATGTTTTGGATCCCCTGGCATAGGAATTCCCCAGTTGAATGTAGTTCGTGTTATTGAAAGATCTTTTAAGCCGCTTTCCAGAATTTTTAGCATTTCATTCTTTCTAAATTCTGGTTCAACAAAGTCGGGATTTTCTTTAAAATGTTTTAATAAAGGTTCTGTATATTTTGAAAGTCTAAAGAAGTAATTTTCTTCTTCGAGGAAGTTCAAAGGTCTGCCGCATGATGGACAAAAATGTTCTCCGACTTCATTTCTGTGAGTTTCGTCTTCATTCCAATAGGTTTCACATGGTACACAATACCAACCTTTGTAAGTTCCTTTATATATATCTCCATTTTCTAACATTTTTTGTACAAAAAACTGTACAGTTTCCATATGTTCGGGATCAGTGGTTCTTATAAAGTAATCATTTGTGATATTCAAGTCTTTCCAAAGCTGCTTGAATTTTCCGGAAAGTTCGTCACATAATTCTTGAGGGTCTTTCCCTTTCTCTTTAGCCGATTGCAAGATTTTTTGGCCATGTTCGTCGGTACCAGTTAGGTAAAGAACTTCATAGCCAATTAACCTCTTAAATCTTGCGATGATGTCACCAACTATTGTAGTATATGCACTTCCAATATGTGGTTCGGAGTTAACATAATAAATAGGCGTTGTGATGTAAAATTTTTTCACTTCATCACCTCCAAATTAATTTTTTTCACTTCTTAAAAATTATACCACATAAATGTTTATATTTAATTGAATATTGCGTAATATCTGGCGTAATAATTGTTATTTAAGAAATTTTCGTTAAATAGTTTTGATATTTATACATATTTCAATGTAATTGCAAATTTTCTGTGCTATAATCCCTTGATTTGTTTGAACGTTTACGGTAACGTTTAGATAGAGTTAAAATTTTTCGTTTTTTATTTTGTAATTATTTTTACCATTGAAATGATGAAGAAATAAAAGGAGGGAATTATTATCAGGAAAAATGTTACTATTAGGGATATTGCACGAGAAGCTGGAGTATCAATTAATACGGTTTCAAGGGCATTAAATAATAAACCAGATGTGAATGAAAAAACCCGAAAAATTATTTTGAATATTGCGAAAAAAATGGGGTATGTAAAGAATATAAATGCATCATCTTTAAGAAGCAAAAAGACTCATATAGTAGGAGTCATTATTGCAGATAGTTCGAATCCTTTTTATGCAGAAGTTTTAAAGGGTATAGAAGCTGCTTCAAGAAAGTATGGTTATCAGATAATATTGATGAATACAGAAAGAAGTTATAGTAATGAAGAACGAGCAATAGAAATCCTTTTACAGAGAAGAGTTGATGGTCTTTTAATAACACCAGTTCAAGACCGAAACGATGACATCATTGAATTGAAGAATAGTGAAATCCCATTTGTTGTAGTTGGAAGACATTTTGATGACCTGGAGATCGATGAAATATTTAGTGATGAGATTAAAGGAGGTTATCTGGCAACTAAGTATCTTTTAGATAAAGGTAGAAAAAACATATTGATGCTTAATGGTTTTTTATTCAAATCTGCTGCAAGGATGAGACTTGAAGGTTATAAAAAGGCATTGAAAGAATATGATATCGAATTTAATGAGGAATATATGATTGCCACAGACATTGATGTAGAAGATGGTTTTAGAGAAATTATTAAAGTATTTGAGAAAGGTTTAAAAATTGACGGAGTAGTTTGTTATAACGACCTTATGGCATATGGAGTATTGAAGGCGTTAAATAATTTAGGATTAAAGGTACCTGATGATATTGGTGTTGTTGGTTTTGATGATATTTATTTTTCTTCTTTAGTATGTCCTTCTTTAACTACGGTTAAGATTAGAAAATTTGAAATGGGGTATGAAGCATTTAAAATGTTGTTACAGAGAATGAAAAACAGGAGAAAAAAGAGAAAAATTAAGATATTAGATGTTGAATTGGTTGTAAGAAATTCTGCGTGATGAGTAAATGATTTAAAAAAACTATATGGGGTGAGTGTCGAATGTTTGTAATGGAGATGTTTTCCAATATCTTTTTTGAAGAAAAAAAGGATTCTTGTGTGATTAAGTGGAAATTTGAAGAAGTTGATTTTGGATGGAGATTTGATTGCTATATTAAAGGTAAACCCGGGAAAATTGAATCAATGAAAATTAAATTATCTGGTAATAATTTAATTACTGATAAAGGTATTTTTTCCTTGAAAGATGCAAACAATTATTCTTTTGAAAATTTTGTATTTCAGGATGGTTATCTATTTGGTTTATTGAATACAAAAGTACCTTGTTGTGCTTATTTTAAATTGGATAAAAATTTTTTGTCTTTATATTTTGATTTTGCGGAAACAAAGTTTGAAAATTTTGATTTAGCTGGTTCAATTCTTGTTTTAAAGTTGGATGATGTTATTTATTCCTTGAATAAATATGTTGAGCATGTTTTGATTGAAAATGATGTAAGGC
This sequence comes from Thermosipho sp. (in: thermotogales), assembly GCA_017656345.1. Taxonomy (GTDB): domain Bacteria; phylum Thermotogota; class Thermotogae; order Thermotogales; family Fervidobacteriaceae; genus Thermosipho_A. Next base: position 73,244 of record JACDNZ010000004.1, on the reverse strand, counting down.
TGAAGAAATTAGATCCGGTAATTTTTATTGGAAAAGAATTTTTAAATTGTAAATATGGGAAAGATATTATTAGATTTTTTGAAGAAAAAAAATTAGATTTGTTTGTTGTTGATGATTCATTTGTAAATGAAAATCCAAGAAATATTCTAAATAGCTTAGGTTTAATTAAGTTGAAAGCTTATGACGCTCAAAAATTAGGAGCTGGTTTTGGGTTAAAATTGGATATAAAAGATTTAAGAAGTTTAGATAATACAATTTTAGAAGAATTGTTTATAAAGTTTAAAAGTTTAGGAATTAGATTATTGGATTTTGGAGACACTATAAGCTTAGGTACTCTTAAATTTCTGAAAAAATTGAAAAACCAACTAGAAAATATAATTTTGTTAGCAAAGAATACTCCATTATTATCCTCGGCAGGCATAATAGATGTTTTAGAAATTAATAACGGTATTAATTATGAAGAAATTTTAATTAGAAGCTTTTATAATAGAAAAGTTTTTCATATGGCGATTAAGGAAAAGAATTTTAATACGGATGATGCAAAATTAATTTTTGGAATTCTAAATATTTCCCCTGTTATTGATTATGAAGAAGTAAACACAGGAAAAATATATGATTACTTAAAAGGTTTTGAAGAGATTTTAAATTTGAGAGGTAAAATTTTAAATGCAAAAAGATTAGGCGAAAAAGGTTATGAGATTGTTTCTTATAATCTGGAAACCGGGAGAATTTTAACAAAAATTAATTTTAATGAGAATGTAAAAATTATAAAAGATATTGAAGGAAAATTGAATAAAAAGGTCGTTTTAAGTAAAGATAAAAGAAAATTTTATTTCTATGGAGGAGATATCTAATGATGGAGTTAAGATACAATCCTTTAACTGATGAATGGATTATCGTCTCAGCAACAACCCAAAAAAGGCCTGTGCAGCCATCTAAAGAAGAATGTCCAATATGTCCAGGAGGGTTGGAATTACCTGAAGAATATGATTTAGTTGCATTTGAAAATAGATTTCCATCTTTGAAAATGGATCCTCCTGAAATTGATTGGTATCAAAATGGTCCTTTAAAAAAGAAAAGATCATATGGAGTTTGTGAAGTAGTTGTTTACACTTCAGAACATGATTCTGCATTATCCAAAATGCCCTTAACTCAAATTGAAAAGTTAGTAAAAATGTGGGTTGATAGAACTGCTCAACTTTCAGAGCTTAAAGAAATTAAATATATATTTATATTTGAAAATAGAGGTAAAGAAGTGGGTGCTTCACTTGCGCATCCCCATGGGCAAATTTATGCTTTTCCATTTATACCGAAAAGGATTGAAGTTAAAATTGATGCCATGTCAAAATGGTACAGGGATGAGGGTAATTGCCCAATTTGCGAAATTATTCAAAATGAAGGTGAGGAAAGAAAGGTTTATGAAACAGAAAATTTTGTAGCATTAGTGCCTTTTTATGCAAGATTTCCGTATGAAGTGCATGTTTATCCAAAAAGGCATTATTCGACGCTTTTAGAATTTTCGGAAAAAGAAAAAAAGGAGTTTGCAAAGGTATTAAAAGTTATTACGATGAAATATGATAAATTATTTGAACAAGCCTTTCCTTACATGATGATGTTTTTTCAAGCGCCATTCAATTCAGAAAATGTTTCACCGTTTTTTCATTTTCACGTAGAATTTAATCCGCCAAAGAGAGACAAAAACAAAATAAAATGGATGGCAAGCGTTGAGACGGGAACATGGACTTTTATAAATCCTGTTTTACCAGAAGAAGCAGCCAAAAGGCTCCGAGATGTGGAGGTGGTTTTGTGAAAGTAAAAGCCCCTGGAAGAGTTAATATTATTGGTGAACATACAGATTATAACGATGGTTATGTTTTACCTTTTGCGATAAATAGGTATGTAGAAGTGGAAATAGAAGATTCAGAATTTTATAGGTTTTATTCTGAAACATTAAATGAATGTATAGAGTTAAGAGAATTGCACAAAACGGGAACATGGGTTGATTATATTATTGGAGTCATATTTTCCTTTGAGAATAGAGGTTATAAAATTCCACCAATCAGTGTGAAGATAAATTCAAATTTACCTATTGGTGGGGGTCTTTCAAGTTCAGCTGCTCTTGAAGTGGCTACTGCGTTTGCAATCTCGAAAAAATTTGGTTTTGATATACCAAATTTTGAAATGGTAAATGTTGCAAGAGAAGCAGAAATGAATTTTGTTGGAGTAAAATGTGGAATAATGGATCAATTTGTTTCAATTTATAGTCGAAAGGATTTTGCGATATTTCTTGATACAAAAACTTTGGATTTCAAGTATATTCCATTAAGATTGATGGGTTATGAAATGTATATAATAAATTCGAAAGTTAAACATGAACTTTCTTTCTCAGAGTATAATGTGAGAAAAGAAGAATGTGAGAAAATTTTGGCTGTTTTAGGGAAAAGAAGTTTTAGAGAACTTAAACGAAGCGATTTGAATTTATTGAGTGGTTTTTTAAAAAAAAGAGCCCAGCACGTTATTGAAGAAAATGAACGAGTTTTAAGTGCTGTGGAACAATTAATAAAAGGTAATTTCAAGAAATTAGGAGAGTTACTTTATGAATCACACGAAAGTTTAAGATATTTATATGAAGTATCTTGTGATGAGACAGACTTTATTGTTGAATATTTAAAAGCAAAAGAAGGAATACTCGGTGCAAGAATGATTGGTGGAGGTTTTGGTGGGAGTGTACTTGTGTTAGCTGAAGTTGATAGATTTGGAACAATTATAAATTCACTGATAGAAAACTATTACGAGAAATTTGGGATAGAGTTAGAATACTACAAAATAGAGAGTTCAGACGGTGTTAGTATTTTGTAAATTACAAAAAATAAGAACAAATATTTTAATTTTATTTTACGATTTTTAAGAGAGGTTTAATACCTCTCTATTTTTTTTAACAAAGTTATAAATTTTTTGACCGACGTTAACACTTGCGTTTTAAAGTTAAATTATGGTAAAATATTGTTACCAAATTCTGAGGGGAGGGGTTTATATGAGAAAATTGCTGATTATTTTGGGTCTGCTGCTTGTTGTATTTTCTTTCGCAGCGAAAGATGTTATTGTGATAGGTACAACTGACAAAATTAGAACTTTAGATCCGGCAAATTGTTATGATTATTTCTCAAGCAATATTTTACAGAACGTATTAGCTGGACCAGTTGACTATGAAATTGGTACAGCAAATATTAAACCATGGCTTTTTGAAAGTTGGGAAGTTTCTGATGATGGACTGGTATATACATTCCATATAAGAAAAGATGCTTATTTCGAAGATGGCACACAAATTGATGCAAATGTTTTCAAATTTTCATTTGATAGGGTTATGAAATTAAACGGTGACCCTGCATTCTTACTTACAGATGTTGTTGTAAAAACAGAAGTAGTAGATAAATTTACCTTTAGAGTAACATTGAAAAGTAAATTTTCAGCTTTTGTCTCTGTATTAGGTTATACGGTAGCATTTCCAGTTAATCCAAAAGTCTATCCAGAGGATGCTTTTTATGAATTTGAACCTTCAGCTTCTGGACCATATAGAATTGCTGAATGGATAAGAGATGTAAGAATAGTCCTTGAGGAGAATCCTAGATATTTTGGTCCAAAACCCAAGACTTCAAAAATTATCATTCAATTTTATGAAAATGCACAACAACTAAGGCTTGCACTTGAAACAGGTGAAATTGATGTTGCATATAGACATCTGGACCCAAGGGATGTTTTAGATCTTCAAAATGTACCTGGTATTAAAGTGTATTTAGGCGCCAGTCCACAAATTAGATATTTGGTTGTTAATGTAAAGCAAAAGCCATTTGATAATCCGCTTGTTAGACAAGCCATAGCATTGGCTGTTGACAGAGAAACTATAGTTAATGATATCTTTGTAGGTCTTGCAAAACCATTGTATTCGATGGTTCCAGCTGGTATGTGGAGTCATGAAGATGTTTTCCCAAAAAGAGATTTGGATGCAGCTAGAGAAATATTAAGAGTTGCAGGTTATAGTGAGGAAAATCCTTTGGAAATAGATTTATGGTATACACCATCGCATTATGGTACAACAGAAGCCGATGTTGCACAGGTATTAAAAGAATCTCTTGAGCAAACTGGAATGATAAAAGTGAAAATAAAATATGCTGAATGGTCAACTTATGTTGAATACTTCTTAAATGGTACAATGGGCCTGTTCTTACTTGGCTGGTATCCAGATTATCTTGATCCAGATGATTATTTATGGCCATTCTTAAGTGTGAATGGTGCAAAATCACTCGGAAGTTTTTATGAAAATGAAAATGTTGAGGATTTAATGACTGCCGCAAGAGCAGCAACAGAACAAATTTCTCGTGAATTGATTTATAAACTTGTACAAAATTATCATGCAGCAGAAATTCCTTACATCCCATTGTGGCAGGGATCAGCTGATTGTGAAGCTCATGAAGATATAACTGGAATTATTTTGGAACCAACTCAAATCTTTAGATATTACATTTTAGAGAGAAAATAATGTAGGGAGAATCAAAATCCCGCCCCTTTGCGGGCGGGATTTTTTAAAGAAGGAGGAGATACTGTGTCCTTGAAAAGCTATATAATAACTAGAATCATTTTGGCACTTCCTATGATTTTGGTTCTTTTAATTCTGATTTTTTTTATACTTCGTATCATACCTGGAGATCCTGTTCTTGCTATTTTAGGTGGAAAAGCACCTGTCGAAGTTATTGAAGCTAAAAGGCATGAATTGGGGTTGGATAAACCGATAATTATCCAATTTTTTGATTATTTGGGTGATGTGGCTAAAGGTGATCTTGGAGTTTCAACTTTAACGAATAGACCTGTTTGGAATGAAATAAAAGATAGGTTTCCAGCAACTTTGGAACTAACTATTTTTGCCTTTATAATTGCTCTTGTTATAGGTATTTTTTGGGGAGCAGAAGCTGCCTGGAGAAAGGATAAACCCTTAGATATTTCTGCAAGAGTATATTCAATATTTATATATGCTATTCCTGTGTTCTGGCTTGGTTTAATGCTTCAATTATTATTTGGGATATATTTAAGATGGTTACCTGTTGGTGGAAGACTTTCACCGCGTGTAAGTCTGGATATTAAAACAGGATTATTGTTGTTGGATAGTTTGATAACCTGGAATTGGGAAGCTTTTTGGGATGTTTTAAAACATTTGTTGTTGCCGGGAATTACCTTAGGGTTGGTAATTTCAAGTATTTTCTTGAGAATGGTGCGTAATAATACAGTTTTAATGCTTTCAAAAGATTTTGTTAAAGCTGCTAAAGCGAGAGGTTTGAAACCCAGAGTAATATTATATGGACATGCAGTTAGAAACGCATTTGTACCCATATTTACAATAATGGGTATGCAATTTGCACTGTTGCTTGCTGGTGCCGTGTTGACTGAAACTACATTTTCATGGCCAGGTATAGGAAGTTATCTGGTGTTAAAGATAAAATATAGAGATTTTCCTGCAATACAGGGGGCAATAATATTTTTTGCTTTATTTGTTGTAATAATAAGTATCATAATTGACATTGTTAATGCATTAGTTGATCCTAGAGTCAGGTATTAAGGGGTGATATTGTGAGAAAGAAGTTCATTAGTGAAAGACTTGGAGAATTTATAAGTGATTTATTCGGTACAGGAACAGGGTGGTTAACTTTTGTTGGAGCATTAATTTTGATTTTTTACATTATTTTAGCAGTTTTCTCACCTCAGATTGCTCCTTATAATCCTACAGAGAGGGTTGGTAGATCTTTAACAGCACCTAATGACCAATTTATTTTTGGAACAGATAATCTTGGGCGTGATGTTTTAAGTAGAGTAATTTATGGTGCAAGAATTGCTCTTATGATTGCTTTTATTGCAGTTGCCATAGCTGCAGGAGTAGGGGTGCCTTTAGGATTAATTTCTGGCTTTATTGGAGGTCCTTTCGATAGAGTTTTGACTCTGATAATGGATGCAATTTATTCCTTCCCTGGATTGATATTAGCAATAGCCATTGCTGCTGTTTTGGGGCCAGGTGTTATAAATATAGCAGTTTCGATTGCAGTGGTTTACACTCCTACTTATTTTAGGGTAATTCGAAATCAAGTGGCCTCAGTAAAGAGTGAACTTTATGTTGAGGCTGCAAGAGCTTTGGGTGCAAAAAATTATGAGATTTTAATGAAATATATTTTTCCAAATGTTCTTCCTTCAATTGTAGTTGTGTTATCTATGAATCTTGCGGATGCGATAATGACTGAAGCTGGTTTGTCATTTTTAGGTTTAGGAATTGCTCCACCGACACCAGATTGGGGATTTGATTTAAGTAATGGTCAAAGATTTGTTTTGAGTAAGGCATGGTGGGGACTTCTTTACCCTGGTATTGCCATTATAACTGTTGTTCTAGGTTTTTCAATGTTTAGTGAAGGATTGAATGAGTTGATAAATCCGACAATAAGGGAAAGAAGGTGATGATGTGATATTTGAAGCAAAAGATTTGAGAATATATTACAAAACAAAAAAAGGTTATGTTAAAGCGGTTGATAATATAAATTTTTCTGTTGAAAAAGGACAAACTGTTGGTTTGGTTGGAGAATCTGGTTGTGGTAAATCAACATTTGGACAGGGTATTTTGAAAATTTTGCCGCCAACTACCTATTATAGTGGAAATATGAGAATAGAAGATATAGAACTTGTGGGATTAAATGAAAATGAAATAAGAAAGATCCGAGGGAAAAAGATAGGGATGATATTTCAAGATCCCATGACTTCATTAAATCCGGTGATGAAAATTGAAAAATTGTTTTTTGAAACTTTGAAAACTCATGAGCCAGATATTACAGAGGAAGAGGCAAGGGAAAGAACAGCAAAGGTTTTGGAGAAAGTTGGAATTGAACCAAAAAGGATGAGTGAATATTCATTTCAATTTAGTGGAGGAATGAGACAAAGAGTAATGATAGCTTTGGCTTTGGTTTTAAATCCTATATTAGTAATTGCCGATGAACCAACTACCTCACTTGATGTTATAGTACAAGCGCAAATTATGAAGTTATTAAATGAATTGAGAAAAGAATATGATATGTCTATGATTTTGATAACTCACGATTTGGGAGTAGTTGCTGAAATGGCAGATAAAATATGTGTAATGTATGCAGGCCATATTGTGGAAGAGGCAAGTAGTGAAAACTTGTATTATAACCCTAAACATCCGTATACAAAACTTCTTTTAAAAAGTATTCCTAATACGGATATAAATGACCTTGAATTAAAGTATATACCAGGTTTTCCACCTGATTTGTCGAATCCACCTGTTGGGTGTAGATTTTCACCAAGATGTCCATTTAAGAAAGAGATATGTGAAGTTAAAGAACCACCAATTGTTGAAGTCGAAGGTTCAAAAGTTAAGTGCTGGCTATATAGTGGGGTGGAAAAATGATAAGAGTTGAAAATTTGAAGAAGTATTTTCCAGTGAAAAGAACAGTTGGAGAAATACTTTTAAGAGTTCCTCAAAGGTTTGTAAAGGCAGTTGATGGGATAAGTTTTACTATTTCAAAAGGAGAAACATTTGGTTTGGTCGGTGAATCTGGTAGCGGTAAAACTACTACAGGTAGATTAATGTTGCGGCTTATTGAACCAACCGCTGGAAAAATTTTCTTTGAGGATGTTGATGTGACACAGTTATCAAAAGACGAATTAAGAAAGTTTAGAAAGAATTTTCAAATAATTTTTCAAGACCCTATGGCCGCACTTAATCCTTATATGAAAGTTGGTGAAGCAATAAAGCATGGTCTTGAAATACATAATATTGGTGGAAGTAACATGGAAAGAAAAAAGCTTGTTATGGAAATGCTTGAGAGAGTTAATTTATCACCGCCAGAGGATTTCTATTATAGATATCCACATGAGATTTCTGGAGGTCAAAGGCAGAGAATAGTAATTGCTAGAGCATTAATTTTGAAACCAAAGTTTGTGGTTGCAGATGAAGCTATTGCTATGTTGGACGTTTCTGTAAGATCCCAACTTTTGCAGTTGTTAATTGATTTAAAAAATGAATTTAACTTGACGTTCTTATTTATCACTCATGATCTTGCGACAACAAAGTATATATGTAACAAAATTGGAGTAATGTATCTTGGTAAAATTGTGGAGATAGGGAAATTTAGGGAAATTTACAATGAACCTTTGCATCCTTATACAAAGGCCTTAATATCAGCTGTCCCTGAACCAGATCCAAAAAAGAAAAAGAAAAAATTGATTCCGGAAGGTGAAGTGCCTAATCCAATCAATCCACCACCTGGGTGTAAATTTCATCCACGGTGTCCTTTTGCAATGGATATATGTAAGACTGTGGAACCAGAGTTAAAAGAAGTAAATGGAAGATTAATAGCATGTCATTTATATTAAAGCCAGCTTGTGCTGGCTTTTTTTTTAATATAATCTCTTGACAATTTTTAATTTTTGAGTTAATATAAATTTAGACAATATCTAAGGAGTGGAAAAAAAGTGGAAAAAGTTGCGGAAATTTTGAAAAAAGCAGGGATAAAACCAACTTTACAGCGATTACATATTCTAAAAATCATTTTAGATGGTAAAAGACATATGTCAGCGGAAGAAATCTACAAATTTTTAAATCAGGAAGTTCCGACAATATCGAGAGCTACGGTTTATAATACACTTAATCTTTTATCCAAAAAAGGTGTATTACTTGAGATTGTTACGCCTGATGCAGTGAAGTACGATTACATTGAAAAACCTCATCATCATTTTTACTGTGAGCGTTGTAAACGTATCTATGATATACATGAAGAGTTACCATCACTTAATCTTGAGAAAATTGAAGGGCATTTAGTTAAAAGTATCCAATATTACATTGTTGGAATTTGTGAAAATTGTTTAAATGGAGGTGAGTAACATGGCAATACCACTTATTGGTGAAAAAATACCAGAATTTCAGGCAGTTACTACAAAAGGTGTGATAAACTTTCCGGATGATTTTAAAGGAAAATGGTTAGTGTTATTTAGCCATCCCGCAGATTTTACGCCTGTTTGTACTACTGAATTTGTTGCATTTCAAGAAAGATATGATGAGTTTAAAAAGCTTAATGCTGAACTTGTAGGATTGAGTATTGACCAGGTTTTCTCTCATATTAAATGGATTGAGTGGATAAAGGAGAAATTAAATGTAGAAATTAAATTTCCTGTAATAGCAGATGATAGAGGTCAAATTGCTGAAATGTTGGGGATGATCCATCCAGCAAAGGGTACGAATACTGTGCGAGCTGTATTCATAATTGATCCAAAAGGGATTCTTAGAGTTGTTCTATATTATCCGCAAGAACTGGGAAGAAATATGGATGAAATCTTGAGGATAGTTAAGGGATTACAAATAGTAGATGAAAAAGGTGTAGCATTACCAGCTAATTGGCCAGATAATGAATTAGTAAAGGATGAGGTAATAATACCACCTGCATCTACAGTTGAAGATGCAGAAAAAAGATTAAAAGAGTACGAATGTTTTGATTGGTGGTTCTGCCACAAAAAATTGTGAAGTTTTTTAAAAATAAACAAATTGTAAATACTAAAAAGTAAGTCTGGCACGGAGAAATCCGTGCCAGTTTTTTTTTAAACACTTTTTGTAAGATTTTTCCGAATGTTTTAAATAAGGAGCAGAGGTTCTGGAATAATTATAGTTTTTGATTAATTATTTTTAAATAGTATTGACATTTAATCACTAATGATATAAAATTATCTATGAAAAGGAGGTGTAAAAATGAGATGGTATAGAGGTTATGGGTATGGAAGAGGCTTTGGGAGAGGTTTCAGGTGGAGAAGATATGATCCATATTATTATGGGCCCGAAGATGAGAGATTTATTCTTGAGGATGAAAGAGAAATGCTATTAGATTACAGAGAATATTTAAAAAGTGAACTTGCTTTTGTAGAAAAAAGATTGAAAGAGATAGATGAAATTTTGCAAGGAGGTGAATGATATGCCAGGTTTTGATGGAACAGGACCACTTGGAACAGGACCAATTGGATGGAGAAGAGGATATTGCGGGACGTATAATTTAAGAAATGTTTGGTTTAATCCTTATATTGGTGGATTTGGAAGAGGTTACGGTTTTGGTCGAGGAATAGGATGGGGTTTTGGTAGAAGAGCAGGATGGGGTTATGGAAGAGGTTATGGATTTGCAGGAGGCCGAGGGTTTGGCCGAGGATTCGGAAGAAGATTATGGTAAATAAAATCCCCCACAATTTTTGTGGGGGATTTTGTTATATAATAGGATTGAAAGAGGGTTGAATGTTATGAAATATGTTTATGGTGTTGTTCCTTCCAGAAGATTGGGAAAGTCACTGGGTATTTCTCCAATACCATTCAAAGTTTGCAATTATTCATGTATTTATTGTCAATTGGGTAAAACTCATAACATGAGAATAAAAAGGGAAACATTTTATCCTCTAGAAGAAATTTTAGACGAGTTTGAAAAGTATTTGGATTTAGGAAATGATTTTGATGTAGTAACAATTGTTAGCGAGGGTGAACCTTTGTTATATACGCCTTTGGATCGTTTAATAAATGGAATAAAAAAATTAACGAATAAAAAAGTTGTTTTAATTACCAATGGTTCTCTTTTTTTTGAAGAAGATGTGAGAAATGAGGTAAAGAATTGTGATATTATAATGCCAACTCTTGATGCCTGGGATGAAGAGAGTTTTAGGTTAATTAATAGACCAGTTGGTACTATAACTTTCGAAAAGATGTATAATGGTTTATGTGAGCTTAGAAAAGAATTTAAAGGTGAAATTTGGTTAGAAGTAATGTTGATAAAAGGAGTTAATGATAATTACGAGAGTTTAAAAAAAATAAAAGAAAAGATTGATGAAATTAATCCTGACAAAGTATTTGTTAATGTCCCAATTAGGCCTCCTGCTGAGGAATGGGTTAAAATACCTGAGGAGCAAAATATTAGTTTGGCTAAAAAAATTTTAAATGCGAGTACAATTGAGAAGTATGCAGAAGGAGAGTTTAAAACGTTAAATAGTAATGTATATGAAGCAATTATTGGTATTATAAAAAGACACCCATTAAGATTAGAGGATATCCAGAGAAACTTTAAAAACAGTGAGAAAATAATAAAAAAATTGTTTAATGATAAAAATGTAGAAAAGTGTAGTTATAATGGTAAAATTTTTTTTAGATTTAAAAATTGGAGGTGAATACGTGCCTAGAGGTTTTGGAAAAGGGCCACATGGAAGAAGGGGATTTGTGTTAGGTGATTTTTTATCAGCTACCTTATTATTATTACTCAAAAAAAATCCTTCACATGGTTATGAGTTAATTCAAAGATTATTGGAAGCAGACTTCTATGATTTTAAACATGATCCAGCTGTTGTTTATAATTTGTTGAGAAAGATGGAAGTAAATGGCCTTATTACTTATGATCTTGAAGCCGGTGGAGGACCTTTTAGAAAGGTTTATAAAATTACTCCAGAAGGTGAACGGTATTTGGATTTTATAACTAGAGAGATTGAGAATTTGTATAATCAATTGAAATTGTTTCTAAAAGAATACAAAAATTTTGATGAAAATGAGTAAATTTAAAGTAAATTAAAGGGGGAGATTTCATGGTTGGAAAAATAACAGTAATAACTGGGCCAATGTATTCTGGGAAAACAACTGAATTGTTATCTTTCGTTGAAATTTACAATATAGGTAGGAAAAAAACAATAGTATTTAAGCCATCGATTGATAATAGATATGGTATAGATACTGTTTCAACACATACAGGATTTCAGGTGAAGGCTCATAGAATAACAAAGGCAAGTGAGATACTTGATTATATAACAGAAGATATAGATGCAGTTTTTGTTGATGAAATCCAGTTTTTGGATGTTCAATTAGTTGAGATTGCAAAAGAACTAGTATTTAAAGGTATTGATGTGTATTGTGCTGGCCTTGATATTTCATATTTAGAAAATCCGTTTGAAACAACTTCAAAACTTCTAGCAATCGCAGATGAAGTAATAAAGAAAAGGGCAGTTTGTGAGAAATGTGGTGAACATAGAGCAACGTATTCTTATAAGATAGTTCCTGATGGTGGGGAAATTGATGTTGGAGGTAAGGATAAATATATAGCGGTTTGTAGAGAATGTTTAAAAAAGTTGAAAGGATAGTTTAGGGGTGAATTTATGAAAAAATTACTTACTACTTTTATTATTCTTTCAATGTTTATATGGTACTTTGCAGAAACAACTGAACTGGTTATTTTGCATACAAGTGATCTTCATGGTAATGTACTGCCCGTTGATTATGCAACTAATGAACCTTCGAATGTTGGGCTTGGAAAATTAGCAACAATTATAAAACAGATAAGGGAGAATTTTTCAAATGTACTTTTAATTGATTCGGGTGATTTAATCCAGGGAACGCCATTAGAATATTATCATGCGAGAATAGACAATACTTCAGTTGATCCAATGATTTTAATTATGAATAAACTTGGATATTCAGCTTGGACAATAGGAAATCATGATTTTGATTATGGTTTAAATGTATTGAGTAAAGCAATTTCTGAAGCGCAATTCTCAGCTTTAAGTGCTAATATAGTAAAAAAAGGAACTAATGATCCGGTGTTTCAGCCATATCATATTGTTAATATTGATGATATTAAAGTAGGAATCTTAGGACTTACGACAAAATATGTTCCGAATTGGGAAGATCCAAATAATATTAAAGAGATTGAATTCTTAGACCCAATTGAAGTTGCAAAAAAATATATTGATATATTAAAAAATAAAGAGAAAGTAGATATCTTGATTGTTTCATATCACGGGGGATTAGAACGAGACCCCAAAACAGGAACACTAGTTGAGGAACGGGTAGGTGAAAATCAGGCATATCAATTACTTCAAGAGATTCCAGAAATCGATGTTTTACTTTTGGGACATCAACATAAGGTAGTTGCAACTAAGATTAATAATATACCTGTTTCTATGCCAGGGAAATGGGGACAATATTTAGGTAAAATTGTTTTGAAATTAGAAAATGATAATGGAAAATGGAAAGTGGTCGATAGTACTGTTGAAGAAATACCTGTTAAGGATTTCGATGTAGATGACGAAGTTCTTTTTTTAGTAAGAGAATATGAAATGAAAGTTCAAGAATGGCTTGATCAACCTATCGGTTATGCCAAAGGAGACTTTTGGATTGAAAATCCTCTATTGGCAAGACTTGAAGATAATAGTTTAATTGAGTTTATTAATAAAGTTCAGATGTACTGGAGTCAGGTGAAAATCTCATCTACAGCTTTGTTTAATGATGATATTAAAGGATGGAAAGAAGGCCCAATTACAGTAAGAGATATATATGAAGTCTATGTGCATCCTTATACTTTAAAAGTCTTGAAAGTAAAAGGTAAAGATATTAAGGCAGCCTTGGAAAAGAGTGCAGAATATTTTGTATATGAAAATTACAAAGTAAGAATAAATACGAATTGGAGTGATTATAAACATTATGACTATGATATGTGGGAAGGAATAGATTATAAAATTGTTTTGAATAATCCAGTAGGTGAGCGAATAATTGACCTTATGTTTGAAAATGCACCGCTTGATATGGAACAAGAATATGAGATAGTTTTAAACAGTTATAGGGTCAGTAGTGAAGAATATGGAATGTTTAAAGATAAGCCAGTTGTAAGGGAAGTTATGTTAGATGTTCCAGAGTTAATTGCAAATTTCATTCTTGATCATAAGGTAATTAATGCAAGTGTCGATCATAACTGGACAACAGTTATTCGATTTGAATACGTTGTGAATAGTGGAGAAACTCTTTGGGAAATTGCCCAAAGACTTGGAGTATCAATTAGCGATTTAATTTCTTGGAATAATATTAAAAATCCTGATTTAATTGTTCCAGGTATGAAACTTGTATATTATCGTAATTATATTGATACTTTACCACCATTAAGAGACGCTATTGGTTTTTAATGAAAACAAAGGGGTCTGTACAGACCCCTTTGCATTTAAGAAATTATAAACCGAGTTCTTCGAGGACAAGTATTACTTTGATTCTTCCAGGATGTCTATATCCTGATTCTATGATTGTATAATAGTTACATATTCTTTGGTGTGAAGAACAATTTACACAATAACCGGTTTGAACACATGGGGTGTTTAAATTTAATCTTTTAGTATTCATGGGAGAAATGTACCTTATTCTTTCTCGTGCTTCTTCTAGATTCTTTACAATTTTATTAATACTTGTTACTAAAATAACATTCTTAGGTCCGAATATTACGGCTGCGACTCTATTACCATTGCCGTCTAAAAGAGCAATTTCACCGGATTCAGTAATAGCATTTGCACTGCAAAGATAGTAGTCAGCAAAGAAAGCTTCTCTTTCTATTTTCTCTTTTTCTTCGTTGGTTTTAGCAGAATATCTGTCTAAAAACTCATAGTTACCGTTCCTTAAAACATCTAGAAGACCAATTTTAGTTAAAGTAAGAGAACCACCTGTAGCTACTTTTGAACCTTCTGGAATTATTTTGATTATTTTTTCTAAAGCTTCTTTTGAATTCTTGACTATGTATGAATCATGCCCTTTTTTGTTTAAAGCATCAGCAACTTTAATTGCGAGCATGTTATATTTCCATTTGTAGAGTTCTTCCCTCATGATATTTTCCTCCTATTTTATTTCTCTTTCAATTCTGAAAACAAGAGATTTAAATGATAATGTAATGTCAACATCTTCTACCGGGATTTTAGTTCTAAGCTTAATTGGAGCAAAATTGATTATACCTTTTATATTGTATTTTTCTAGTTCTTCAACAACCATTTGAGCAGCGTTTTCAGGTACAGCTAAAACAACTAGATCAACAATGTTTTTATTAAAAAATTTTTCAAGTTCAGAAAAATGCGTAACTGATAATTTACCCAATTTTTTTCCAACTTTCGAACGATCAGCGTCAAATACTCCTATAATATTGAATTTTTCTTTTTTTAACCCCGGGTAATTAACAATAGCAGTTCCAATGTTTCCGGCACCAATAACGATAACATTCCAGATTTTATTTACACCGATGATATCCTCTAATTTTTTCATAAGTTGGTCAACATTATAACCCACGCCTCTTTTTCCAAATTCACCAAAGTAAGATAAATCTTTTCTAACTTGACTTGATTTTATTCCTAATCTAGCAGCAATATCTTTTGAAGCAACATATTCGATTCCTTCTTCATATAGCTTATTTAAACAACGATAATAAAGTCCCATTCTTTTAATAACAGGTTTGGGTATTTTTCTTTTGTCTTTCATATGTTAGAATTTTCCCCCTTTCACATTCAATTGTGAACTTACTCACAATAATTATACAATAAAATTCACAAATTAAAAATAAAAAATCAGATGTATTTTGTGGAAATAAACTAAAATTAGAAAAAATAATAAAAAAATGACTTGAAAAATAAGTATTAACAATAATATAAGAAATCTTTGAGGATATTTCCCAAAAATCTATTTGAATAAAAATTAAATTATGATAAAATATAGTCGGTTAATGTCGACCAAAAATATCCAAAAAAACAATAAGTTCCTTTGAAGGAGGGAAATTTATGTCATTTTCAGTGTTAATTGTGACATTTTTCACTTGGATGATTTTGACGAGCTTTACTGACGTCAAAGAATTGATTGTTGGTTTTTTTGTATCTTTGGTTGTATCAATTATTTTGAAAAGATTTTATGGTATAAGATTTGACTTCAAGTTTCCAGTGCGAATTATAAAATTTATTTTTATTTATTTACCGGTTTTTATTTGGCAAATGTTAAAAGCAAATTTTGATGTTGCAGTTAGAGTACTGAATCCCTCTTTACCGCTCAACCCTGGTTTTGTAAAAATTAAAACTAACTTGAAAAAAGATGCTGCTAAACTTGCACTTGCTAATTCTATTACTTTAACCCCCGGAACTTTAACTTTAGATATTGAAGATGATGAGCTGATTATTCACTGGATCGATGTAAAAACCCTTGATGAAAAAGAAAAGAAAGAAAAGATTGCTGGAGTTTTCGAAAGAATTTTAAAGGGGGTATATGAATGAATATATTAAACTATGTGTATTTTGGATTTGTTGGTTTGGGAATTTTGTTTTCGTTTTTGAGAATTCTTTTAGGTCCAAGTAGTGCTGATCGGTTGGCTGCCCTAGATACATTAAATGTGGTTTTAACTGGGACAATTGTATTTCTTGCACTGGTTTTTAATAACGGATTGTATCTTGATATTGCTTTAGTTTATGGGCTTCTTTCTTTTGTTGAAACAGTTGTTATTGCTCGTCATTTGGAGGGGAAAAAATGATTACAATCGGCTATATTTTAATTGGAATTGGAGCATTTTTTTACTTTTTAGGTGGTCTTGGAATTTTTAGAATGCCAGATGTTTATAACAGACTTCAAGCGGGAACTAAGGCTACAACCTTAGGGTCGTTCTCTGTCATTTTGGGTGTTGGATTAGTGAACCTGGAATTTTTGCCTAAAGCTTTAATAATAATTGCTTTTATTGCTTTGACTAATCCTGTAGGAAGTTCTGTTTTGGCAAGAGCAGCCTATTTAAAAGGTATTAAGCCAACTGACAAGACTAAAGTCGACGAATACAAGGGTGGTGGGAACAAATGACAGGAGTAACTATTTTTGTAGGGATATTAATAATAATTTCAGCCATTTTTGCAGTTGAAGCGAAAAAAATGTTAGATTCTTTCATTGCTCTATCACTTATGAGTCTTCTTACTGTATTTTTATTTGTAATTATGAAAGCACCTGATGTGGCAATAACTGAGGCAGCAGTTGGAGCTGGTCTGGCAACTGCTGTATTAGTTCTCGCGCTGAATAAAATGGGTGGTGATAGTCAATGAGAAGATTTATATCAATAGTTATTGTTTTTGGTCTTATTATGTTTTTTATTAACACATTGTCTTTACTTCCAAAATATGGAAGTGTAAATATTTCGAAAGTTTCGGAAGCCTATATTGATAAAAATGTCAATGGCAATGGTGGAAATGTTAAATATAATGAATCAGAAAGTTTAGAAAATGGTGCAGCTAATGTTGTAACGTCAATAGTTGTAGATTATAGATCTTTTGATACTCTGGGTGAAGTGACTGTTCTTTTCACAGCAGCACTTGGAGTCAGTTTGGTTTTGAATGGTATTAGAAGAAAAAAATATGGTAGACGACCAAATTTTATATTGAGGGTTTCAGTAGGTATTTTACTGCCTTTAATAATTTTATTTGGTACGTACATTTTTATTCATGGACATTTAACTCCGGGTGGAGGTTTTCCTGGAGGAACGATTATTGCAGCCGGTATTTTACTCTTATATCTTTCCAATGAAGAATTTGATTTATCAAAAACTCCGAAATTTGTTGAAGGTATTTCAGGAAGCTTATATATTGTTACTGGACTCGTTGGATTAGCTATTGCTGGAGTTTTTTTAATAAATTTCCTTCCCACAGGTATTGTTGGAGATTTGTTTAGTGCGGGTATTGTTCCTATTGTTTACATTTTAATTGGTTTTAAAGTTGGTGCTGAACTATCTGGAATTGTTGCCGACTTGCATAGGGAGGGATAATGATGGTTTATTATATTGCATTTATATTAATTGGTGTAGGTATTTACGGTTTTTTAACGCAAAAGAATTTGTTTAAACATCTTGTTTCGCTTACAATTGTAGATACTGCTGTTAATATATTTATTATTTCACTTGGTTATATTGAGGGAAAAGAAGCTCCAATTTATTCTAAATATACACCGATTGCAAATTTTGTTGATCCATTGCCACAAGCTTTGGTTCTTACAGCAATTGTTATTGGAGTTGGTACATTAGCATTAGGAGCTTCATTGTTAATTAAGGTATACGAAAAATACGGAACTTTGGATGTTGAACAGATCGCCACAAAGGAGGCGGAAGAATGAGTGCTTTATTAATTATAATACCTTTACTGGCTGGTTTCCTTTTTATTCCTTTTAAAGAGAAAGCTAAATATATTCTTCCATTAGTTGTAATTACAACTTTGATAATTCTTTTATTGTTATCACCTGATCAGACAAATGCAATGGGTGGTTGGAAAGCCCCATTCGGTATAGTTTTGGTGTTAGATAGTGCAAGCTATTACTCATTGTTAGTTGTGAATATTGTATTTCTTTTGATTTCTTTGATGCCTCAGATAGTTGAAAAAGGATATTCAGTAGTTTTACTTATTCTTTTAGCTTCAACCAATGGTCTGGTTTTAACCGGAGATATTTTCAATTCATTTGTCTTTTTAGAAATAACGGCTGTTGCTGCTTACATTATTGCTTTTTCAAGAAAAAATCCATACGGTGCATTTAAGTACTTGATTTTGGGAGGTATTTCTGGTGCATTTTATCTTTTAGGAGCAATTTATGCATATATTGGAACAGGTTCTTTGAATTTTGCAGATATTTCTGTGAATATTAAAGAAGGTTTCTTGCCAATTGTCGCGTTATTAATTTTTATCGGTATAGGTGTAGAGTCAAAAATTTTTCCGCTTGCTGGTTGGGTACCTGATGTTTATGATTCCGGTTCACCATTAACACCGGTAATTCTTGGAACAGGAGTTACTTTCACAATAATGTACCTTTTTGGAAGAATCTTTATTACAGTTTTTCATGGTTATTTTCTTGATGTAGTTTTCATTTTTGGACTTTTAACAATTGTGCTTGGTGAACTTGCAGCATTGAGACAAAATAAGCTTATTAAAGCACTTGCTTTTTCATCTATAGCTCAAGCTGGTCTTGTTTTAAGTACGATTTCTTTGGGAGGTTATGAAGCGATTAAGTTTGGTTATTTCCATTTACTAAATGATATTTCAGCAAAGCTAGTATTGTTCATAATTGCGGCTACTATAGCTCATAATTTTACTGAGAATAAAATTGCTGGTGTATCGTTTAGTATTGCTTCGTTCTCACTTATAGGTTTTCCTCTTTTTGCTGGTTTTAGGAGTAAATTATTGATTTTACAATTAGCATTTTCAAAAGATAATTATTTACTTCCAGCTGTTGTATTATTTGCTACAGTTATAGAAGCTGCATATATTTTGAAATGGAATATAAAACTATGGCATTCAACTAATACCGGAGAAGAAAAACAGAAAATTTCATGGAATGTGAATTTGATTCTTTTAATAGTTGCATTGCTGATTATATTTATTGGAATTTTCCCGGATTTATATTTAAAAATGGCTCAAAACATTGCAGATGGTTTAACCAATTATCGAGCATACGTTACTAACGTTCTGGGAGGGATGTAAATGATATCATTGACTAATTTGATTTTAGTTTTCCTAATAGGTTCAATTGTAAGCTATTTATTAACAAAAGCTAATAAGATTTTAGGATCAATTTTTAACTTTTTATTAATATCGTACGCTCTTTATGTAGTGTGGAACATTAAAGTTGGTCATGAAGAAGTACTTTTTAGAATTTTAAGGGATGTAGAAAGAACCTTAAAAGTTACAAATTTAGGGAAATATTTTGCTATAGTAAGTTTAATAGTAATTTCTTTTGTTGCATTTTTCATAATAGAGTGGATTCGCAAAAAAGATATTAAACCAGCTGCTTTCAACTCATTTTTGTTATTAATGGTTTCTGGAATACTGGGAGTGTTTTTCTCAAATGATTTATTGACTCTTTATATTTTCTGGGAAATAGCAGTTTTAGGATCATTTTTGATAGTTCCAATGGGAAAGAAGGAATCAAAAAGAGCTGCAATTATATATGTAGTAACAAGTGCTATAGGAAGTTATATGTATCTTTTTGCAACTTTTTCAATTTACCAGAGATATGGGATTCTTTCGTTTGAGCAGGTTTCCCAATATTTAGCAAATGATTCTTCAAATTTATTTAAATGGTTTGTGATTTTATTCATTGCGAGTGCTGGGATTGCAAAGAGTGGTATTTTCCCACTACATACATGGCTTAGAATTACACATGGTAATGCTCCAGATGCTTTTAGCGCAGTTTTATCTGGACAATTAGTAAAGATGGGTTCATATGTATTAGCAATTGCTCTTTCGGTGTTCCCTACAACACAGTTATTTTCTTCATTTTATCATGGAGTACCATTGTTAAATTATGTTTTAATCTGGCTTGGTAACATTTCAATATTAATTGGTACATTTATGGCTATTAGACAGAATGATATGAAACAATTAATTGCTTTTTCATCAATTGCAAATGGTGGTTATATTCTTGTTGGATTAGGAATTATGAACTCGATAGGTTATGCTGGGGGACTTTTTCATGTATTTAACCATGCAATAGCTGCTGCTATGATATTTTTATCTTTTGCGGCTGTTGTCTATAGAACTGGAACTACTAAAATTGATGAAATGGGCGGATTAATTTGGCGTATGCCATGGACATTTGTCACGTATCTTGTTGGAATAATTTCATTAGCGGGAATTCCTCCAACAAGCGGTTTTATATCAAAATGGATGATTTTTAGTTCACTTGTTAGTAAAGGTATGTTTATTACTTTAGCAATAACGTTTATTGGTAGTGTTGGTTCTTTCCTTTATGTTTTCAGACCACTTGCAGGGGTGTTTTTGGGACAATTGAAGAGAAAACATTCTGATGTGAAGGAAGTACCAATAATAATGCTTGTTCCAATGTTGTTATTTGTGATTTTAACAATTTTGATTGGTGTTTATCCTAAACCAGTTTTAGATAGTATTGTTTCTATAGAAAATGAGGTAGGAATTAAAGCAATTGAACATAGTGGAACAATTATAAAAACTCCTCTTGGTCAATGGAATACTTTGACTGTTTTTACAATGTTTTCTGTTGGATTTATAATTGCTGCTATTTTGTATATGATATTCCCAAAAGGGAAAAAGGTGGATTTAACAGATCAGTATACTGGAGGAGAATATCTTTACAATTATGACTTATATCATTATGCAACAGGATTTTATAGATTTATTGAAAGATTATATGACAAACATCCTTCTTTTGAAAAGCTGTATGAAAAATTAGTTTCATTTTTCAGATATATTGGATATTTTACATATAAGTTGGTTTATAAGACTAGTCCAAGTGGTTATGTTTTCTGGATAACAATTGTAATCCTCATATTATTTTGGGTGAGGTGGTAGATAATGACAGTATTAAGAGTAATAGCTGTTTTATTGACTGGATTTTTTGTGGGTTTAACGTTGGAAGGTATTGCTAGAAAAATAATGGCAAGAGTACAAAGAAGATATGGTCCACCATGGTACCAAAATTTTATAGATGTTTTTAAAGCACTTTCAAAAAGGGGAATTTCCCATGGTTGGATCTTTGATTTTGGAATTTTAATGGCTTTGGGAGGAGTTATTGCAACATTAGCCTTTGTGCCTTTAGGTGATTTAGTAGCTTTTCCAGGACTTGATAATATTTTTATAATTGTATATTTATTTGCAGTGGGAGCTCTTGGAATGGCAATGGGGATGGTTGGCTCAGGTAATCCTAATGCTAGTATCGGTGTAGCAAGAGCATTGACACAGATGCTAGGATATGAAGTACCATATTTAGTTGCTATAGCAGGAGTTTTATATTATTACAAGACAAGTTCAGTTTCAGGATTGATGATGGCCCAACAAGATACCTGGACATTATTTAAAATGCCGATAGGTGGAATAGTTGCTTTTATTTCTTTATTAGGAATGTTAGGGAAAAAACCTTTTGATACGCCAATAGCACCTGCGGAAATTGCATCGGGTCCTATGGTTGAACTTTCAGCAAAATATATGGGGCTTTTGATGTTGATGCATACTTTTTCGATATTTGTTGAGATAAGTTTGTTTGTTGATATATTCTTGGGTATAAGTAATTATTTAACATTTCTTTTGAAATTTACTGTTGTTTGGATAATTGCAACTTTAATTTCCGCGGTATTGCCAAGGTTTAGAATCGAACAAGTTGTAAAATTTTATTGGAAGGTACCATTAAGTTTAGCTTTTGTTCAGGTTTTGTTTGTACTACTTGGTTGGGTATTTTAGGAGGTGGCTGGGATGTCTACAAACGAAAGAAGTATATGGGAAAAAATAGCTGATCAATTAAGGAGTAAATCATTATGGATGCTTCATTATTGTACTGGATGTGGTGCTATAGAGCTACCACCATCTATGACCTCGAGATTTGATATGGAAAGATTTGGAATGGGACCAATGGCTACCCCAAGACAAGCTGATATTTTATTTATAACGGGTTATCTAAGTGCAAAGACACTTAGAAGAGTTATTTATACATATGAGCAAATGCCAGAGCCCAAGTATGTAATTGGTTTTGGCTCATGTACATTAAATGGTGGAATATATTATGATTCATATGCAACTATAAATAGACTGGATTATTATATACCAGTTGATTTATACATTGCCGGTTGTATGCCAAGGCCTGAAGCATTGCTAGAAGCTTTTAATGAACTTATGAGAATGATTAGAAAAGGAGAAGCAAATGGCTGGAAAAGATACAAAGAAAATTATGAATGGTATAAGCAGAACCAGTTGCGCTCACTAGGGGAGGTGTTTATACATGACGAATTCCATGAATAATACTATTGAAAGATTGAAATCGATAATTAGAAATTTGAAAGTGGAAGAAATAGATGAAAGAGAAGTAAAGATTGAAATAAAACCAGAGATGGTTTTAAACGCTTTATCTCTTTTAAAAGGCAGCGGTTATTCACACTTGTCTATCATTACAGCTGTTGATTGGATAGAAGAAAATAAGTTTGAACTTGTGTATATTTTGTTTTCGTGGAATGATGGTGGTAAATTTATTGTTTCAACAAAAATAGATAGAAAGAAAGCAAAATTTGTTACTGTTAAACATTTATGGCCAATCGCGAGGTATTATGAAAGGGAACTTCACGAGTTTTTTGGTATCAGTTTCGAAGGTAACGATGATATGAGACCTCTTTTCTTGGAAAACTGGGATGATTTACCACCATTGAGGAAAGATTTTGATCCGATGGAATATTCTAAGAAAAAATTCCCGGATAGAGAATATCATAAAGATGTTATTCATGAAGCAAAAGTAATAAGAGGTGATTTAAATGGGTGAAGTTAAACTCTTTTTTGGTCCGAATCATCCAGGAATGCATGGAAACTTCAGTGTACACATGTATGTAGAAGGGGATACTGTTGAAAGAGCAAGGCCATTACCTGGTTTTTTACACAGGGGTTTTGAAAAATTGATGGAAAGGAGATTATGGTATCAGAATTTAGCTTTAATTCCAAGGATATGTGTTCCAGAGCCTGATATTAATGAAGTATGTTATGCTATGGCAATTGAAAAAATTGCAAAGATAGATGTACCTGAAAGGGCGCAGTGGATAAGAATGATTATTTTAGAACTAGCAAGAATTGCAAGTCATATGATGAGTTTCCCCGGTATTGGTGGCCCTTTAGGACTTTATACAAGTTCTTTTTGGGGAGTAGCTGATAGAGATCGTATATTGGATATTTTCGAAAGTTTAACTGGAGCGAGAATTTATCATATGTTTATTGTACCAGGTGGTGTCAGAAAGGATTTAACACCAAAAATTCAAGACCTTATTGTAAAAACGTTAGATTATATTGAAGGCCGATTACCAGATTATGAGGATTTAATATTTAAAAATAGAATTGTTCATACAAGATTAAAAGGAATAGCATTGCTTGATAGAGAAACTGCATTAGAATTGGGTGTTACAGGTGTAGGTTTAAGAGCAACTGGAGTACCATATGATATTAGAAAAGTTGATCCTTACTTGTTTTATGACAAAGTTGATTTTGAGATTCCAACTGCAACTGATGGTGATGCATATTCAAGAGTTTATCTTAAATATCTGGAAATATATCAGAGTATAAAAATCATAAGACAATGTCTTGAAAAGATGCCCGAAGGAAAAGTAAATGTTCCTTTAAGTGAGGGTAGTGCACTTAGATATAAAGTTCCGAAAGGTCAGGCTTATGTACATATTGAATCAACGAGAGGAGAATATGGTTACTTTATGGTTTCCGACGGTGGGGAAAAACCATATAGGGTAGCAGTTCGTGGTGCATCATATCCTCAAACATTTATCGGTGTAGAGAAATATTTACCAGGAACCAGAATAGAGGATGTTCCAATATGGCTCTCTACAATGGATGTTTGTGCTCCAGAGGTTGACAGATAAGGGAGGTGGAATATTATGAAGAATAAAACAATGCCAGATAAAGACTTTTTTTCACCGATCAAAGCTTGGAAATTTTTATTTAAAAAACCAGTGACCATAAAAGTACCATATGTTAAAAGAGAAGCAGCGGAAAGATATAGAGGATTTCATATAAATGATTGGAATGAGTGCATTGGTTGTGGAACTTGTGCAAAGATTTGTCCAACTGATGCAATAAAAATGGTTGAAGTCGATGATTTACCACAAGAATATGGGCAAAAGCCTCAAAGGCCTGTTATTGATTATGGACGTTGCTCTTTTTGTGCAATGTGTGTAGATATTTGTACTACTGGTTCCTTAAAAATGACAAGGGAATATGTGCACATTTCACCTGAGCCTGAAGATTTTATATTTGCGCCTACCGAAAAGGGAATTCATGGCATTGAAGAAGTTCCTGTAGGTTGGGTAAGAGATGAAGCTTCTGAGCTTCTAGAACTTGAAAGAGTTGAAATGGAAATGCTTGATGGAGAAGAACGTGTGCAGTCTTTTATTGAATATGTTAAGGGATATAGTAAAGAACAAGCTATACATGAAGCAGCTAGATGTGTTGAATGTGCATTGTGTACAGACAGATGTCCGCAACATATGCAGATTCCGGAGTATATAAAAGCAATATGGAAAGATGACTTAAATGATGCATTGAAATGGTTGTTAAAAGGTGACGAAACTAATAACATGTTAGGTGCTAATCCATTTTCAGCGGTATGTGGTAGAGTGTGTACGCATAAATGTGAAGAAGCATGTTCGATTGGAAATAGAGGGGAAGCAATAGCTATTAGATGGCTTAAAAGGTATATAGTCGATAATGTTTCTGATTACAAGAAAATTATCGAAATAAAGCCAGCGAAAAAAGATAAAAAAATTGCAATTATAGGTTCAGGCCCTGCAGGGCTTTCAGCAGCATATTTCTTATCAACCATGGGGTATGATGTTGAGGTTTTTGAATCTCTTTCAAAGCCCGGTGGAGTAATGAGATATGGAATTCCATCATATAGGTTACCCGATGAAGCTCTTGATAAAGATATTGCGTTTATTCAAGCTCTTGGTGTAAAAATTCATGTTGGTATAAGTGTGGGCAAAGATATTTCTTTAGAAAGTTTAAAAGAAAAATATGATGCAGTATTTATTTCAACTGGATTTTCGTTAGGGAGAAGTACAAAAGTACCCGGTACAGATCATGAAGATGTTTTACAAGCATTACCCTTATTGAGAGAAATAAGGGACTATTTGAGGGGTGAGGGTCCAAAACCAAAAATTCCAAAGAGTTTAGTTGTGATTGGCGGAGGAAATGTTGCAATGGATGTTGCAAGGTCAATAGCAAGGCTTCAAAAAGTAGAATACGGACAGGTTGATGTAAAGGTAACAAGTCTTGAAAGAACTTTCGATGAAATGCCTGCGGATATGGAGGAAATAGAGGAAGGTTCTGAAGAAGGTATTGAATTTTATCCTGGTTGGGGACCAGTTAGGATAATCATTGATGAAGAAAAAATAAAAGGAGTAGAGTTAAAGAAGTGTGTGGAAGTTTTTGATGAAAACGGAAGATTTAATCCAAAGTTTGATGAAATTCAAAAGTTATATCTTGATGCAGATATGGTAGTGGAAGCGATTGGTCAAGCTCCGGATTACAGCTATTTACCAGAAGATTTGAAAGAACAACTTGAGTTTGTAAGAGGACGATTAGTTACAAATGAGTATAGACAAACAAATATAGAGTGGTTGTTTGCAGGTGGGGATATTGTAAATGGCCCAGACATAATTCATGGTGTAGCTGATGGATACTGGGCAGCTAGAGGTATTGATGAATACCTTTCCAAGGGGGTGAAATAATGTCCATTGAAGATATATTAAAAGTTGCAGAAAATTTTGAGATAGAGGGTTTTAAATTTTATAAAGCTAAAAAAGAGGAAATTAGAAATAAATTAGCAAGGGAGATTTTGGAATTTTTACAAAATATGGAAAAAGAACATACAGAATATATAAGAAAAATACGAAAATCACTTGAGGAAAATAATGAAATTCCAGAAGTTATCGTTGATACTACGAAGAGCTTCTTTGATGAGAAGTTTAAAACTCAAAAAATTGAAGTAACGCCTTCTGAAGATGACTTGAAGGATTTATCAATTTTAAGAATGGCATTGTTAATTGAAAAGGATTTTGTTAATTTTTACGATAAGGCTGCAAATAAAGCTGAAGAATTAGGAAAAAAAGAATTGAAAGAAATTTTGGAAAACTTGAAAAAATGGGAAGAAGGACATGTAAAATTAGTTAATGAACTTATTTCGAGGATCTACGAGAAGAATAGCTTAGATCTTGGATTTTATCCTTTTGAGTAATTGATAAACGATTAAAAACAACACCCCTTTTGATATTTGGGGTGTTGTTTTTTTTAAACTTAATATTTATTTCTACCTCTTCCATATCCAAGACCTCTTCCAAAACCATGCCCCATTCCTTTTCCATAACCCCTAAGTAAAGGATTCTCATAGTTGGGGCGGATAGCATTTTTCGGGCACTTTTCCATACATAGCCCACATCTTGTACAAATGTTGTTGTTTATAAATGGATAACCATCTTCTTCAAGATGAATAGCATTTTCTACAGGACAAACGTTTATACAAACTTGACATTTGATACAATTTTCTTTTTTTACCCATGGCATAACATCACCTCTGCAGTTTTTCTTTTAATTTTTTTAATGTTTCATTGATATTTGTAGTATTTATCAATATAGGTTTATAGCCAAGTTCTTCAAGTTTTTTCATTGATCTTTTTCCCATTGTTTTTCCGACCCAAATTTTACAATCACCTAAGATTTCCAGGATTTCTTCTACTTTTGCATGTAAATGTGTTTCAGCATATGGATTTTTTCTTTCTTCTTTTTTTATAAGTTCCTTTCCATCAAATTCATATATCATATAAATTTTAGAATGACCAAAATGTTCATGATTAATTTTTATACCATCTAATGTTCCTATGGCAATTAACATTCTTCCACCTCAATTTGTTGCATTTTCTATTTTTATGAGGTTACCATTTTTGTAATTTTGAATCACATCTTTTATATTATCTTTTTTGGATAGATAAATTTCAATGTTTGCTGCTTTAAGAACATCAAATGCATTTTTTCCCACACTTTGGGTTATTAACACTTTAATTCCTTTATTTACTAGCATTTGTGAAACTTTTGGACCTTTACCGTGAGCTTCTGAAGTATCATTTTCAATGATTTCAATGATTTCTTCTTTATCAGTATCATAAATGATAATAAACTCAGCTCGTGCATATCTATCGTTGATCATTGAATCAAGAGTTTTACCTTCAGATGGAATTGCTATTTTCATAATTTTTCCCCTCCTCTTTGATAATTTTTAATAGTTTTTTATAAATTTCTATTATTGCTTTTGCAGCTTTACTATTTTCATATGTAACTACGGGTCTAGTATTAAGAATTGCTTCTTCCACCGTTTCATCAAAAGGAATTTTTCCAAGTATTTCAATGTTTTCGGTTTTACAAAATTCTTCAATTTTATTAGTTATTTCTTCGTTAATATCGTACTTATTTATTACTATTGCGAAATTTCTTTTAAAATGTTTGACAGTATCGATAATTCTCTTTAAATCATGTATTCCAGAGGAAGTAGGTTCTGTAACGATAATTACAAAATAAGTTGCTGTAATTGATGATGTGGCTGGACATCCAATACCAGGAGCTCCATCAATCAATATAATTTCTTTTTTTAGAATTTTTCCCTTTTCAATTGAAAGTTTTCTAACTTCTGCAACGAGTCCTCCTGAGGTTTCTTCGCCAGGATTTAAATTAGCGTGTACAATGTTTTTATTTTCAGAAGTTGAGTAGTAATAATTGCCTGATAATGATTCAGTTAATTTGATGGCTTTCTGGGGGCAGGAAATAACACACGCATTACAACCTTCACAGGCATATTGATCGATTTTATAGATATTATTTTTGTATATAACAGCTTCAAATCTACACACTTCTTTACATATACCGCATCCGTCACATTTTTTGGGATCAATTACTGCTTTTTTACCTCCATAGTAATCGTATTTCTCAATTATTTTTGAGTTAAACATAAGATTTAAATTAGCAGCGTCGACATCACAATCAGCTAGAATAGTGTTTTTGAATAAAATTCCAAGAGAGGAACTTAGGGTTGTTTTTCCTGTACCGCCTTTTCCACTGACTATTGCTATTTGTTTCATTCAATCAACCCCTTTATAATCTTATAGACTGAAAGAAATTTTTCTTGGAATTCTGGTAGAAATTTTGAAAATAAATTTCCTTCTGAGTAGATTTTTGCAATTTGTTTTTTAAAAGGAATTTTCATTAAGATAGGAATATTTTCCTTTTCAGCAAATTTATCTATTATATTCGTTTTGGAATTATCTCTGTTAATAATGATTCCAGAAGGAATATTCATTTCTTTGACAAGTTCTATAGCTAAAGATAAGTCATGTAAACCAAAAGTGGTTGGTTCGGTGACGAGAATAGCAAAGTCAACATTTCTCAAAGTTTCTACAACAGGGCAGGAAGTACCTGGTTGAGAGTCGATAATAACAACTTCAGCTTTATTATCGATATGTTTTTTTAGTTGTCTAATAATTCTTACTCCAGAGGGTTCACCGATATTCAAAATTCCCATTCCAAATTTAAGGTTTTTACTTATAGTACCAAGCATTACTTTGCCGATACTTTTTGACTTTTCAGTAATGGCATTGACAGGGCAAACCATTTTACACACTCCACATCCATGACATAGGTTTTCAAAAACAATAGTTCCTGAATTAAATACTGATATAGCACCGAATTGACAGTTTTTTGAACATTCACCACACCTGATGCATGTTTCATTGTTAACTACTGGGAGTAGAAGATCAACACTTTCTTCATGGTCAAATGATATATCGAAGAAGATATGATCATTTGGTTCTTCTACATCGGCGTCAAGTAATTGAACTGATGTTATTTTGGATAAAACCCAAGCGAGATTTGTTGAAACGGTCGTTTTGCCTGTTCCTCCTTTTCCGCTTAAAATAGCTATTTTCACGTACAACCCTCCTATATGTAATTTACATATATCTGTTTTTATTATAGTCTACAAATAAAATACTGTCAATTTAGTTTTAATGAATTTTTTATTTCATAATAAATAAGCCCGCTTTCAAAATCACAAAAGCGGGCTTTCTTGAGGTTTGGTTATCTTAAACTTATTTTGATATAAAAACATTTTGTGCAGCTTTAATTAATGGGTAGGCAGTTGGTGCGGAAGTGAGTAAAGGATGAGTCCCAATTTGCGAAATAAATAATTCTGTGATACTGACATTGTTTTGAATTGCCATACCAATAACATTTATAAGTTCACCGGCGGTGTCTCCACCAACAACTTCCCCACCTATTACCACATCTGATTCCTTTGAAACAATTAATTTGACTATTTGTTTATTTGCGTTAGGAAGAGAACCAGGATGTTTATCAACTCCTTCAAAATAACCTGTTTTAACATCAAAGTTATTTTTTCGTGCTTCTTCTTCAGTTAAACCTGCAGATGCAAAAACCTTATTGCCTATTTTAGTTGAGAAAATTGCAATTGTACCTAAAAAGCTTCTAACAGTTGAAAGTTTGTACAAATTCATTCCAGCAATTCTTGCTTCGGATGTTGCAGTTGAAGCAAGCATTATTGAAACACTTCTTCTTGTAATGAAATCAACTTTCTGAGCACAATCTCCAATTGCAAAAATATCTGGATCGTTTGTTCTCATATAACTGTCAACTCTTATAGCGTTATATTTATTTAATTCCAACCCAGCGTTTCTTGCTAATTCTGAATTTGGGATGTATCCAGTAGCAAAAATTACCGCATCTGCATCTAAAATTTCACCATTATCTAATGTTACACCTTTAACTTTTTCAGTTCCAGTGATTTCTGTAACTTTTGTATTTGTCAAAACTTTTACACCTAATTTTTCAAGTTCTTCTTGAGCTATTTTGGCAATATCACTATCAAATGCTTTACCCAGGATATGAGGTAATATTTCGATGAGAGTAACATCTTTTCCAATATGAGCTAGTTGATCGGATACTTCGACCCCAATGAATCCTGCACCTATAACTATTATTTTGTTTAGTTCTTTGAGTTTTTCAAGCATATTATCTAAGTATTCCTTGTTTTTTGGGACAGTAAATACGTTTTTCAAGTCTTTACCTTTTATGTTTGGAACATAAGGTCTTGAGCCGGTGGCTAATATTAACTTTTCATATTGAAACTCTTTTCCATTCTTTGTAAAGATTTTTTTGTTTTCCCTGTCAATTTTTATTACTTCGTCCTGTAAAAAATCAATGCCTGCCTTTGTTATTGGTTCCAGTGGTATTATGTTTTTTTCAGTGGTTCCTAAAAATCCAAATACATAAGGTATACCACATGGAACCAATGCATTTTTTTCTTTTCTAATCATTAAAAAACTTTTATCGGGATAACAACACTTTCCAGTTGTTGCTGCAACAATACCAGCAGCGCTTCCACCAATAGTAATTACATCATATTTATTATTCATTTAAATCCCTCCTTTATAGCATTTGAGTGAACAATTTCACAATTAATGATTATTAAATGATTATAATTTGTGTTTCAAACAAAATTTTCAAGAAGATTATAGATATATTTTTCACAAATTAGTAAATTGATAAGAGATATATTTATTTAGCATATATCTTCAATTTCATTATAGTATTTTTACATATAGTTGTCAAGCAAAAAACTCTTCACTCAAATTTTGAAACTTTTGAAATAAATTCTTCAATAATTTTTTTAACTTTCAATAGTTCTTCTTTGTTATTTTTTAATTGTTCAATACCCTTTGGAGTGATATAGTAAACCTTTTTAGAAGGTCCTTGAGCATTTGAATCCCATTGAGAAGTAATGTATTTTTCATCTTCAAGTTTGGATAGAATTCTGTACAAATTGCCCATTTGACCTAATTCGGTAAGTTCTATACCGTATTTGGAAAGTCTATTTGCGATTTCATAACCGTGGAGTGGTGTTTCTGCTATTATTAACAAAATAAACGGTTCAATAAAAGTTTTTCTGTATCTTCCTGATCCTCTTCTCATGTTATCCTCCATTCATCACCAGCTTTTAGTTCTATACATTTTTCATTTAATTCTTTTTTTAGGATTTTAATCACATTGTTCCCGGTGCAATGTAATGGGAAAACATTAAGATTATAACTTTTAAAAAGCTCAATTATTTGTTTAATTCTTTCATTTGGAGCATCTAACAAATGAAATCCACCAACCACAGCTTTTATTTTATAATTTTTTGCCGCATATTTCAAGATGTTTTCGATTCCTTTATGAGCACATCCTGTAAAAAGAACATTATCAATAATTAAATTTATTTCATCATCAAATAAATCTTGTTTTCCGTTTACATTAAATTTCTTATTGATTATTTCGTTATTTGCTGGGATGGAATTTATGATATGTACATTGTCAATGGTTGTGTCTTGTTCTATATAGACAATGTTAAATGAAATTTTACTCCAATCGTAGGGAATTCCTGCAAATTTTTTGGCGCTAAATTTAGGAATTAAAGCTTTTTTGTGGATATACACAGTTGCTTTTGTTTTACCTTGAAGGTGAATTAAACCTCCAATGTGATCGTAGTGCCCATGAGAAATAAAAATTTTTTCAATTTTCTGAAAATCGACATGTAATTTTTTACCATTTTTGATAAAAACATCAGATTGTCCTGTATCAAATAAAATAGTATCATTGATTAAGATTGAAAGACCATGTTCATAGAAAAAATTCTTTCTTGCAGAATCATTGCATAGAATTTTAATTTTCAACTTTTTCACCCCTAATTATGTTCCTTATTAAGAAATAAGTTTATTATTGCATATATGTCTTTAGTCCTTTTGAAAATCAGTAAAACAAAATTATACAGCCAGAATTGTAAAAGTAAGTTGTTGAACTGGAACATAAACATTATTACTCCAACAATTCCAAAACCAGTTAAATCAAGTAATGCATCAATTTCAGGGATGGATGGTTTATTTTTGTTTATTTTTCTTTCAAAGGATTTAAGTATGCCAAGTATAACGGCATATATAAAAGATATTTTAAAGTTTGTTAAAGCACTCCAGACTCCGAAAGTAACTGCAAGAGCCTTTCCTCCTTTAAATTTGAGAAATGGTGAAAATGCATGGCCTAATATTGGTGCAAGAAAGATAAAAATTATTTTATAATCAGTAGTATCTAGGATTTTCAAGAAAAAAATAAGAGGGAAGTATCCTTTAAAAAAATCTAGAGATGCCCCTAAAATTCCATAAATAAGTCCTGCAGAATGTCCGAGATTAAAAGCCCCGGGATTTCCGTCTCTTATATTTTTTAGATTAATTCCTAAAGAATGTCCAATCCAGTAAGAAAACATTAAAGACCCTGTGAAAAATTCTATTGTAAAAATTAGGGCATGCATGTTTTCTCATCCTTTCAATTTGCTTCTGGTATTATTATACTCTAAAATTCAACAAATTGTCCAAAATTTTGTTTTAACATTTTTTAGTAAAAATATTATATAATGTAATCGAGGTGATAAGTATGATATTGGTTCCAAACCCTAAAGAACTACGTTTAAAAGATGGGATGTTTCAGTTAAAATCTGGGGATTATATTTTTATATCGACTAAAAATTTATTTAAAAGTGCAGAAAGATTAAAAAATATTTTGAAACCATTCGGTGTTGAAATTATAATTTCTTACTCCAAGAACAAAAAAACTTCAATAATTGCAGAGGTAAATAGAGCAAAAGTAAAAGAAAAATCTGGTTATAAACTTATAGTAACCTCAGACGGGATTAAGGTATATGGTAATAATAACGAAGGACTTCATTTTGGATTAATGACGCTTATCCAGCTCATAAGAAATTATGGAACGTCAATACCAATTCTTGAAATACATGACTGGCCAGATATCCTTGAAAGAGGTGTTTTGATCGATATAAGTAGGGACAAAGTTCCGAAAATGGAGACTTTATTTGAAATTATTGATTTACTTTCAGAATTGAAGTACAATCAGTTACAACTTTATACTGAACATACATTTGCTTATAGTGAACATGAAAAGGTGTGGAAGAATTTTTCACCACTTACAAGTGAGGACATTATAAGATTGGATAAATATTGCAAGGAAAGATTTATAGAATTAGTTCCCAATCAATCTTCGTTTGGACATATGGAAAAATGGTTGATTCATGAAGAATATAAACATATGGCTGAAACTTTTGAGTTCGATACTCCATGGGGTGAACATTTTTCAAATCCTTTTACTTTATCACCAGCTGTAGATGAAACTATTGAATTTTTGTCTTCATTGTATGAAGAATTACTTCCTCATTTTAGAAGTAAAAAGTTTAATGTTAATTGCGATGAAACTTTTGATTTGTGTTTGGGTAAATCAAAAAAATTATGTGAAAAGTATGGGAAAGGAAGGGTTTATTTAGATTTTGTTTTAAAGATTTATCAAGTAGTTAAAAGATATGGAAAAAAAATGATGATGTGGGGAGATATAATTAAAAACCACCCAGATTTGATTAATAAATTACCAAATGATATTATTGTTTTAATTTGGGGTTATGAAAAAAACTATCCTTTTGAAAAGGAATGTTCTTTGTTTGAAAATTATGATTTTTATGTTTGTCCAGGTACTTCTAGTTGGAATTCGATATTGGGGAGAGTTGAAAATGCAATCTTAAATATTCAAAATGCAATAGAAAATGGTTTAAAATTTAAAGCAAGAGGTGTTCTTTTAACTGATTGGGGTGATAATGGCCATTGGCAACATCTTCCAATTTCATTTATTGGTTTTATGTATGGTGCTGCTGTTAGTTGGGGGTTTCATGAAAATAAAACCTTAGATTTGGTTAATGCTTTAGATGTTCATTTATTTGAAAGAGAATCTTTGGGGAAAATTTTATATGATATTGGTAATGCATATAAGTTGACAGGCATTGAAGTACCAAATTCGTCATTTTTTGTTTTACCTTTACTTTATCCTGAAGGAATTCTTTTGGATAATCCAATGATTAAGAAGTTAAAATTGGAAAATTTAAATGCAGTAAAAGATATTTTGGAAAAAAATCTTTCTACATTAAGAAACTTGGAAAACTATGACTCTTCAAATAGACTGGTGAAAGACGAGATTAAAAATTCAATCGAAATTGCTTTATTTTCCGTTGATTTGATAATATCATTTTTAAAAACTAAATCAAAAAGTTTGGAAGATTTGCCCAAGATAATAAAGCAGGAATTTAAATACAGATTTGAAAAATTAGTTGATGAGTATAAGATTATTTGGCAAAAAAGAAATAGGGTAGGGGGATTAAATAACAGTTTAAATAAACTTACAAAGATTTATAATTATTTAAATTAGATACTTAAAAAAATAAAAAATCTAAACATCTTTTAGCCTCTTCTTAAATCATCCATTAGAGATGAGCAAGTTTTTTTAAAGGTTTTTATTTACCTACCAAGCTTGATGGCTTGTAAATAAAGGTTTGGAAAAATCAAATATTAAATTTTGTATTGTTTAAGCCGTTAAGATATCTTTGTAAATATGGTTGCGGTTTGGTATAATTAATTCGTATAACGAATTAAAAGGGAGAAATTATATGAGTGCGCCAGTAAAAATAGTTTTCTTTACATTTTTAAATGGTGTATCTCGAAATATTTATCAAGTATTATTTAATCTTTATCTCAAATTATTAGGATTTAATAATGAAGTAATTGGTACTATTATGTCATATAATCTCTGGGGTGGTGCTTTACTTGCACTTCTGATCGGATTTATATCGGATAGGGTTGGAAGGAAGAGAATTATTTTTATAATTCAACCTTTGATTGTTGTTTTTGCAATAATGAGATTATTTCCAGTATCAACCTGGTATCTTTATCTTGTTTCTTTTTTGTATGGAGGATTGAATGCAACAACTAGAATTATTTCCGATGTATTTATAGTTGAAAATACACATAACAAAAATAGAGCAAAGTTTTTTGGAATGAATTTTGGAGCAAATATGTTGACAGGTGTTCTGGGGAATGCTACAGGTGGCTTTTTAGGTGATTTATTTGGTTTTAAAATTGTTATGATTTTTGCAATGATTTTAAGGTTATTTGCAATATTTCCATTGTTTAATTTGAAGGAGAAAAAAATTGAAAGAGGAAAGTTTGTTTTGGATGATTTTCAAAGAAAAGTGTTTTGGTTTTTTATCTTTTCTACTGCAAGTGTAGGTTTTGGTGCAGGTTTGTTTATTCATTTTGGTAACGTTATATTTTATGATTTGTTTTCAATGAGTGCAACACTAATTGGATTTATACTCGCTTTTGCTCAATTAGGAACAAGTATTGGAGCAGCGTTTTCTCATAAGCTTGGTAAAAAATTTGGTGCTGGTAGATTATTACTTACTGCTCATTTTATTGTGCCTGTCTTAATATTCTTTTTAGCTATTGTTAGAGAACCTATAAGTTTTGTTACTATATATATTGGTCGATTTACCTTAATGAACATGGTAAGTCCTATCTTTAATACTTTAGTTTTGTCTTTTTTACCGTATAATATTTTAGCTTCTAGTGCAGGAATAAGAAATTTTGCTAATAATGCTATGCGTGCAATTGCTGCGATGATATTTGCAAAATTGGCGGTTGGTTCAGAAGGATATTTTACTATTTTTATGATTAGCTCAGTTTTTTACCTTATTAATGCACTGGTGACTTATATATTTTACAAGAATTTAAATGGGCGAGATATGGAATTTTATAATCATTGATCTATATCTTTTATTACTCTTTCTGTATCTAGCTTGATTTTTTTTAGTAGTGAAGGATTTTCATTTATTATTTGTTTTATTCCTTGGTCTCCACGGATTTTCATTAAATTTTTGAAAAGTGAATTATGCACAAATGTTGGGAAGCCTTTTTTTTCATTATAAAATGGGGCAATTATTTTGTTTTTTCCATCACAATATGCTAATATTGTTTCAACGTCTTTTTTTATAATAAATGGCATATCTCCAAGAAAGATTGCAATATAATCAGGTAACTTGTTATTGCTATTATTAATCTCTTTAATTGCTGATTTTATTGAAGTAGATAAACCATCTTTGTAATTTTTGTTTTCTATAATAGAAAAATTATCGGGGATTGTGAAATAATTTTTTATATATTTCCAAGAAGGGTTAACAATTAAATAGTTTTTCTGAAAATTACATTTCTTAACTAAATCAATTACAATTTGAAGCATAGGTCTTCCGTCAATATTATGTAATAATTTATTTCCGTTTTTATATCTTTTTCCCTCACCGGCAGCTAGAATTACAGAATATATTACTTTTTCTCCAGTGCTAGTAGATATTTCTTCCATTTTATCCCTCCAGAAAATCCTCTTAGGTCATTTTTACCAACTACTCTATGGCAGGGAATATAAATAGGCAAAGGATTTCCAGCCATAGCAAACCCAACAACTCTGGGATTAACATTTAGTTCTTTTGCTATTTCTCCGTAAGTTTTAGTTGAACCATATGGAATTTTTTGAACATGCTTCCATATTTTTTTGAATGTGGGGCCGCTGTTAATTTTTACTTTAAGTTCAAAATTTTTTCGTTTGCCTTCGAGATATTCTTTAAATTGTTTTGTAAAAATACCACATTCTCTTTCTTCAAGGATATCGTCGATCAATTCAACTTTGATTAAAAAATCATTTTCGATGTGAAGAATAATCGAGCCAATTTCAAGTGATAAAATACCGATTTCCATTAATTAACCTCCTTAACTTTTTCTTGGCATTTAAATTATATCATTTATGGAATTAAAAATTTAGAAATTTGATATAATTAAGATATGAAAAATAAAAATTATATAATTTTTTTCAAAGTTTTTTTATCAATATTTTTGATTATTCTATCAGTTTTTAATTTATGCTTAACATTGTTAGTACTGTTTTTGATAGAGTTGCCCGTAATAAGAAAAGCTTTGCTTGGAAAACTTCCTTTTGATTTGGGCAAAGAACCATGGAAGGAGATAAAGACATTCCAATATGACGAAAATTTGAAACTTGATATTTATTATCCAAATGGAGAAGGCCCATATCATTTAATATTATTTGCTCATGGTGGTGGCTGGATAAGTGGTTATAGAAGACAACCGAATAATGTTTCTTGGTATAAATATCTTGTGAGTAATAATTTTGCAGTTGCAACTCTAGATTATAGGTATGCTTATTTCTATGAGATTGAACATTTATTGAATGATTTTGGAAATGCTTTGAATTTTCTTGTTAAAAATGCAAAAGAATTAGAGATTGATGTTAACAATATAAGCTTAATGGGGTTATCTGCTGGGGGACATTTAACTTTATATTTTGTTGTCACAAAAAATCCAGAAGTAAAAAATGTAGTTGCATATTACTCTCCAACTGATTTGTTAGATATTTGGAAGAGTAACTCGTTATTTGCGAGATTTGCAGTATCTACTACTTTGAAAAGATTACCAAATAAATCTAAAAAGGTTTATGAAAAATATTCGCCGATTAATTACGTTAAGAAAGATTTACCTCCTATTTTATTAGTTCATGGATTAAAGGATAGTGTAATACCGTATATTTCTTCAGTAAAAATGTATAAAAAGTTGAGAAGTTACAAAAACAGTTCTAAACTTTTACTTCACCCTGAAGGTGATCATGGCTTTGAATTTGTTTTAAAAGATGATAAAACAAAAGAAATTTTGAGAAAAACTGTAATGTTTTTAAGGGGTGAATTGTATGATAGATTTTAATTATAAATATGTTCCTCCTGATTATTCATTAGGTTATATTTTAAAATCTAAACGTTTTAGAGTGTCTTTTGTAAAATTTAAGAGTTTGTATGAGAAGGCAGAAAAGGGAACTGAAACAGTTGAGATATACCTTTTTGAACCTAAAAGTGAAGTTGCAGGAACGTTGATTATTTTACATGGGTTGGGTACAAATAATATTCCATTTTTATTGTGGATGGGAACGCACCTTGCAAATGCAGGTATTAGAACTGTTATACCTATTCTACCTGGAAATTTTACTAGAGTTCCAAATGGTTCAGTAAGTGGGAAAGATTATTTTTCAATTGATGTTGAAAGGGCAACTAGATTTTGGGAACATGCAGTAATTGATGTTTTAAGTGTTATTGAGTTTCTGAAAAATAATAATTTGTGGCATGAAAATAATTGTTTATTTGGATTTTGTCTTGGAGGTATGTTAAGTGTAATTTTGAATGCAATTTCTAATGATTTTAAACAAACGATTTTAATGGCCACAGGTGGTGATATAGCTACTTTAATTTGGTATTCACCTACACTTATTTTTATGAGAAAAGAATTTCAAAAAGGTTTTGGGGAGAATTTTTATATTAATAAACAAGAAAGGTTTTTATCAATTTTTGAAAATGACATAAAAAAGTTAAAATATTTTGACACTGTAGAGGAAATGCAGAAGAGTGATATTCATCCGTTGTTAAAAATTGATCCACTTGCATATGCTAAATTTGTAAATCCTGAAAAAATTATTTTTATTGAGGCTTTATTTGACAAAGCTTTACCAAGAAGAAGTAGAAAGTTGCTTTGGGAAACTTTGGGTAAACCTGAGCATCATTACATTTTTTCTGGACATGTGACTTGGCTTCCATTTCAATATTTTCTTGCAAAATTTATTCTAAGAAAAATGAATGCAAAAGAATTTAGACGACAACTTAGATTGCTTGAAAAAGTAAAATATGAGGATAAGTAAAATTGTATTTGATTAGATTTTCATCTAATCCTTGAAATTAAAATTTTTTGGAGGTAAATGATGGCAAAAATGAAAAAAATTATTTATATATCGTCTTTTTTGGTAATAATATTTTTGCTATTTTTGAGTATTTTCACTAAGAATTTGGAAAATAGAAATAACATTAGTGAAAGTGAGGTGAAACATGTGTATATTTTGGGACATAGAGGTTATCCGAAGATGTATAAAGAAAACACACTTGAATCATTTAAAGCAGCTATTGAATTTGGAGCTGATGGTATAGAACTAGATGTTTGGAAAACTAAGGATGGGGAAATAGTAGTATCACACGATGAAAATCTTGAAAGGGTTTTTGGTGTAAATTTAAATATAAAAGAAACCGAATTGGAAGAAATAAAAAAGAAAGCTCCTGTTCCTACACTTAGAGAGGTTTTTAATGTTATTCCTGAAGGTAA
Source organism: Thermosipho sp. (in: thermotogales) (assembly GCA_017656345.1). GTDB lineage: Bacteria > Thermotogota > Thermotogae > Thermotogales > Fervidobacteriaceae > Thermosipho_A. Next base: position 33,693 of record JACDNZ010000004.1, on the reverse strand, counting down.
AATAATAAATGTTGAAATAAAAGATCCAGATGCCGGTGATGATGTAGTAGAACTTGTCAGAACAAATAATTTATCTGAATATGTTATTTTCAGTTCGTTTGATCATGATTTGATCAAAAATCTTTCAGAAAAATATAAAGGAGAAAGATTTGGGTATTTGTTTGATTATAGACATGAAAAACTCACGTTTGATGATTTAAAAAGTTTATTTGAACCTGAAAATATTTACAGTGCACATATTCCTATAAAACTACTAGATTATAATAGAGATTTGTTTTTTAGCATGATTGAACTTATGAGAAATTTAAACAAAAAAATAGTTTTATGGACAGTTAATGAACCAGATATTGTTAAAAAAATTCAGCCTGATTATGTTATCACAGATGAGGTAAAAAAGATGGTGGAAAAACTAAAATAATTTTGTAAATTTAAATAGCTTTGTTAGTTTTTTCAAATTTTCTTGGCAGAAGTGTTTTTTAATTTTGAAATACAATTGGTTAAAAAATTAAGGAGCCGGAATTCCCGGCTCCTTTTTCAGTATGTTTTTCTATTTATTCTTCTTATATTACTCCAAGTTTTTTTCCTACTTTTTCAAATTTTTCAAGTGCAAAGTCTAAGTCATCTTTTGTATGAACAGCACTGATCATGACTCTAATTCTTGCTTTCCCTTTTGGAACGGTTGGATAACCAATAGATTGGGCAAATATTCCTTCATTGAAAAGTTCTTTACTAAATTGTGTTGAAAGTTTTGCATCATATAGCATTACAGGAGTAATAGGTGTTTCACTTTCACCAGTATCGAAACCTAATTTTTTCATTTCATCTTTAAAGTATTTTGCATTTTCCCATAGTTTTTTAACTCTTTCATCAGATTCCTGTAGTATTTTGGTTGCTTCTAATGCAGCTGCAGTATCTGCTGGTGAAAGGGGACTACTGAACAAGAATGGTCTTGCCTTCTGTTTAAGATAATCTATTAGTTCTTTTTTACCGGCAATGTAGCCACCAAGTACTCCAAAAGCTTTTGAAAGTGTACCGATTTCTATATCGACTCTTCCATGTAAACCGAAGTGGTCGACAATTCCTCTACCATGACTACCTAAAACACCTTCACCATGAGCATCGTCTACCATGACCATTGCGTTATATTTCTCGGCGAGTTCAACAATTTCCGGTAAAGGTGCAAGGTCACCATCCATACTAAATACACCATCAGTTATAATTAATTTTCTTCTTGCCCCATTGTTATTTGCTTCTTTAAGTTTTTCTTCCAGATCTTTGATATCTCTATGTTTCCAAACATATCTTTTGGCTTTTGAAAGTCTTACACCATCGATAATACTTGCATGATTAAGCTCATCTGAAAGGATAGCGTCTTCTTCGGTGGTAATTGCTGGAATAACTGCTTGGTTTGCTACGAAACCTGATTGCAAGAAAATTGTAGCATCAACTTTTTTGAATTCTGCTAAAGTTCTTTCAAGTTCTTCGTGTATAGAAAAAGTTCCAGCAATTGTTCTTACTGCTCCAGGACCAACCCCCCATTTTTCAATAGCATTAATTGCTGCTTTTTTAAGCCTTTCCTCGTTAGCAAATCCAAGATAATTATTTGAACATAGATTTAGAACTTTTTTACCATTTATTACAAGCCAGGACCCCTGTGGGGATTCTAATGTTCTAATGTAGGTGTAAAGACCTTGTTCTTTTAGATTTTCAATTTCTTTTGCAAATATACTATAATCGAACATAATTTCCACCTCCTAATCAAGATTTAGCACGACTTTTCCACATTGTTTATTTAGCATGAGTTCGAATCCTTTTTCCCAATTTTCAAATGGGATAATGTGTGTAACAACTTTTGAAAGATCTACTTTTTTGCTTTTAAGAAGTTCATCAGCAACTTTCCAGGTATCAAACATTTTTCTACCTGTAATTCCATACATTGTAATTCCTCTCATTGTAACAAGAGAATCCAAGTTAATATCTATACTTCCACCGAATATTCCAAGAAGTGAAACAATTCCTCCCATTGTTACACTTTTTAATCCATCTTCTAAAGCTTTTTTATTTCCACTCATTTCAAGTAAGATATCTACTCCATCATTTGTAATTGAATAAACAGTTTTTACTAAATCCTGTTCAATAGGATTAATAACCACATCTGCACCATTTTGTTTTGCCATTTCTATTCTAGAGGGATCAACTTCGCTGGTGATAACTAAAGATGCGCCAGCTGCTTTTGCTACTTGAATTGCCATCAATCCAATAGGACCAGCGCCAGTTATTAAGACTTTTTTTCCTGTTAAATCTGTTACCAATGCTGTATGAATAGCGTTTCCAAATGGTTCCATGACTGATGCGTAATCCAAAGGTATTTCCGGAGAGAATTTCCAGAGTACAGTTTCCGGAATAACTGCGTATTCAGCAAAAACACCGTTTCTATCAACTCCTAATATTTCTAAATTCTTGCACACATGCATTTTTCCGGTTTTACATTGACTACAATGTTCACAAGGAATATGTGTTTCTGCTGAAACTAAATCTCCAACTTTTACTTGTGTTACTGCTTCGCCAATAGCTACAACTTCCCCTGCCATTTCATGACCTACTATTAAGGGTGGTTTGATTCTGGATTGAGACCATTCATCCCATTTGTATATGTGAACGTCGGTACCACAAATTGATGCGCGTCTTATTTTGACTAAGACCTCACGAGGGCCTAATTTGCTGGGTTTATCAACGTTACTGAAAGTGAAACCTGGACCGGGTTTTTCTTTTAAAATTGCTTTCATCTTTTGCCTCCTCTCAAATAATGGAATACATCTAAATTATATATCTTAAATATTTTGCAGTAAAAGTACATAATTAAAAATTATTATAAGATAGAGAGCGTTAAAATGCTTTATAAGGGTAAAATGTTAAAAAGAGCACAAAAGTTATGCTTTTTGTTTTTTGAGGAAAATTTTTCCAATAATAAACAAAAGAATGCCATATAGTAACATTAAACCCAATCCGTAAAAATTATATGTATTATTTCCAGTAGAAATTGAAAGAGCAGGCAAATTAAGTATTGCAATTAATGGTATTCCTATTGCCATAGAGACACCACTTCCGAAAACTAAGTTTTCAGCTGCACCTGTTTCAAGAGCAGGATCAACTTCTCTCAATAATGCCATTCCTGTAGAAATTGTTCCAGTTAACATACCATAAAAGGCTACCCTATTTTCGACTTCGTGTTTTGTGAAAATTTGTTTTGTAAGCATCATAATATAGAGATATGTAAGCATTCCTGCGATAAATGTTATAATAAATATTCCCCAAAATTCTTTTTGAATTTTTGCAAGAACTACAGCACTTATTGAAGCCGTTACCATAAAGTCGAAAACTACACCTGCTACTCTTTGGAGCAAGAAATTATTTAAATAATTCTCTTTTGCAATGTTCTTTTTCTTTAATTTGTCGTAAACATTTCTGAATGCCATACCTATTATTGCACCAATAACAAAGTGGAATCCCCATAATACTGTAGAGAATGTATAACCGATATTTCCAAGGGGTGATAAAATCTTCTCAATAAATGTTAAGAAAAGAAAAGTAAATAAGTAAACAATTCCAATGATTACTAACTGAATAGTCATCCCATCCATGTCAGAAAATTCATAATCTTTTACTTCTATTGCTTTTTTCTCTACTATTGCTCTTTCCTTTGATTTTTTCCATTTTATAAGCAACAAATTAAGTATAATTATTCCACCAATTGTGGCCCAGCCAAAACCAGCGGCAGCAATTGCAAGTCCAATAGAACTTCCGTTGTGAAGCCCTAGAAGTTCCCATTGATGTCCTATGGAATATGCTTGTCCAGGCCCTTGACCGAAACCAAGTGGAATAATAAAACCTATTGATGGTGAGAAGTTTTTATCGAAAAAGTTTATAAGGAATCCTAATGATACCCCCAAAATCCCCTGAAAAAGGTATGTTCCGACAATAATAAGCCCAGCACCAAAATAACTTTTTTGAGAGTTCTTTTCTACCTTTCTTAGAGATAAAGCTATGAAACCTATTGCCATAAGGTGATAAATAATTTTCCCGAGAAAATCCACATCAATTTTTACTAGATTAAATAAGTTGGGACCTATAATAAATCCAATGAAGCCAGCTAGTATAGAATTGGGAATAATAACCTTTCTTAAAAGGGGTATAAATCTTTTTAACAAAATTGCAAGTGCGAAAAGTCCAGAAATGATGAAGAAAGTTTCAATTGTTCCAGTATACATCCTTATACCTCCTCATAAGATAGTAAAGCAATAAACTATCATTTTCTGTTTTTATGCGTACAACATATTTATTATCATATATAAACTCGGTGATTCTTTTTAGAAAAGTGGTTATGCCTTTTATTTTACTAAATTCCAGGAATTTATTTTTGATTTCTATTCCTTTTTCATTTATTAATAAACTACCTTCGATATAAAGTTTTAGTTTATTATTGTTGGATTTTTCTCTAATACTAACCTTTACATGCTTGATTTTTTGAATGTTTTTAAAATTTGTATTAAGTATTTGCTTTTGTAAATCAAGGATATTAATTACTTTTTCATCGTTTATATATCCTAATTCACTTACATAAAATTTTTCTCCACAATTCTTACAATAGCCTATATTACCTTTACTTTTTATAGTTCTGTGTGAATGACATTTTGGACAAAACCAAAGAATTCTTTCAATTCCGCTTGCTCTGTTATTACCTTTAAATTTAATTTTGGCTTTTTCCTGCCAATCCCATTCATTATGAGTTATAAATTCTAAAGCATCTTTTCCATCAAATTGTTTGACTTCCAAAATTATTTTTCCTTTCCTACCATAATTAGCCCATCTAGGGTTGGAAAGATATCCACCTTTGATTTTAACTGCTACGATAGGAGTTTTGACCATTTCAAGTAATTTGTCTGTACCTTTTGGGACTTCTTGAAAATTACCATCCCATGTAACTGAACCTTCGGGAAAAATCCCTACAATGTTTCCATCTTTTAAATTTTTGAGGATACCTCTAATGGTGCCTATGTCAGGTTCCCCCTTTTGTTTTGGAATGAATTTAAGGGATTTAAATAGCGGGCCAATGATTGGCCGAGTAAAATTTCCTTTTGCTACAACCCAACTTATTGGTTGTTTTAAAAAAACATGGATAAACAGAGGATCGAAGGTATGGGTATGGTTAGCTATTAAAAGGAATGGCGGAGACGGGAAAGTTCCTTCAAGACTTAGGTTATAATGATGGTTAAAAAATGGAGCTAAAATAGGTCTAAGTAGCCATGCTGGATGCATAAAATCCCCCCAATTTTTAATTCGCCTTTAAAATTATATCATAATTGCTTATGTTATAATTAAATTTGAAAATTTGTTTTTATTGTAGGAGGAATTCATGCCAGCAAAAGATTTAACAGAAGGCAGTATAATAAAACAAATTTTATGGATGGGCCTTCCTACAGCTGTTGGTTTCTCATTTCAGATGTTTTATGACATAGTTGATTTATATTGGATAGGAAAAATATCGACGTTGGCGATAGCAGGTGTTGGTATATTCTCTACAATTTTTTGGGTAATAGAAGCATTGAATGAAATAATAGGAGTTAGCTCTATCTCTTTGATTTCTCAAAGTTTTGGCCGTAAGGATATAGAAAAAACTAATATTGCTATTGAACAAACTATAGCTTTTAAATTTTTGGTTGCAACAATAGGAAGTATTGTGTTATTAGTTTTATTAAAACCAATCATGAATTTTTTTGCTGAAGAAACTGTGGTTGAATATGGGCTGAAGTACGGATATTTGAGAATTTTCTTTTTACCTATTATGTTTTCCTCGTTTTCTGTAAATACAGCTTTAAGAAGTATAGGTGACTCGAAAACTCCCATGTTTCTTATGATATTTTCAAGTATTTTGAATATCGTTTTGGACCCTATATTTATTTTTAAGGAGATACCTTACGTTAATTTACCAGGATTTGGGTTTGGAGTTACTGGAGCAGCCATTGCAACAATAATATCTCAATCTGTTGCATTTATTATTGGTTTTATAATTTTGTTTAGTGGTATTGAAAATATTAAGCCATCTTTGAAAGGATTATTTAGACTAAATTGTGAAATTGATAAAAAATTAATTACTATAGGTCTTCCAAATGGATTTGAAGTTTTTATGAGACAGTTATCGGCAGTTATGATTTTGTATTTTGTTTCAAAGTATGGAATTGATGTAATTTCTGCTTATACAATTGGAGGTAGAATTTTTGGATTTGTGTTTATGCCACTCTTTGGTTTACTAATGGGTGGATCAGCAATAATTGGTCAAACATTAGGTGCTGAAAAACCTGTTAGAGCTGAAAAAGTCGCAAAAGTTTCTGGATGGATGACAACTATTATTACTGGGTTATTTTTGTTTATTTTAGTTGTTTTTGCACCCAAATTGATTGCTTTATTTTCAGCTAACAGAATGGTGATTGAAAATGGAACTTTATTTTTAAGATATAGTACTCTTGGATTACTTTTTTTGGCATATGGACTTGGAATAGGAATAGTATTTCCAGGGTCTGGTTATAATTGGCCGTACATGTTTATGAGCCTTGGTTCTAGATGGTTTGTTCAAATACCATTAATGTATATATTTGTAGAAGTTTTTAGCTTGTCAGTAATTTGGCTCTGGTTATCATTTGCTTTTGGTGATTTTGCAGAATTTCTAATAGCATATGTTTTTTATAAGAAAGGGAAATGGAAAAATGTTAGAGTATAAGGAGGGGTATTATGAAAACAAATAAGGACAGAGTAGTTAAACTTTCAATAATGGTGGAAGTTGCACATCCTGTAGCTAGGGTACCTGCACTTGACAGAGATGGAAATGCTTTTTACTTTCCAGGTGTAGGTGGTATTACATATAATTTTGGATTAGGAGATAATGCTTTTAAAATGCACGGGGATCATATAGAACCAGATGTTTCGACAAAAAACAAAGATAAAGATTTTAATAATACATGTATGACTTTGGCTTGTATTGGCAATGAAGCAGTTGTGGTCTCAGGTGAGGCAAAAGGTTTAAAAGGGTATGTTATAGGAAAGCATGGAGGAATTGATCATATTTTAGTTTATTTTGAAGAAAAAGATAAACTAGTTGTAGGTGATAAAATACAAATTAAAGCTTGGGGCCAGGGATTGGAACTTTTGGATTATCCAGATGTAAGAATATATAATATTGACCCGGAATTATTTGAAAAATTACCTATTGTAGAAAAAGGAAATAAATTAGAAATACCAGTCAGTGCAATTATCCCTGCATATTTGACAGGTTCTGGAATAGGTGCTTCAAATCCTGCAGGAACTGATTACGATATAAACACACATGATATGGAAGAAGTAAGGAAATTTGGTATAGATAAAATTAAAATAGGAGATTTAGTAGCTATAAGTGATCATTACAATGGATTTGGAGTTGGTGGATTTAGAAGGGGTGCAATTTCTATTGGAGTAGTTGTTCATTCTAATTGTGTAAAAACAGGTCATGGGCCTGGAGTGGTTGTAATAATGACTTCACATACCGATGTGTTGATTCCAAAATTGGTTGATGAAGTGAATATAAAAGACTTTCTAAAATAAATTAAGGCCCAGCAATGGGCCTTAATTTTCAAATATGTTTTCCTGTATTTTTCCGGAAAGATAGCCTACAACTATTTCGTTCAAATTTGGAAATCGACCAATATTTTGTTCTGTTTTGACAAGTAATTTTTTACCAATCAATCCAATAATTTCACCTTCTTTTGTAACGGAACTATCTTCAACCACTCTATGTTGTTCTTTTGCGGAATCTATGCTATCATAGAAGATAATTTTCCCATTTTTAATTATCGCAATGCTATCAGCATATTCTTCAAGTTCAAATATTTCGTGAGAAGAAACTAGTATAGATTTTCCTAGGTCTGCATACTCTCTAATTAAATTCATTATTTCCAATCTTACAGTTGGATCAAGATGTTGAGTTGGTTCGTCTAATAAAAGAATCTCTGCTCCACTAGAAACAGCAAGTATTACTAAAAATAGTGTTTTCATCCCAATTGAATATTTATCAAATTTTTCAGAAAGTGGTAAATTGTATTTGTTGATTAGTTTTTCAAAAATATTTTCATCCCATTTTGGATAAACATTTGACCAGATTTTTCTGTAATCTTCACCACTTAATTTTGGAAATATATTCCTTTCTTCGGGCACTACTGCTATTTTTATTTTATCTTTCTTTTGGAAAGGTTGGTCCATAATAAAGATTTCTCCTTTATCTTTTTTTATTATTCCAGTGATACAGTTAATTGTTGTAGTTTTACCTGCGCCATTCGGACCAACAAGAGCTAAAATTTCTCCTGGTTTGATTTCAAATGATACGTTTGTAAGAATAAATTTATCATTAAATTTTTTTCTTAAGGAATTAATTTTTAACATATGTATCACCACCTACATATGCTTTAAATGCAAAATATAGAATTATAAAAGCGAATAAAAGAGTTAAAAATTTGTTTCCTTGAACGGTTATACTGATTAATTTATAAGGATTGAAGTTTTTGTCCAGAGTTAAGCTCCCGAAATGGCTTAATATAGAATCAATTATGAGGTAAATAATTGTTATTCCAAAATTATCAAGCCCATTACTAACTGCGAGCATTGAAATACTGAAAATAATTATAGCAAAGTTTATAATATAAAGGAGAGAATTTAAAAAGTAATATAATGAATTTGAAATAAATCCAAAAGTTAGAAAATGTGCCGAAGTAACCAGTAATAATAATAATGCTAGAGAATATAAAAATATTTCACCCTTTGAGAAAGGTAAATAGTAGAACGAGATATCTCTTTTTTGTTTTACATCGGAAGGTAAAATCAAGTTAGCTAGAAAGAATATAGATAAAAGTCTAATAGAATTTGGGATTAATAAAAGAAGAGTGAAAATAAAAAATACACCCAATTTTTCTTTTAAAAGTTTTTCCCAAACTATTTCCATCCTTTTAATGTACATTCTTCCACACCTCCTCAAAAATTATGAATAAAGTTTGTAAGTCAATTTCTAACTTCTTTAATTTTTTGACACACATTTCAATTTCCTTTACAGCTTCACTATTTATATTTAGATTTTTATTAATAAAAAAGCCAATGCCTTGTTCTGAATCTAAAATACCTTCTGTTCTTAATTTATCTAAAGCTTTAAGTACTGTATTTATATTTACATCAAATATTTCTTTTAATTTTCTAACAGGGGGGATTTGATCCCCTGGTTTTAATCTTCCTAGAATTATTTCAGACTTTATCATGTGGATAATTTGAATATAGGCTGGTATTCCATTATGTTTGTTAACACTTCTTAACATGACGTGTCACTCCAATTCATTCCAGTATCAATTTTGGACCATTTACTTTTATTTCAACGTTGTTGTGGTTTTGAATTTTTACCAAACCGCTTGTAGCATTTATAATTAAAATTTTTTTATTAGTACTTGAAGGGTAATCAATATTTGAATTAAGTGAAGTTCCTTTAATTTCAGTCAAGCGATTTTTATCAAAGATTGAAACGTTAATATTAATCCCTGTTCCATTTATGTAAATTGATTTGACACCAAAAGTAGCATTAATATTAATGCCAGTCCCGTTAATTTTTAGAATATCTCCGAGAATAGTACCTTCGACATCTATTCCTGTTCCATCGATGTCGAATGTTTTACATGTAATATCTGAATCAATTTCTATTCCGATGCTGCTGACTTGAATAGTATTTAAAGTACCTTTGCCAGTAATATGTACTTGTTGAGCATTAACGAGTAAATTGTCCAGATTTTCAGTACCAATTTTAATCAAATAACTTTTTGACATTGTACCTCCTTCAATAAGTAATTCGTTATCAGACTTTTGAGAAACATTTAAAGTGTCGTGGAATTCAATTTTATTCCCACTAACTAATTGGAGTCTCAACTCTCCACTTAAATTTATTGATACATTTTCAACAGTTTCAACAGAAGTATTTGGATAGATGGTTGTATTTGAGGAGTTACCGGATTTTGAAAAATAAAGACCTAACTTGTCAATACCAAAGGAAGTTAGAAGAATAGGCATTAGGACAATAAAAAATAATATAAGAAAGGCAACTTTAGCTTTGTGGAAAATTTTTGAAAATAATAATATTCCAACTATAAGTAAAATTATTTTCACACTCCAAAAAGGTGTTAATAAAATGAGTATTCCGATGATTATGCAAAATAAGAATATAAATGTCAGGCTTTTAAGATTAATAAAATGCATAAAATCACCCCTTTTGATATAGTGTTCTATTTAAGTATAACACTATAACAAAAAATTGTCAAGTAAATTTATAAAATTAATTTTTTAAACGTTAATTATTTCAAAATCATTATAGTAAATATTGAAAAGTAGCATTTTGTTTAACAAAGAATTTTCAAAGTCATTTTTTAATATTTTTAAGGCTTCGGAAACTTGTATAGAAGCGGCAATAATCACAGTTGGTGGTAAGACCTGAGGCTGAATAGGAGTGGAAGCTCCTGTTAAGATTTGCTTTAAACTTTTAGTTTTTCCGGGGTAAATGATTGTTATTTGCCCTTTGTATTCTTCAACGGCAGCATGAATTAGGGGGATTTTATTTATCTGGCAAAAATCATCCAGGATAAACCTACTTTCAATATTGTCAAGGCAGTCAAATGCTAAATCACACTTGGCGTTAAAGTGGCTGTTTCCTGGAAATTTTTCTTGGAAAATTGTAATATTACATTCGGGATTGATTCTTAAAAGCTTTTCTTTGGCTATAAGAACTTTTTCTTTACCAATATCGCTTTGATCATATAATATTTGTCTGTTCAAATCAGGTGGATCGATTTTTTTTGGATCGAATATTGTAATATTTCTGAATCCTATTCTTATAAGATTTTCCAGTACAGTTGAACCTAAACCTCCAGCTCCAGCAATTAAAATATTACTATTATATATTTTGTCTGAGATATCCTCAATTAATTTTTGATGTCTTGTTATATCTAACATTATCCACCACCTACTGGTAAGATAATTAATAATTCTCCATCTTCTAAAGATTTTTTTGTTAAAAGGTTTTCTCCATTATTTAAAAATATTGCCGAAAACCTTACTTTTGTTCCATTGTCATCTAGAATTATGAAACTTTTCTTGTTTTCAAAATCAAGTAAACATTTTAATTTTTTTCCAATTTTTTTACTTATTTCAGCGCAGAGATCTTCAAGATTGTTTTTGAATTCCACCTCTATTTGTTTGGAACTTATATAATATTTTAAACTTCCTGAAAATTTTATTGTCATTTGATTACCCCTAAAAACCTAATTTTGTCAGTTTATTTGGATCTATTTTTTTTATAATTTCTTCTTTTGAAATATTATTTTCTTGAGAAAGTATATCGAGAGCTTTATAAAAATTGTAATTGGCTTTTTTTATTGCGTTTGCTACTTTTTCATATCCGAACAGATTTATTAGAGATGTTAGGTTAGAAATTGATTTTTCGAGATTTTCTTTACATTTTTGTTCGTTTGCTTCAATTTTTTCGATATATGAAGCTAAAGATATACAAGCATTGGATAATAATTTTAAAGATTTTAGAGTGTAATGTACTATAATAGGAGAAAATTGATTTAATTCAAGATTACCTTGAGAACAAGCATGGTTGATCAAACTGTCATGTGAAAAGATTAAAAGTGATATTTGCATAACGTATTCAGGAACAATTGGGTTAATTTTCCCAGGCATAATAGAACTTCCAATTTGAACAAGAGGTAGTGTAAGCTCACCAATTGCTGTATTAGGACCACTTGAAAGTATTCTAATATCATTTGAAATTTTATATAAATTTACCGCTAGAGCTTTTAAAAGTCCATGAATTTCAGCAAAAACATCCATATTTTGGGTCGAATCTATCAGGTTGTCAGCTTTAGCTATTTTTATACCTGTTACTTGTCTTAAGGTTTCTGTGATTTTCAGTATATAATTTTTTGGTGCGCCAATTCCTGTGCCAATAGCTGTTCCACCTATATTGACATTTCTTATTCTTTCTTCAACTTTGTTTAATCTCCACCTGTCTCTTGCCAGCGAGTCTGCCCAGGCTCCGAATTCTTGACCAAGCATGATTGGTGGGCCATCCATCAATTGAGTTCTTCCTACTTTTCTAATTTTATAGTATTCGTGTTCCTTGTTTTGGATTATTTCTTGGAGTTGAATTACTTTTTCTACTAGTTCTCTTAATCTAATTATTGTTGCTATTTTCCCTGCGGTTACGTAAGTATCGTTGGTTGATTGATGCAAATTAACATGCTCAATAGGTTTTACGTATCCAAATTCTTTGTTTAGAATTTGAGAAGCTCTATTTGCAATTACTTCATTAATGTTCATATTTACTGAGGTTCCCGCACCACCGGACAATGGATCAACGATAATATATTTTTTTAAATTGTTCCATTCGTTTGTTGCTTGAATAATTGCATTAGCAATTGATTCTTCGAGATAGCCTAATTCTTTGTTTAAGATTGCAGCGGCTTTTTTAATCATAAAATAGGACCATATAAACTTTTCGTCAAATTCTTCGCCAGTTGACGGAAAAATTTTTCTGGCTCTTACAGAGCTGATACCATATAAAGCTTCTTCAGGAATTTCCTCTTGTCCTAAGTAGTCTTTTTCAATTCTCATTTGTTCACATCCTTTGAAAGTAATGGGCTTATAGCTCTCTCTAGAACACCATGAAGATATGAAATTATGACACCATAGTTTGTCATGGGGATGCCCAATCTTTTAAACATTCTCACTCTTCGCATCATTGAATTCCTATTCATTACACAGCCACCACAATGAATGATTAACTTTGCGTTTTCAACGTCATCTAATTCAGGGATATCTACACCAGCCCAGACTTTGAAATTTAAAGCTGCACCTGTATGATTGGTTAACCATCTAGGGATTTTAACTCTGCCTATATCTTCTGTTAGTGGTCTATGTGTACACCCCTCCATAATTATAACGGTATCACCATCTTGTAAGTTTTCTACGCTTTTAACACTCTCAACGAAAAATTGTAAATCACCGCGATATCTGGATTCTAAAATTGAAAATGTAGTTAATGGAACATCATCGGGTATGTCAGATACAACTTTCATGACACTTTGAGAATCAGTGACGACTAGTTTTGGCTGAATTCCAATATTTTCAATTGCATATCTTAATTCTCTCTCTTTTACCACTAAAGCTAAAGCTTCCCTGTCAAGACTTTCTCTAATTGCGTGGACTTGTGGCATAATTAATCTTCCTTTTGGAGCACCTAAATCTATTGGGACAACTAGTATAACGAGGTCTCCTCCATCTATTAGATCAGAAAGAAAGGGAATTTCATCGTCAGTTGGAATAATTTCAGATAAAATTTTTCCTATATTTTCAAAACCTATCTTTTTTAAAGAGGATACTTTTATAATTGGAACATTAAATTTTAAATATTGTTTTTTTATGTTTTCAACATCATCCAAAATATCAATTTTGTTTATGGCAATTATAAAAGGAATTTCCAATTTTTGAAAGATTTTTATAATATTATTTTCAAATTCAGAGGGTGGAGAGTCGACAAGTAATATTCCGGCGTCTGCTCTGTATAAAGATTTTTTTGCTTTTTCGATTCTCTTTAGTCCTAATTCTCCAATGTCGTCAAGCCCAGGAGTATCGATTAAAGTTATAGGTCCGATTGGAGAGAGTTCCATACTTTTGAATACAGGATCAGTCGTCGTTCCAGCGATATTACTGACAATTGACACATCCTGCCCTATAAGAGTATTGAGAAAAGAGGATTTGCCAACATTTCTTCTTCCTGCTATTGCAATATACTTTCTAAATCCAGCACTACTAATCATCTTTTCACCTCTTAAAGTTTTCTCATTATAATTATACCAAAAAGTTATAATTAAGAAAATTAGATTAATTTAACTCGAACTTACTTGTTTTGATTAATGTGTTATAATACTTATGGATAAAGAATTTAGGAGGTTTTTTTATGGAAAGAAGTGAATTAATTAGCAGAATTGTTGAGGAAAAAGGTTCTGAAGCTATTCCTGAATTGATAAAATTGCTAAGTGATGAAGATCCTGAGGTACGTGAGATTGCAGCAGAGGCGCTTTTTAAATTAGGTGATAATGCAAGAATAGCTTTGAAAAAAGAATTTGACAGAAGAGTAAGGGAAAGAGAAAAGAACGATATCACTTTGCTTTATATTGTAGATTTGCTTGCAGATTTTGGTGAAAGAAGTATTGTCAAATCTTTATATAACATTTTATCATTGTACAGTTGGGAAGAAGCTGAGTTAGTCATTTATGAAGCACTGGCCAAACTTGGTGAGGGAGATAAAGTCTATGATATTTTGAGATATTTTTTGCTTGAAGACACTGAGAGAAAAAAATTTGGTGCACAGGCAGCTATGGCACTTTCATATATCGACAGGCCTGAGATAATAAAGGATTTGGTTCAAGCAATTGATAGTAATGAATTCAAAGGAGAAGATCTGGAAATTATTAAAAAAGCTCTCTCCCAACTTGTAATGAAAAATTCAATGTATCATGAAATATTAATGAATCTTGTTGGAAATGAAATTAATAAATATTTAGGGTGATTTAATGAATTTTTTAGATTTTAAGAATTTACATCTTAAATATATTGAAAGATATATTGAAAAAATTTTCGATGAGAAAAAGAATACACAATTTGAGGAAATTGAGGAATTAATTGAAGAAATAAAGTGTTTTACACTGAGGCCTGGAAAAAGGATAAGGCCATTATTGTTTTTATTAGGTTATGAAGCATACAAAAAGGATGAAACCATTTCAAAGGAAGACTTGTATTACATTGCTGCAACTATAGAAATTATGCATTCTTTTTTATTGATCCATGATGATATTATGGATAGAGCAACTATTAGAAGAGGTGCCCCTGCTTTACATGTTTTGTTAAAAGAAAAATACAAAGACTTGGTAAATAATGATAGAGTTGGTGAAGATTTGGCAGTTGTTTTAGGTGATTTAATGGCATTTTTTGTGCTTGAAACTCTTTCAAAATTACAAATTCCAAATTTTCGATATTTTTTAAGTGTTTTTTCAAAATGTTATATTAATACGGCGTATGGTCAAATTTTAGATACATTGTATTCATTAAGAAAAGGGAAAATAAGGAAGAATGTATCTTTTGAAATTTCAAAGTTAAAAACTTCTTATTACACATTTTATTTTCCATTCTATCTTGGTTATATACTGACGGATTTTTCCAATTCTGAGGAAGAGGAGATTATTCGTGAAGCAATTGTTCCTGCGGGAATTGCTTTCCAGATAAGAGATGATATAATTAGCACTTTTGATAAAAATTCTGGTAAGCCTAATACAACTGATTTACTGGAGGGAAAATTTACGACTTTAATAGAACTGGGAGATTTTGACGAAAGTTTTTTTAAAGTTTTATCAAAGAAGGAAAAAAATGAATCAGATCTGGATTTTCTGTTAAGAAGTATAAAAAGTAGGGGTTCAATTGAAAAAGCCAGAAATTTGATGAATGCATATTTTGAAGAATCTTTAACAAATTTGGAAAGATTATCGATAAGTAATCAATATAAGAGAGTTTTAAAAGGACTTATAGAAGAACTGAGGAAAATTTAATGCCCAATTTTAATTCACATATAAAAATTGCAATAGTAGTTTATCCATTTCTGCTGTTTGGCCATGAGTTCTTATCAATTATATTTCAGTATCCCAAGCCAAGCAATGAAATAATAGGTATTGGCTTTTTATTGTTTTTGGTTTCTAGTGATTTACCTGATATTGATCATTCTCATTCCTATTTAAGAAGAATTTTCATAATTTTCGTAAATATCATTGTTACTTATGTTGAATTTACAAAAGAAATTATTATTAAACTTTTGAAATTTAATTATTTAATTCCTTCGTGGTATTCGTTAAAATTTGCTTTTTCACTATTTGTTGGAATTTTAACAAGTAAATTGGTTGATGTAATTATACCTAAGCATAGAGGACCGCTACATAGTGTTTGGATGGCTTTTATTTTTGGATTAATGGTTTCTGGGTATTATTGGTATATGTTTTCTATTATGAAAAATGCGGTATTTCTTGGTATAATATCTACAACAGGTTATATTTTACACTTAATTTTAGATAAATTTTTTTATGAACGAAGAGGAAAATTAGTTTTGAAAAGGAAGGGATAAATATGTTTGTAATCGGAATTGGCGGAGGTACTGGTTCAGGAAAAACTACAGTAGCTAATAAGATTAACGAAATAATTGGTAAAGAAAACTGTGTAATTTTGCCTATGGATAATTATTATAGAGATATGAGTCATATTCCTTTTGAAGAAAGAAAAAAATATAATTATGATCATCCTGATATGATTGAACATACCTTAATGATAAAGCATTTAGAAGATCTAATAAAAGGAAAAAGTATAGAATTACCTGAGTACGATTTTAGTCAATATACAAGAACTGGGACTTTTATTAAATTAGAATCGAAACCAGTTATTATTGTTGAGGGAATTTTTGCTTTGTATTATGAGGATTTGAGAAAGTTTTATGATTTATCAATTTTTGTTGATGCTGAGAATGATGTAAGGTTTATCAGAAGGTTGGACAGAGATATAAAGGAGCGAGGAAGGACAATTGACGGGGTTATTGAACAGTATTTAAATTTGGTCAAACCAATGCACGATGCATATGTGGAACCAACAAAAAAATATGCAGATTTAATTATTCCTCGAGGAGGTTTTAACGAAAAGGCAATTAATGTTGTTGTAGAATTTATTTTTAAGAAAATGGCCAAAAATTAAAGGGAGTGGAATTATGTATTATAAGGTTTCTCGTGATCCCGTTCATTCAGAAATTTTTATGTATCCACTAGAAATTATTGCTTCTGATACGAAAGCAATGCAAAGATTGAGATATTTATCTCAACTGGTTGGTGCAGAGTACGTTTATCCTGGAGCTACTCATACTAGGTTTGCACATTCTTTAGGAGTAATGCACATTGCAGGAATGTATGCTGAACATTTGTTTGATTCACCTGAAAGAATTAGGATATTGAGATTAGCTGGACTTTTACATGATATTGGTCATGGACCTTTTAGTCATCAATTTGATGAAGTTGTGTATAAAAGGATGGGACTTGAAGATGGGCATGATGAATATAGGGAAAAAATTCTTTTGGAGTATTTACCCGTAAAGATGTTTGAAGTATATAAAAGAGCTCCTACCAGTTTAAAAAAGGCAGTTTGTGAAGATATAGAAATTGTTCTTGGCGAATTTTCTGATGATATTGTTTCAGATTTAAGGGAAATAATGAAAAGAGTAATAGAAGTCTTCAATGGTGAAAATGAAGGAACTATAGATTTTGCAATTATTCAAGGACCACTTGGTGCAGATAGGATGGATTTTGTTTTAAGAGATTCATATTATGCAGGTACTAGAGGTTTTGGGACAGGTTCATTGGATAGATTGATAAGAAATTCGTTAATTGTTTCAAAAGACGGTAAGGATTATTTAGCGTATAGTATTAAGGTGATAGATGAAATCTACACAATTTTATTTGGAAGGTTTATGATGTACAAAAATGTATACTTTCACAAAACATCGAGAGCAGCCGATTTAATGATTCAGGAGCTACTGGATTTAGTCTACAAACCTTTAAAATTAAAAGAAAGAGTGGAGAATCTCGAAACCTTTATGGAACTTACTGATCAGAGGATTATTAGTGAAGTTGAAATTATGTTCAATCGAATAGTAAATGAATATACAATAGAATCTTTTGATGAGACAAAAGAGGCAATTTTGAATTATAAGATAGATCTTCAACCTGTGGAGTTGGATATAGTTATGGCTTATGAAATAATTGAAAGATTGAAAAACAGGAATTTATGGAAATCCATTTTAGAAACACCATTTTCGGTTGAAGGAATAGATCCATCAGTTGCTAGTCAAGGTTTTGCTATGGATATATTACAGAAAATTAGACTAAAACTCGAAAAAGCGCTAGAGACAAGCACCGATGAGGACAGAGAGAAACTTTCAATTATACTGTCAAATTTTGATGAGGTTTTTAAGGTAGACACACCGTATAAACTTACTCTGGTTCATCCGGAAGAATTTTTAAAGAGCAATATTTTCATTTATGATAATTGGGAAGATAGAGTTTTAGCTTTCGACGAATATGTGAAACAATATCCAGCTTATAATCTTATGAGTAATAACTTAATACAAATAGTTAGAGTGTATGTTACAGAAGATATTCGAGAATTACTTAATAAATATAACATATTACCAAAAGTTCAAACTTCGTTGACAACGAGGTGGTAAATTTGTATCTTTTATTTGATGTTGGAAATACTCATACAACAGTTGCTGTGACATGTGATGGTAAACAGTTTGATAAAAAAAGAATTTCAACGAAGTCAATTCAAACTGAGGATGAGTTATATGTATTTTTAAAGAATTTGTTTGAACTTTCTATTGAAAAAGTTATAGTTTCTTCTGTTGTTCCAAATATTAATCACATTTTTAATTTTTTTTCTGAAAAATATTTTGGTAGTGAAGCGGTTTTTGTGAGCGCAAGAGGATTTGATAAAGTAAAGTGGAACGTAAAATTTCCAGATGAAATAGGGGCTGACAGGGTTGCAGATGTGATAGCAGCCTTTTTTGATTATGGGGAAAATGCTATAATAGTCGATTTTGGTACGGCAATAACTATTGAGGTTTTGAGAAATGGAGTATATGAAGGCGGAGTTATAATTCCTGGATTTTCGATGATGATAAATGCTTTATTTAAAGGGACTGCAAAACTACCAATGGTTGAAATCAAACCCTATAATAGTTATGTTGGAAAAGATACAGAAAGTAATATTAGGATTGGAACAATCAATACCATTTTAGGTGGAATTAAATTTACTGTTGAGCAAATCAAACAAGAATATGATTTGAATGATGCACCTTTGATCTTTACAGGAGGACAAGTAAGGTTAATAGAACAACAAGGTATAGTTAAAAATTTAATAATTGATCATGATCTTGGACTTAGGGGGATTTATTATTTTTATGAAAGCTCTATTAGTTAATCCGTGGATTACTGATTTTGCTGCGTATGATTTTTGGTTAAAGCCATTGGGGCTTTTGTATGTAGGTGCGTATTTAAAGAGAATGGGCTTTGAAGTACATCTAATTGATCTTTTGAATCGTCATGATCCTCAACTGAAAAAATATGTTAATGTCCCAAAAGATAAATTTTATAGAACCGGAAAATTCCCACATTTAGAAATAAACAAGCCAGATGTTCTATCATTTATGCCAAGAATTTATAAAAGATATGGAGCTCCTGATAAATATTTTTTGGATAAATTAGCTAAAATTGGTGAAGTAGATATTATACTTGTGACATCAACTCTAACGTATTGGTATCCAGGATATTGGAAAACTATTGAATTTTTGAACAACTATTATGAAAAAAAAGTACCGATAATTTTTGGAGGTTTTTACGTTAGAAATTTACCATCACATGCAAAAAAAGCAAAAGCAGTTATTTTTTCTGGAAATGATTTAAATAGATTACCAAGAATATTAGAACAACTATTGAATAAAAATTTCAAGTGTGAAAATATTGATTGGTTTGAAGAATTGGACCCAGCATATGATTTATATAGTAAAGATAGTAAAGTTGGATATCTGGTTTTTACAACTACTATTGGATGCCCCTATAAGTGTACTTATTGTATTGCCCACAGAATGTGGAATGGCATGCGATTTAGAACAGTAAAAAAAGTGGTAGATTCAATTGAAAAATTTGCTGAGATGTTTCAGGTTAAAGACATAGTTTTTTTTGATGATGCTATACTGGTTAATTCGAAAAATCATTTTAATTTAATTTTAAAAGAGATAATTAGTAGAAATTTGAAGTTAAATTTTCATTTACCAAATGGCATTCATGCAAAGTTAGTCAATGAAGAAACAGTAGAATTAATGAAAGAGGCTAATTTTAAAACTATTAAATTGGGATATGAAACAACTGGGGAGTTGCAATTAAAAACTGGTGGGAAAGTAATAGATAGAGATTTAATAAATGCTGCAAGAATTTTTAGAAAATTTGGTTTCACTGAAAAAGAAGTTTCGGCGTATATTATGGTTAACATACCTGGGCAGAAAGTAAAGGATGTAGTTGAAGCAATGAAAATCTGTAAAAATGAGGGAATAGATTTTTCTATTAACGAATTTACCCCAATCATTGGAACAGATGATTGGATTGATTTGATAAATCAGGGAAAATTAACTGGGATGGAAGATCCTGTGTTATTGAATAATACTGTTCTTCCGTTTTGGTGGAAATATGGTATGAACTCGGATGTGATACAATATTTAAAAAGTATTGCTCGTAAGATAAAAGAGGGTGGGGCTGTTGCAGACATTGAAAGAATTTTTGAGTAATGTTATTACGGGTTTTTTAGCTGTTATCCTTGTTGTTTTTCCACGAGAATATATTAAAGCTTACATCATTACGAAATCTGGTGATTTAACTCCTAAAAAGCTTGGTAGATTGTCTTTGAATCCATTTGTTCATCTTGATCCCATAGGAACGATTGCCTTTATATTATTTGATTTTGGGTGGTCTAGACCTATTCCGATAATTCCAATGAAATCAAAAAAATCAAGAAAAACTTTGTTAATTGTTTCAATAATTGGGCCAATTTTTGGTATAATATTTTTTGTAATTTATGGTATAATTACAAAGAATTTGAGTAACTATTATTTGTTTCAAATTTTTTATAAGGCTACAAAATGGAGCTTAACTTTCGCGATATTTTCTTTATTTCCGATTCCACCTCTGGATGGTTCAAAATTATTGGCAGCGCTATTACCTGAAGAATATATTGATTGGTATTTGAAATACGAAATTTATGGTATACTTTTCTTGTTAGGTTTGTTATTGGTGTGGATATTACCTTTAGTAATGAGTCCTTTTGTTAGTTTTATTGAAAAGTTAACTAACTTTATTATAAATGGAGGGGGATAACATGAATGAGAAAATAAGAGAGTTAGAAAGTGTTATTGAGGATTTATTAAGAAAGTATGAGGAATTAAAAAAAGAGAATAAAGAACTTTGGAAAGAATTGAATGCTACAATCGAAAGGGCAAATCAGCTAGAGCAACAAAAAAGAGACCTAGAAGAATTGCTAAAACAAAATGAAGGTACAATTGAGAATTTATTAGGTAGAGTAAAAAATCTTTTGGGAACAGTATCTGAGATAAATGGCGAAGAGAATATTTAATTTAGGGTTAAGAAAATTTGTTGTTGAGAGCGATAGTAATAGTGATGTTTTAGATTATATAGAGAAAAGGATAATACAATTAAATAATAAATATAGTTATCTTTCATCAATTGATGAAAGATTTCTGGCTATTATTTGTGAAGTTTTGGAAGAAGAATATAGTAATAAGCTGGTTATTGAAAAACTCCTAGAAAAGTTAAAAAATTATACTTTTGGAGGAAACGTTATTGAAGATAGGACTATTTGATTCTGGAATAGGTGGAGTATCTGTTTTAAAAAAGCTTACATATTTAAATGGTGCCCATTATATTTACATTGCTGATACTGAACGTGCACCTTATGGGATAAAAACTCCAGAAACACTGGAGACTTTTGTTTTTCAATTTATTGATTTTTTTGAAAGAAAAAATGTTGAAGAAATATTTGCTGCATGTAATACTACGGATTCGATTATCTTAGAGAGAGGAATAAAATTTGATATAAAATATCACAGTATAGTCAGAGCAGGAGTAAATGCTAGTAAAAGTAAAAACGTAGGAGTAATTGGTACAAATATTACAATTAAAAATGAAACATACAAGAAACAATTAGAATTATTGGGTAAAAATGTTCAACAAAAGGCAGCACAATTATTTGTTTCATTGGTTGAAGAAGGCATTTTTTATGGAAGAATGGTGGAAGCAATCGCTAATTTTTATCTTAATTCGTTTAGAAAAACCAATATTGATGAATTAATTCTTGGATGTACTCATTTTCCGTTTTTAAAGGGAATAATTTCAAGGGTACTTCCTCGAGTAAAAATAATAGATCCGGCTGAAGAACTTTCAAAAGAAATACCAGTTAATAAAACCAAAAAGCCGTTTGTGGAATTTTACGTTACAGGAGATGTAAAAGAGTTTGAGAAGAAATTAAAGAGAATTAATTTTAGGGTTCCACATGTAATTCATAAATTAGAAACTAGGAAATTAAAGGTGATAACTGTTGAAAAAGTTAATAATATTGACTGGAATGTCAGGAGCGGGTAAGTCTACTGCTTTAGGATTATTGGAAGATTTAGGTTTTTATTGCATAGACAATTTTCCACCGGCATTAATTGATAAATTATTGCCGGTTTTGTCTATTAATATTGAAAAACTAGCATTTGTGATTGATGCAAGAAGTGGTGAATTGAAAAAAATTGGCAGAATAATTGAGAATCTAAAACAAAAGTATTTAAATGTTACACAGGTTATTTTTCTAACAGCGAAAAAAGAGGTTTTAATAAATAGATTTGCACTAACAAGGCGGAATCATCCGCTTTTAAAAGAGGATTTATCATTAGAAAAGGCTATTGATAAAGAAAAGAAATACTTATCTGAAGTATTAGAAAAGTCTGATATAGTGATTGATACTTCAAATCTAAATCCGCATCAATTAAGGGAAAAATTGAAAGCAATATTGGAGGATTCTTCAAATATATTTAGTTTGAGATTGGTTAGTTTCGGATTTAAATATGGTATTCCGTTAGATGTTGATTTTGTTTTTGATGTAAGATTTTTTCCAAATCCATTTTATGTTGGGAATTTGAAGGAAAAAACTGGTAAAGATCCAGAAGTTAAGGAATTCATGTATAATACAGAAGGAGTTAAAGAATTTTTGGATTTGCTGGAGAAATTGGTAAAGTTTTCTATCAAACGGTATGAAAGTGAAGGGAGAATGGAGTTAAATATAGGTATTGGTTGTACTGGAGGTCAACATCGCTCGGTATTTTTTGCTGAAGAACTTAAAAATCGTTTTTCTAAGGTTTATAAGGTAACCGTAGATCATCGGGATGTGAGTTAAATTGAATATTGTTGCAGTTGGTGGAGGTACCGGCATTTCAACTTTATTAAAAGGTTTGAAATATTTTGACGATATAGATTTAAGCGCTATAATTACAGTAACTGACGAAGGTGGAAGTTCTGGGGTAATTAGAAATGAATATTCAGTTCCACCACCTGGTGATGTGAGAAATAATTTAGTTGCCCTTGCCAGAGATGAAGAAATTTTAGGAAAATTATTTAATTTTAGATTTAGTGATGGTTTTTTATCGGGACATACTGTTGGGAATATAATAATAACTGCATTAACAAAAATTACTGGAAGTTTTGCGAAAGCAATTGAGTATGTTTCACAAGTTTTGGCAATAAAGGGAAAAGTTATCCCTGTTTCTGAAGATTTGATAAGAATAGTGGTAGAATATGACGATGGAACCAGGGCTTTTGGTGAAAGGCAAATACAAGAAATAAAATGTAAAAAAATAGAAAATATATATTTGGACAAAAAAGGTGTTATAATATCAGGTGATGCAAAACACGCTCTTCAAACAGCCGATTGTATAATTTTTGGCCCAGGAAGTTTGTATACAAGTATATTATCAAATGTAGTTGTTGATGGATTTGTGGAAACATTAAAAAGTAATAAAAATGCAATTGTCATATATATTTCTAATATTATGACTCAGGCAAGTGAGTCATATAAATTTTTATTATCAGATCATGTAAATGTTGTTGAAAAATATATTAAAAGAAAATTTGATTTTATTGTTGTAAATGATGCGGAAATACCTGAGGATATTTTAAGAAGTTATAGAGAAGAAATGTCAGAGCCGGTCAAAGTAGATTTAGACGAAAAAAGAATAATTAAAGAAAATTTGTTTGAAATAATTGTAGATAAAGATGGAAGGGAAAAAATCAGGCATAATCCTTTAAAATTGGCAAGTGTAATCATGAATATAATTAGGTGAAATTATGTTATTTACTTTTTCTGAAGATGTGAAAGGTGAATTATGTCAATTGGAAATTAACTCTGTTGAAGAAGCAAAATCTGAAATATCAGGTTATTTGAAGGCAAGAGGGATAATTACAAAAACATCAAGTGATGTTTTCATTAATCTTGAGGTTGGATTTATTCCAGCCGCAAGAAGAATTATGAACCTTTTAAGTACTATTGGAGTCGATAAAAAAAGATTGACAATGATTAAAAATAAATTGAAAAGGAAAAGGGTTCAAATATTTATTCCAATATCCATTTTAGAAAAATTGGAAATTTCACCTATTGAAATTCCCAATTATATTTTTGAAGATATAAGTTTTTTTGCGGGTTTTTTAAGAGGAGTTTTTGTGGCAAGTGGTTCGTTAACTGATCCAGTAAAAAGTTATCATTTTGAAATTGTTTCATATAGTGAAGACCTTTTAGGATTAATTGACGAACAGCTTTCAGAAATATTGGGCGTAAAAGGTAGAATTGTAAAGCTTAATTATAATTTCAGGTATTATTTGAAAAAATCAAGGGACATAATTGAAGTATTGTATTTCATGGGAGCCCAAAGAGCTGCTGACAAAATGGAAAAAATTGTTAGTTCTAGGGAAATAAAGGGAGATTTTAATAGATCGATGAATTTTTTGTCTGCTAATGCGAAAAAAGTAGGGGAAAGTAATGCAAGACAAATAAAAGTAATAAGAAAAATTATGGATAAATATGGAATAGATGTATTACCCGAAGAGTTGAAAAATATTGCATTGGCAAGAATTGAGAATGAAGATTTAAGTTTATCGGATCTGGGTAAATTGTTTGATCCACCACTTTCAAAAACAATGGTTTATAATAGGTTTAAAAAGATTTTTAAAATATACGAGAATCTTGAGTTAAATAATTGGAGTGATGAAAAATGAAGTGTCCTTATTGCGGGCATGAAGAAACTAGAGTTCTAGACTCAAGAGTGGATTCTTCGGGGTTTACTATTCGAAGAAGACGTGAATGTACAAAATGTAAAGGGAGATTTACTACTTATGAAAGATACGAATTTGGCCCTATCTTTGTTATTAAAAGAGATGGTAGAAGAGAGAAATTCGATAGAAAAAAGATGTTGAATGGAATTATGAAAGCTTGTGAAAAAACTTCCGTAACTTTAGAAGATATGGAAAAAGCTGTTGATACGATAATCAATAAATTACAAAAATCGGGGAATCTTGAAGTTTCAAGTGTAGAAATTGGTAAGCTTGTTATGGAACAGTTAAAAGAATTAAATGAAGTAGCTTATGTTAGATTTGCATCGGTTTATAAGGATTTTAGGGAAATTGATCAATTCCTAGAAGTTGTAAAAGAATTGAAAAATGAAAAATAAATATTGGAGGTGCTGAAATGGCAAAAGAAACTATTTATTTGACAAAAGAGGGTTACGAGAAATTAAAAAAAGAATTGGATACACTCAAACAAAAACTTATGTTTGAAATTGCTGAAAGAATAAAAGAAGCAAGGGAATTGGGAGATCTATCAGAAAATTCAGAATACCAGGAAGCAAAAAATGAACAGGGAAGAATAGCAGCAAGGGTAAATGAACTTGAGAATATGTTAGCTAAGGCTGAAGTTATTGAAAGCTTAGGGACAAATTCAGTTAATATTGGTAACTGGGTTATTATAAAAAACATTGAAACGGGCGAAGAAAAGAAAATTCAAATTGTTACACCACATGAAGCTGATGTGTTTCAAAATAAAATTAGCATTGAATCTCCACTTGGAAGAGCTTTGATAGGTAAAAAGGTTGGGGAAGTTGTGAAGATAAAAGCACCCAATGGAGCATTTAAATATGAAATAATAGGAATACTAGTTTAATAGGAGGGATTGAATTGTTAAAAGAATTTAGAGAACAGAGGATTCAGCAAATAAATGAATTGAGAAAAAAAGGAGTAAATCCTTATCCGTATAAATATGATAAATCTCATAGTAGTAAAGAAATTAAAGAGCAATTTTCTTCATTAAATCCTGGAGATGTTGATGAGAATTCCTTTGTTTCAGTAGCTGGCAGAATTATGTCGTTAAGGGAGCACGGTAAAAGTGCATTCTTTCATATAAAAGACTTTGAGGGTAGAATTCAGGCATATATTCGTAAAGATATTGTAGGAGATGAAGCGTATAAATTTTTCAAAGAATACATTTCTATTGGTGATATTGTAGGTTTAAAAGGAAATGTTTTTAAGAGCAAAACAGGAGAAATTACTGTTCTGGTTAAAGAAATAGAGTTACTAAATAAACCATTAAGACCAATGCCAGAAAAATGGCATGGTATAAAAGATAAAGAAGTTTTATATAGGCAAAGATATGTAGATATGATAGCTAATGATGATACTTTGAAAAGATTTAGAATCAGGTTTGAAATTATAAGATTAATAAGAGAGTTTTTAAACTCTAAGGGTTTTATCGAAGTTGAAACCCCTATTTTAGAGTATGTCACAGGCGGTGCTTCAGCGAGACCTTTTGAAACTCATTTAAACGTGTTTGATATAGATATGTATCTTAGAATTGCTACTGAACTGTACCTTAAAAGATTTATTGTAGGTGGTTTTGAAAAGGTTTATGAGCTTGGAAAGAATTTTAGAAATGAGGGGTTATCATATAAACATCATCCTGAATTTACCTCAATAGAAATTTACCAAGCTTACGCAGATTATGAAGATATGATGAATTTAACTGAAGAGTTAATTACTTATGTAGTTGAAAAACTTTTTGGCACGACAAAAGTAAATTATCAAGGTGTTGAAATCGATTTTTCAAGACCCTGGAAACGAGTAAAAATGAGAGAATTTATAATGGAAAATCTTGGAGTAGATATTTTAGAAGATTCAGATGAAAAAATGTTAGATGTTTTAAAAGAACATGAAGTAGAGGTTGAAATTAGAGATAGAGGACATTTAATTGAAAAGCTTTGGGATCTTGTAGAAGACAAAGTAGTTCAACCTACATTTTTGTTAGAGCATCCTGTTGAAATTTCGCCGCTTGCTAAAAGACATCGTGAAGATCCTCGGGTTACAGAAAGATTTGAATTGATTATATTTGGTAGAGAAATGGCTAATGCTTTCAGTGAATTGAATGATCCAATTGATCAATTTGAAAGATTTTTGAAACAAGTTGAATTGAGAGAAGCAGGTGATGAAGAAGCTCAAATGATGGATATGGATTTTGTAAGGGCACTTGAATATGGTATGCCTCCTACAGGTGGTCTAGGGATAGGTATTGATAGGCTTGTAATGTTGTTAACTGATTCTCCAAATATAAGAGATGTTATTGCATTTCCACTTGTTAGGCCTATTCCATTTGAAGAAGAAGAAATGGAAAATGAAAGGGGAGTTGATGAAGCATGAGAAAATGGTTTGAAAAGGCACATGGAGCAATTATTTGGACTATTGCAATTGCTTTTGTGGCAGGTATAGTTATTTGGTCTTTAACTTCGTATTTTTCAACAAGAAGAAGCACGACTGGAACCGGTTTTTCGTTGAGTGATTCTGTGGCTTACTTGACAAAAGATGGTACAGCACTTTCATCCGATTATTGGATTTTTCCTTGGGATATTGAAAATTCATATGGTCAAGCATTGTCTTATTATCAAATTACAGAAGTTGATCCAATATTCGAGGAACCTATGTTAAAAGCTTCAATATTAGGTGATTTGATTAACACTAAAGTTATTCTTTATTATGCCGAAGTTAATAACATAGAGCCTTCAAGTGAAGAAATTAAAGCAGAGCTTGATAAGCAAGAAAAATCGATAACTGAAAATGAAAATTTGGTTAACTACATAAAACAAAAATACGGAAGTGTTCAGAAATATCTCGATACTATTAAACCAGAAGTGATTAAGTATTTAACTTTATCAAAGGTCAGAAGTATATTAGGTTCTGTAAGTGAAGAGGAAGTAAAGGATTACTATGAGAAAAATAAAGATGAAATAGTTAGCAAATATGATTCAGCTAATGTTGATTACGTATATTTTTCATCTGAGGAAAGTGCAAATGAATTTATTGGTCAAGCAATGGCAAAGGGTTTTTATCAGGCAGCTACAGATTCAAGTTTAACTGTGCAAAATATTCCTGAATTTAAACGTGGAATACTTGATAAGGATGTTGAGGAAACAATTTTTGAAGCGTCGAATACAATGGTAGGTCCAATACCACTAGGTAATAGTTTCTTTGTATTTAACGTCAAAGATGTAAAAACAGTTGATACTTATGAAAAATTTACGCTTTCTAGCGGTTATCAAGAAATATTATCGACCTTACAAGATGAGAAATTTAAATCAGAAATTGAAAAGTTCAAAAATGATAATAAAATTTCTTTTACTATTTTAGATCCTGTTTATAAAGTTTGGTATAAAGTTTTAAATACAAATGGTAAAGATTTAATACAGGTTTATAAAGAAGTTTATGAAGAATTGTTTGAGGATTCCAATGTATTAAAGACAAATGTTCCTGTAGAAATAAAAACAGCTTTTGTAACATTAGTTGAGAAAATGAAAAGTGCAACTGACGTAACTTCTGATCCAAACTTTGAAGAAATTGTATCTGATGCTGACAAAGAGGCAAATTTAGTTATTGAAAGCGTGTATGAAGATTACTCAGATTCGTTTGTTGCTACTCAAAAAATGAAAACAATACATCCAGAAAGAAAAGACGTATTATTCAATTATTACACCAAACTTTATTCAAAAATAAAACCATATATTGAATATGGAATGTTACAAAATGTAGTGAATGATTTTGTTGAGTTGTATGGTGGATTAAGTGATCTTTCAGAAGCAACTGATATTACACTGGATATGAAAGCAGAAGTTTTATATGATTTATATGAAATAAATAAAATTTTAAAAGATGCGACAACAGCAGCACAATATCTCGAAATTTTAAAAGCGGCAACACCAGATTATATGGACTTTGATTCGGCTTTTGCTGAGCTTCAAATGATGATCGAAAGCGAAGAAAGTACAAGTAATGTCAATCAGTAAGTAAAATGATAAATCTGAGGTGGCCTTTTGGCCACCTTTTTTATTGTTAGCACAACAAACAAATATGTTATAATTTTTTAGGGTGATATTGTGAGATTAGATAAGTATTTAAAAACGACTAAAATTATAAAAAGAAGGACTATTGCTCAGGAACTTGCAAAAAACAATAGAGTTTTTCGTAATGGTTATCCTTTAAAACCTTCAACAGAAGTGAGAATAGGTGATGAAATAGAAATATATTATGGCAGTAGGTATATAAAAATAAAAGTTATTGATGAAGCATCATATGAAATTATAGAAGAAGAGAAAATACGGAGGGATAGCGATGAGAAATTTAGTTGAAAATCATATTGAAGAGTTTTCCGAAATCCTTAAGTACGATAAATCGGAATGGGATAAGATTTGGAAACGGTTAAAAAAGAGGTTTTCTCCTATTTTAGATAGAATAGAAGAAAAATTGGGAAGGGTAAGCTTTGAAAAAATTGAAAGAAGAGCTCTTGATAGTTTTGTTCAGGAATTTGGAAATGTAATGAAAGCAAAAAAAGAGAAAGTTGCCGAGAAAATCAGAAAAAATTCGGATAAATTTAAACTTTCCGCAGAAGATTTTGTTATTTTTGTTGCTTTTGCGCCTTTCAATATTGATTGGATTGTTGTAAAAGGAAAGAAAGAAAATGTGATATTTTTTAATGCTTTTTCACTTTGGAATAAGAATGAATTGAAGAATATTGATGATGCGGTATATCAGGCTGTAGTTCATTTTAGACATGGTGACAGCGAAGGAAATTATTATAACAAAGAAAAGCTTTTTGATGGGTTAACAATTCAAATCAAAAATCTGAATAACAATGATGTCAGAGTATTTATGAAAGATATATGCAAGTTATTATTCGAAAAGGTTCCATATTATGATTGGGTTGGTTTTTA
Organism: Thermosipho sp. (in: thermotogales); assembly: GCA_017656345.1. Lineage (GTDB taxonomy): Bacteria > Thermotogota > Thermotogae > Thermotogales > Fervidobacteriaceae > Thermosipho_A. The sequence goes on along the minus strand of JACDNZ010000004.1, from coordinate 3,596 downwards.
TATGTTAAACAATGAGAACTTACTTGAATTAACGGAATTTGTAGGGGAACCAACTGAACATGTTAAAATTCCAATTGGTAAAGGAATTTGTGGCCAGGCGGCTGAAAGAAAAATAACATTTGTGGTACAAGATGTAACCAGGGAAACAAATTATCTTTCTTGCAGCCCAAAAGTTAAAAGTGAAATCGTTGTTCCTATGTTCAAGAATGGAGAAGTAATTGGTGAAATAGATATTGACAGCCATTATATTGCTCCTTTTGATGAAAGGGATACTAAATTTTTGGAATTTATTGGAAATGAGGTTTCAAAAATATGGAGTGTGAATTTGAAAGAAGGATAAAAATAGCTTATATTGATAGTTTTTTGTTATATATACTTCAGTCAATTAAGGAAAGTAATATTGATATCAATATTCGGTTTAAATTGTATATAACCAGAAATTCGAACGATGTTCCTGAAAATTTATATAGGGCTTGGAGAATATCGAAATATTATTTCGACAACGAATGTATAGAATACGTGAGTGAAAAGGATGAACAAAAATTAGTAATTTTCGTAAATGATGATAGATTCGAATTTGACTATTATTCTCTTATAAAAGATTTAAAAGAATTACTTTTTGAAATTTATACCAGCTTATCGGAGAAATACCAAAAGTTTCTTTTTAACTATTTTTATGATGGTTTAAAGGTTGCACAACTTTTGAGAAATGTGTCTGTTATATTAAATTATGCTCTTAGACCTGAAGTGAGTATGGAGACAATAATATATGCCATGTTAACAGGTATTACTGCTGGATATGGGGGAGCATTTAATAGATGTTTTATGCTAGTTAAAGCGGGTGATGAATATCGGTTGTTCAAAGGATTAGGGCCAACAGACAAGAAAGAAGCGCATGATATTTGGGAAACTATTGAAACAATTGAATTTACTATTGAAGATTTTTTAAAAAATATTTCAGAAAAATTTATTTCAAAAATTGAAGAAAAATATAAAAATGTTAAAATTAAAGCTAATGCAATGGAAGAATTACTAAAAGATTTTTCGGTAAGTATTATTAAAGAGAGTAGCTTACATGAAAGTTTAAAAAAAGAACTTGAAATAACTACAGATATTGCAATTCTACCAATAAGAATTGGAGATAATATTAGAGCGGTTTTGATTGCAGACAACAAATTTGATAGAAAGCCTATTAATAAATACCAAATATTAACTTTTGAATTTTTTGGTAAACAACTTTCAATGTATCTTGAAAACAAGGAATTATTTGGAAAGTTAAAAATACAATCATTAACAGATCCCCTAACAGGGTTAGAAAACAGGAGAGCTTTAGAAGAATATTTAGAGCAAAATAATAGAACAACAAAAATAGTGGCTTTTATAGATATTAATGATTTTAAAAAAATGAATGATACATATGGACACGAATATGGTGATGTTGTATTAAAAAAATTTGCCGGCTTTATCAGGGAAAATATAAGGAAAACTGATAGAGCTTTTAGATATGGTGGAGATGAATTTGTAATTGTGTTGGACTGTGAAGATTTGAAAATTGCGCAAAGAATTTTAGAAAGGATTAAAAAGAGAGTATTTGAATTTTTAAAGATTTCTTTTGCTGTTGGTATTGTAAAGTCAAGTAATTTAAGATCAGCACTGAAAATAGCTGATCAGTTGGTATATAAATCTAAAAATAGTGGAAATTTTGAGATGTTAGAGGAGAGATAAAATGAAATTGATTTTTAGACTGTTAAATTACGCAAAGCCTTATACTTTACTCTTTATTTTAGCTATTTTTATCGTATTATCTTTAACGTTTATTACTTTACTTCCACCCCAAATTGTTAGAACAACAATAAATAGTTATATTACCAACGATTCTTTGCCACTTGATCAAAGATTAAGTGGTATTTTTAAAATGGGGATTTATTTTCTACTTGCAACTACCTCTATTTTTTTGCTTGAATATTTGTCTATATTTCTAACAACTTATATAGGTGGAAAGATTGTTTATGATATCAGAAACGATTTATATAAGCACGTTTTGAAACTTCCAATGTCATTTTTTGATAAACATCCAAGCGGGCAAATTACTACGAGAATAGCAAATGATACACAAAACGTTATGGAGTTTTTTACATCAGTAATTACCAGTATTATTAATGATGTATTTTTGCTCGCCGGTGTTATATTTATGATGCTTAAGGTGAGTACAAGTTTATTTGTAAATATTTCATTTATTTTTCCTATTTTAATTATTTCCATGTTATTATTCAGATATTTTGATTTAAAAGCGTATAAAGCGGTAAGAACCAACATTTCTAGAGTTAATGCGTATCTTGCAGAACATATTGCTGGAATGCCAGTTGTTAAGCTGTTTAATGCTGAAAACTTTGAAAAAAAAGGTTTTGATAAAGTTAATTCAGAATTATACAAATCGAGAATACAACAAATGTATGTTTTTGCAATTTTTAGACCAACGGTTAGTACTTTATACAGATTAGCGATAGCTGCAATTGTTTGGATGGGAGCAAAATACATTGCTAATAAATCTTTAAATTTTGGTGATTTATACGCTTTTGTAGCGTATCTAGAATTATTCATGAGACCACTTGAGGACCTTTCTGAGAAGTACGATATTATACAGAACACTACTGCAAGTGCAGAAAAGATTTTTACATTGATGGATGAAGCAGAAGAACATTTTGGAGACGAGGAAAATGGTGAAACAATGGTAAAAAAAGGTGTAGTAGAGTTCAAAAATGTTTGGTTTAGATATACCGAAGATAGGTGGATTTTAAAAGATATAAACGTTCAATTTACACCGGGAGAATTAATTGCAATTGTTGGAGAGACTGGTGCCGGAAAGACTTCAATAATGAATTTAATAAATGGAATGTATCGACCACAAAAAGGAAAAATATTAATTGATGGTTTAGAGTTAGAAAAATATAATATTCATGAACTAAGAAGGCAAATATCAGCTGTACCACAAGATGTAGTACTTTTTACCGGGACATTACTTGACAATGTTAGACTTTTCCATGATGAAATTAGTGAAAATGAAGTAAAAGAAGCATTAAAAAAAGTTTATGTATGGGACTTAATTGAAAGGCTTCCTAATGGTTTGCAAACAAAAATAATAGAAAGAGGTAAAGGAATTTCAGCAGGTGAAAGGCAATTGATAGCGCTTGCAAGATCAGTATTATTTGATGCAAAGATATTTATTCTGGATGAGGCAACCAGTAATATTGACGTTCAGACTGAAGAAAGGATACAAAAAGCAGTTAGAGAACTATCAAAAGATAGAACAGTAATAATGATAGCCCATAGGCTTGCTACAGTTGTAAATGCCGATAGAATAATAGTTGTTCACGATGGAGAGATTGTTGAAGAAGGTAATCATTCGACTTTAATGAAAAAGAGGGGAATTTATTACAAGTTATATGAAATCCAGTTTTCAAAATAAAAAATGGTGCCGTGCACCCTTACTTCGATCAACCGAGACCTGAGCGTATCTTCGATAAAGGCTCCGGCTGGGCACTCCTACGGCACACACTTGCCTGCTTAGGGCTGCTTCCTTCCGGACCTGACCCGGT